>NZ_CP063194.1:2246734-2567696 GCF_028609865.1 Corynebacterium jeddahense
GATCGCGCCCTGCGCCTCGAGGCCGCCGAGCCACTCGGTGATGCCCTCCCGCGGGCAGTCCGCGCCGATGCTCGCCGCGAGCATCCCGCCCGGTCCGAGCTCCACCCGGCACCCGAACGCGAGCAGCGTCGCGGCGATGTCGTCCGCGTCCTCTTCAGGCAGAACCCTGATCGTCGACGCGCCGCCTCGCACGACGACGCTGTCCACGTGGTACGCGCCGCCGACCAGGACGCACTCGACGATGTCGCCCAGCGCGAGCGTCGTATCGACGAACGGAACGCTCGCCACCACAAAATGACGCTCCCCGATCTGGTGCGCCTCCAGCTGCTCACTTTCGACGCCGGGGACAGCAACGCGGGTGAGAATCGTGGTCGTCGGCTGCATGCGGGGGAGTTTAGACGTTTCGCTGCTGGCGCGGTGGGGTGGGTGTTCGGCGGGGCTAGATACTTACCCGAGGATGCATCTTCGTGGGATAAGCATCCTGGGTAAGCATCCTGGGGAGGTCGGGCACCGGGCAAAGGAAAAGCCGGACAGGAATTTCCCCTGCCCGGCAATGCCCGCTACACGGCCGCGGTTAATACTTGATGGACATGCGGCCCGCGATCTTGCCGTTGCGCATGTTTTCAAATACCTCGTTAACGTCGTCCAGCTCGCAAGCGGTGACGTGCGGCTTCACCTTGCCGCGGGCGTAGAAGTCCAGCGCCTCCGACATATCCTGGCGCGTACCCACCAGCGAGCCGCGGATGTTGATGCCGCGCAGCACGATGTCAAAGATGGGTGCCGGGAACTCCCCCGGCGGCAGGCCATTGAACACAATCGTGCCATTCGAGCGGCACATCGCGATGGCCTGGCCAAACGCGTCCGGGTGGACGGCGGTGACCAGCACGCCGTGCGCGCCGCCGTCGGTGTAGTCCTGCACTGCCTCGCCTGGGTCGGTTTCTTTGGCGTTGACGGTGAACTCGGCGCCGAGCTCTTTCGCCAATTCCAGCTTGTCATCGGCGACGTCCACGGCGATAACGCGCATGCCCATCGCCACCGCGTACTGCACAGCAAGGTGACCAAGTCCACCGATGCCAGAGATGGCCATAAACTGTCCCGGCTTCGTCTGCGCTTCTTTCAGGCCCTTGTACACAGTCACGCCGGCGCACAGAATCGGCGCCACCTCAACGGGGTCTGCCCCTTCCGGAATGCGCGGCGCGTAGCGGGTGTCCACCAGCATGTATTCGCCGAACGACCCATTCACCGTGTATCCGCCGTATTCCGCCTGTTTGCAGTAGGTTTCTCGGCCAGTGCGGCAGAACTCGCACTCACCGCATGCGGACCAGAGCCAGGCGTTGCCTACCATGTCCCCCACCTTGACGGAGTGTTCACCGGGTCCGAGCTCGATGATTTCGCCGACACCCTCGTGGCCGGGCACAAACGGCGGCTCCGGCTTCACCGGCCAGTCCCCCTCCACGGCATGGAGGTCGGTGTGGCAGATACCGGACGCGTGCAACTTCACCAGTGCCTGGAACGGGCCGGGCTTCGGCAGGTCGATCTCTTTGACGTTGACGGTCTGGCCGAACTGTTCGGCGACGGCCGCACGCATTGTGGTTGGGGTGGTCATGGGGCACTCCTTTCTAGGATTGGATGGAACACCGGTTATGGTACGCCTCACATTTGTTGACTTGAAGAGGTTGAGATCACTTTTCGTTCCAGGCTTTCGAGGTTCGGTATGGCTTCGGGCGGTGGTTTCCGGCCTTGGCCAGGGCTAGATGCTTACCCGAGGATGACTACTCCTCGAGTGCCATGGTCTGCCGAGCGGCGCTGTACTCGAGGAGTAAGCATCCAAAAGTAAGCATCTTCGTGGGGTAAGCATCCTCGGGAGGACGGGCACCGGGCAATGAAAGGCTGGGCAAAGGAAAAGCCGGGCAGGGAATCGCCCCTGCCCGGCAAGCCGACTCAACCAGCCAACTCAGCCAGCCGAGCTACGCCGCGGTGACCTCGAGTTCCTCGCCGCCCTCGGCGACGTCCACGTGGACAGTGTCGCCGTCGCGGATCTCGCCCGCGAGCAGCTTCTTCGCAAGCCGGTCGCCGATTGCCTGCTGGATGAGGCGGCGAAGCGGGCGGGCGCCGTAGGCCGGGTCGTAGCCGCGCTCGGCGAGCCAGGCCTTGGCGGCGTCCGACACGTCGAGGGTGAGGCGGCGCGCGGCGAGGCGCTCCGCCAGCCCCTCGAGCTGGATGTCCACGATGCCGACGAGCTGCTCGCTGGTCAGCGGGTCGAAGACCACCACGTCGTCGAGGCGGTTGATGAACTCCGGCTTGAAGTGGTGCTTCACCGCCTCCATGATCTGGTCGCGGTTGCCGCCGGCGCCCAGGTTGGAGGTGAGGATGACCACCGTGTTGCGGAAGTCGACGGTGCGCCCTTGGCCGTCGGTAAGCCGGCCCTCATCGAGCACCTGGAGGAGGACGTCGAAGACATCCGGGTGTGCCTTCTCAACCTCGTCGAACAGAACCAGGCTGTACGGGCGGCGGCGGACTGCCTCGGTGAGCTGGCCGCCGGCGTCGTAGCCGACGTACCCGGGAGGGGCACCGACGAGGCGGGCGACGGAGTGCTTCTCCCCGTACTCGGACATGTCGATGCGGATCATGGCGGACTCGTCGTCGAAAAGGAACTCCGAGAGCGCCTTCGCCAGCTCCGTCTTACCCACGCCGGTGGGGCCGAGGAAGAGGAAGGAGCCGATCGGGCGGTTCGGGTCCGCGACGCCCGCGCGGGAGCGGCGCACCGCATCGGAGACCGCGACCACGGCTTCCTTCTGGCCGACGACGCGCTCGCCGAGCACGCTCTCCATGTTCAGCAGCTTCTCGGTCTCGCCCTGCATCATCTTGCCGGCCGGGATGCCGGTCCAAGAGGACACGACGTCAGCGATGATGTCCGGGGTGACCTCCTCTTCCAGCATCGTCTTGTTGCTGGCCTCGGACTCGGCCTTGGCAACCTCGGCCTCGAGCTCCGGGATGCGGCCGTAGCGCAGCTCGGAGACCTTGGCGTAGTCGCCCTCGCGTTCGGCGATCTCGGACTCGTTGCGGAGTTTCTCCAGTTCCTCCTTCGCGGACTGGACCTTGTTCACCTCCGCCTTCTCGTTCTCCCAGCGCGCCTTCATCTCGCCGAGGCGCTCGCGTTGGTCGGCGAGCTCCTCGTGCAGGTGCTCGAGGCGCTGCTTCGAGGCCTCGTCGGATTCCTTCTGCAGCGCGATCTCCTCGATCTCGAGGCGGCGCACGATGCGCTCGAGCTCGTCGATCTCCTGCGGCGAGGAGTCGATCTGCATGCGCAGGCGGGAACCGGCTTCGTCGACAAGATCGATCGCCTTGTCCGGCAGGAATCGGTTGGTGATGTAGCGGTTCGACAGCTCGGCCGCCGCGACGAGCGCGGAGTCCTGGATACGCACGCCGTGGTGCACCTCGTAGCGCTCCTTCAGGCCGCGCAGGATGCCGATCGTGTCTTCCACCGTCGGCTCACCCACGTAGACCTGCTGGAAGCGGCGCTCCAGTGCGGCGTCCTTCTCGATGTACTGGCGGTACTCGTCCAGCGTGGTCGCGCCGACCAGGCGCAGCTCGCCGCGGGCGAGCAGCGGCTTGATCATGTTGCCGGCGTCCATCGCGGAATCGCCGGACGCGCCGGCGCCGACGATGGTGTGCAGCTCGTCGATGAAGGTGATGATCTGCCCGTCGGATTCCTTGATCTCGTCGAGCACCGCCTTGAGGCGCTCCTCGAACTCGCCGCGGAACTTCGCGCCCGCGACCATAGAGCCCAGGTCGAGCGAGATGAGCGTCTTGCCCTTCAGGCTCTCCGGCACGTCGCCGGCAACGATGCGGCGGGCCAGGCCCTCCACGATCGCAGTCTTACCGACGCCCGGCTCGCCGATGAGCACCGGGTTGTTCTTCGTGCGGCGGCTGAGCACCTGCACCACGCGGCGGATCTCCGCATCGCGGCCGATGACCGGGTCGATCTTGCCCTCGCGTGCGCGGGCGGTGAGGTCGGTGGAGTACTTCGCCAGCGCCTGGAACTGATCCTCCGGGTTCTCGGAGGTCACTTTCTTGCCGCCGCGCACGGAGGGGAAGGCCTCCTTGAGCGCGTCGTACGTGGCGCCGCGCTTGGTCAGCAGCTGCGCGGCGTCGTCGTTACCCTTCGCGATGCCGGCGAGCAGCACCTCCGCCGAAACGTACTCGTCGCCGAGCTCCTCGGCGAGGTCCTGCGCCGCGCTCAGCGCCGTCTGCAGGTCCCGGTTGATGCCGGGGTTGGCCATGTTCTGGCCCTGCGCGCTGGGGTATCCGCTAATGAGCTCGCCCGCCTCACGCGCGACCGTGTCCGGGTCGACTCCCGTCGCCTTGAGCACCGGGACGGCGATGCCGTCTTCCTGCTTGAGCAGCGCCTCGAGCACGTGCGCCGGCCGCATGTCCGGGTTGCCGGCTGCGGACGCGCGCATTTGCGCCTGCTGCAGCGCCTCCTGCGTCTTCTGCGTGTACTTGTTAGCCAAGTTCGTTGTCCTTTCGTGTGCGTTCAGTTCTATTGTGCTTTCGCACTCGGTGTAACGCACGCGAAGCTGAGTCTGTTCCACTCAAGCCGAGCCCGCGGTCGACCGGCTAGGATGCCGGGCGGGGGTATGCAGAGGGAATGAGGACAATGTTGACCTCAATCTCTCGCAGCACCACCCCACACTCAACGGGGGAGGACATTGTGGAAGCAACAACGCCGACCGCGCTCTGCGGCATGCACATCATCGAGCTGCTCCAGTGGGCGAGCGGCTGCAGGGGCACGAAATCGCGACCGCGCTGGGCATCGACAGGCGCTCCGTGCGCAGGCACATCAGCCAGCTCAGGGCCGCGGGGTACGAGGTCAAGAGCAGCCGGGGCTCGTACGGGAGCTACTGGCTCGGCCAGGGCAACACCATCGCGCCATTGCGTTTCGACGATCCGGAGGCCCGCACCGTCCTCCTCGCACTCTCGACATTGCTCGCCGCCCTCGACAGGAACGATCCGCTCTGGGAGGAGACACTCGAACTGCTCGAAAGCATGCGCGCCGTGCTGCCCGAGGCGGTCGTGGCCGAGGCGCGGGAGCAGGAACGCGAAGTTACCAGGCGCATCAAGAAGATGAGCGCGGTCTATGGGGTGTGGGAAAGGGCCGAAGGGCGTCGATAAGCACGATGCTTTACGACGGCTCGCGCACCGGCACCCACTTCCTCGCGAACGCGAGCACGACGACGGCGACCGCGATCGCGAACGCGATCCAGCCGAAGCCGGTGGTGAAGCCCGCAATGACCGCGATAGGCGCGAGGATGGTCATGCCGATCTCGAACGGCGCGAAGCCGACGTAGGCCACGCCGTACTCGTTGAGTGTGCCGGACTTGAGCTTCGGGTCCACCATCTTGAGCAGCGCGATGCCGGTGGCCACGGCGGCGGTAGCCCAGCCCCAGCCGAAGAGGCCGCGCTCGAGCCAGTTTTTGCCGAAGAAGAGCGGGCCGGCCCAGAACATCCACACCACGCAGAAGATCGTGCCCAGGACGAACATGACCACGAGCGCCTGCCAGTACCCCGCGAGCGCGGCGGGGACGATGGAGGCGATGCCGAACGCGATCATGAAGTCGGTAGCCGCGCCGGAGATGGAGTTGATCGTCGCGCCGTCGAGGTAGTTCGGGCGGCCGGCGAGCTTGAGCAGGAAGCGGCCGAGCAGGCCCACGACGAACGACATCGCGAACAGCGGGATGGACACGTTCGGCCACTGCCCCTTAATCGCGCTGTTGATCATGTACGCGACGAGCACCGTGAACACGATGAAGCCGCCGTGCAGCGCGAGCGGCTCGATCGAGGACGGGTTTGTGGTGGCCTTGCCGATGGAGGGGCGCTCGTCCTCGTTCTGGATGTAGCCGGTGCGCAGGTCCTGCGGCAGGTCGCCCGCGAGCTGCGAGGCCTTGCCGTTGCGGATGCCCCAGTTCGCCATGATCACGCCGCCGACGATGGCCACGATCGTGCCCACGGTCGCGGAGGTGAAGCCGAGCGATGACGCGCCGTCGACGCCGATCTCCTCGAGCGCCGAGCCGACCGCGGCGGCGGTGCCGAAGCCGCCGACGAAGCCGACGGGCAGCATGATGCCGAACCACGGCTCGGTGCCGAAGACGGGCGCGAAGAAGTAGATGCCGAGCAGCACAAACAGGCCCCACTGCCCCATGAACATCGCGGTGGAATAGCCCCACATGTTGCGCGCGCCGGTGGCCACGGAGCCGCCGAGCTCCATCGAGTACGCCATCGACGCGAAGACGACGGCGATGAGCAGCATGGTGTACGTACCCACCTGGTCGGACCAGTGGATCACGCCGAGCACCTCGTCTCCGAGGAGGAGCCCGAGCAGGCCGGCCGTGATCGGCGCGGGCAGCAGGAGCGCCTGGAGCAAGCGCAGCCGGTTGCGCAGAATGTTGCCGATGATCAGCAGCACCGCGATCCACCCGAGGTCCGTGAGCAGCGTGTAGGGCGTGAAGTCCATCCCGTCACCTTTCTTTCCAGTTGTGTCGGAAGCAACCATATCCCACCGCACTGACATTGCTTTCACAGCTTCGGCAGTACCCTGTTTCCATGCCATTCCCCGAGTTAGCACAGACATTGCGCAGCCGGAGCCCGCAGGTCAGCGAAGCGTGGCACGCCCGGTTCCTCGAGGCGTACCCGCAGGCGGAGCGCATGCTGCCGCCCGGCGAGCGCATGCCGGAGATACTGCTGCGCGCCGCCGCGGCCGTGCTCGAGCGCTCCCCCGGGGAGCTCCGCGACAACCTGCGCGCGTTGGCGCTCGACCTGCGCCGCACCGGATTCCCGGCCGAGGAGTACCCCGCCACAGTGCAGTTGCTTATCGACGCCTTCGGCTCCGCCACCGAGCACGACGCCGACCTGTCCGACCTGTCGGATCTGTCCAGTCTCGCCGAGGCCGCCGAAATCATGCGCGAGGCGGCTTCGCTGGCCGACCACGCCGGCGTGCCCGCCGCCACCGCGGCCCGGGTGACCAGCGTGGAGGACCGCGGGGGCGTCCAGGTCGTGCGCGTCGAGGCCGGCACGCCGGTCATCTACTCCCCCGGCCAGGTGTTGCCGGTGATGTCGTCCGCGCGCCCCGGCGAGTGGACCGGCTTGATTCCCGCGATACCGTCCAACCCGCTCGGCCAGTTGGAGTTCCACATCCCGGGCGATCTCGCGGTGGCGCCCGGCGAGTGGCTGACGTTGGGGGCGCCGCGGGGTGGGTTTCGGGACGTCGTCGCAACGCAACTGCTCGTCATCGCTGCGGAAGGGGGGTTCGCGGCGGCGAAGGCCCTGGTCTTCCACTACCTCGATGAGCCGGAGCCCCCCGCGGTGCACCTTGTCGTGGGCGCCGGCGATGACGAGGGGCTGTACGACACGGCGGCGCTCGACGCGCTGGCCGCAACGCAGGGCTGGCTCGACGTGACGTGGATTGTGGAGTCGCGCGTGGGCGCCCCGCTCGAGCAGGTGGTCGCCGGGGCCGGCATGTGGTGGCAGCGCGAGGTGATCGTCTGCGCCGACGCGGAGCGCGCGTCGAGCCTAGCCTCGTCGCTCGAGGTGGCGGGCGCGCGCGACGTGCAGGTTATTGCCCACGACGCCGCCCCGGAGTGGTTCTAGCGCATCGTGCTGTTCGCGCGCATCGCGGCGAGCGGGAGCTGCTGGCGCGCCGCGGCGGTCTCCTCCGTGTCGATCTCCACGACGAGTGTTTCCGGCCCGTAGCCCGCTTCCGCCAGGCGCTTCCCGGTCGGGCCCACCACCGCGGAGTGGCCGGCGCCCGTCGGGCCTGAGGGCTGCCCGGCCTTCGCCTCGAAGTCGGGGCGCGCCTGGCCCGCCGCCGCAATGAACACCCCCGCGTCGAGCGCTCGCGCGGCGGTGAGGATGCGCCACTGCTCCACCTTTCCTGGCCCGTCTGCCCAGCTCGTAGGCACGACGACCACCTGCGCGCCGCGGGCGGCAAGCTCCTGGAACTGCTCCGGGAAACGGATGTCGAAGCAGGTGGCCACGCCCACGGTGACCCCCTCGTGCACGAAGGTGACCAGCTCTTCGCCGGGGCGGACGGTGTCGGACTCGCGGTAGTCGAAGGCGTCGTAGGTGTGGATCTTGTCGTAGCCCTTGTGCACCCCGCCGCCGGTGATGAGCGCCGTGTTGTACACCCGGTTGAGCCGCTTGTCGCCCACGTCGTTCGTGTCCGCGGGGCGGAACATCCCGGCGACAACGGTGATCCCCAGCTCGTCCGCGAGGTCGCGCAGGCCGGTAGCGAACGGCCCGGCGAGCTGTTCAGCCTGCGTATCCAGCCTGCCCTGCCCGAACGCCTGGCTCGCGCCCTCGGGGAGGACGACGAGCGTGGCCCCCTGCGCCGCGGCGTCGCGGATGAGCGGGGCGACCATGGCCAAATTTTCCATCTTGTCGGCGCCGGACTCGATTTGCAAGAGCGCGATCTTCATGTGGATAACTTTAGGTCCGCAGCGGGCGGGTTATCCACAGTTTTGGCCTATGGGCTTGAATCGCTCATTTCGTTCGTGGTTGGTTTGCTGCATGACATACCTAGAACTCACCACCACAACCGCACCCGCCGCGCGTAGCTGCCTGCGCGCATTCCCGACCCTCCCGTCCGCCCACCTCCGCTCGTCGCGCTCGGCAGCCGCGCTCGCATCGTTGCAGCGCACCGAGCATTCGCGCATCGACGCCACCACGTCCCGCATGTCCTCCCACCTCGAGGCGGTTGCCGCCTTCGCGGACCGGGTCGAGCAGCTGGACGGCGACCTCGGACGGGGGCTCGCGCGATGACGTACCGCCCCGCACTCGACACCAACGAACTGGTGGCGGCGGCCGCGGCCGCCCACGCCGCCGCCCGATCCGCCGCCGAGCGCGCCGCCCACGCGCCGGCCTCCCGCGCCGCGCTCGCCGCTACCGGGTTCCGCGGCCCCGCCTCCGACGCCTCCGCCGCGCGGCTCACCGGCTACGCCGTGGCGCTGGAGGCGAGCGCCGCCCGCCTCGAGGCCGCGGGCTTCGCGCTCGAGGCGGCGGCGCGCATCCAGCGCGAGCTCGACGAGGCAGCCGCGTTCGCCGCGAAGCACGCGCACAACCGCACCGTGCTCTGGCTCAACGCGATGTCCATGATGCTGGACCTGCAGCTCTCCCGCTCGCTCATGGGCACCGGGGACCGCCAGCAGGACTACGACCCGCTCTTCGCCCACCCGGACGCGGACGGCTCCGAGCTCCACGCGCGCTACGTGGGCACCGCGCCGGCGGCCACCCGTGAGGTCGTCGAGCGGGCCGGCGGCACGATCCTCGAGGCCGGGCCGGCCAGCACCACCGTCATCGTCGGCGACACCGAAAACCCCACGCGCGTGATCACCCTCGTCGCCGGCGCGACCACCGGCACCCCGGAGAAGCTCGAGGGCGAACTGGCGAAGGCGAACCGTCTTGCCCAGCAGACCGGCGCCGCCGTCGTGGTCTGGCAGGGGTACTCCCCGCCGCCGCTGCTCGTCGAGGCGCTCTCGCCCACCTGGGCCGACGGCGGTGCCGACGACCTGTCGATGTTCCAGGCAGCGCTGGACGAGCGGTACCCGGACGCGCAAAAGACCGTCGTTTCCCACAGCTACGGCACCCTCGTGGCAACGAAGGCGGCGCACGAGCACGGCCTCATCGCGGACGACCTCTGGCTCCTTGGCAGCGCCGGCGTCGACGGCGAACACGTGTCCGAGCTCACCCTCGCCAGCCCCGATGCCAGCGTGTACGTCGTGGATTCCCCTACCGACCCGATCCTGCTGCTGCGCTCCGGCCCGTCCGCCGCACTCGGCTCCTCGCCCTCCTACGTCGGGTGGGGCGGCGAGCGCGTGACCGGGGTGCGCGGCGGCCACTGCGACTACTTCACAGATCCCGCCTTCGTGTCTGCCTTGCAACAGAGTGCCAACCCGCCGGGCGGAATGTAGCTACCATGGCGGACGCCTTATGAAACCACCAATGAGGAGCTTTTAGACAATGACCAATTTCGCTCAGCAAGTAGTGAAGCGGCTCGAGGACCTTGGCGTCAAGCGCATTTACGGCCTCGTCGGCGATTCGCTTAACCCGCTTTCCGACGCCGTCCGGCAGTCCGACATCGAATGGGTCCACGTCCGCAACGAGGAGGCTGCCGCCTTCGCCGCCGGCGCCGACTCGCTGGCCGCCGACGAGCTCGCAGTCTGCGGCGCCTCCTGCGGCCCGGGCAACACCCACTTCGTCCAGGGCCTGTTCGAGTCCCACCGCAACGGCGCGAAGGTGCTCGCCATCGCCTCCCACATCCCGACCGTGGAGATCGGCTCCTCCTTCTTCCAGGAGACCCACCCGGAGCTACTGTTCCAGGAGTGCTCCTCCTACTGCGAGGTCGTGCACAACGCCGACCAGGGCATGCGCGTGCTGCACAACGCGCTGCAGAACACCCTCGCCGGCAGCGGTGTCTCCGTGATGGTGGTGCCGGGCGACGTGTTCGCCGAGGACACCGCGGACGGCCCGCACACCTCCGACAGCGTCTACGCCACCGGCGCAAACAAGCGCGTCTACCCGGACCCGCAGGAGGCGGCGCGCCTGGTCGAGGCCATTAATAAGGCCGACAAGATCACCCTATTCTGCGGCTACGGCGCCCGCGACGCCCGCGAGGAGGTGTTCGCGCTGGCCGAGAAGATCAAGTCCCCCATCGGCCACTCCTTCCGCGGCAAGATGTACTTCGAGTACGACAATCCGTTTGACGTGGGCATGTCCGGCCTTTTGGGCTACGGCGCCTGCGTGGACGCGATGGAGGAGTCCGACCTGTTCATCATGGTGGGCACCGACTTCCCGTACACCGACTGGTTACCGGATGAGAACGTCGCGCAGATCGACATCAACGGCGCCCACATCGGCCGCCGCACCACCGTCGAATACCCGGTCGTGGGCGACGTGAAGAGCGTCATCGAGAACATCCTCCCCCACATCGAGGAGAAGAAGGACCGCAAGTTCCTGGACAAGATGCTCAAGCGCCACTACGAGCTGCTCGAGCACGTGGTGAACCACTACACCCACAAGGCATCCGAGGCGAAGAAGCCGATCCACCCCGAGCTCGCCGCGTCCGTGCTGGACAAGCTTGCCGACGACGACGCGTACTTCACCGTCGACACCGGAATGTGCAACGTGTGGTCCTCGCGCTACCTCACCCCGAACGGCAAGCGCGACGAGGCCGCCTCCTTCTTGCACGGCACCATGGCCAACGCCCTGCCGATGGCCATCGGCGTGCAGGCCGCGTTCCCGGACCGCCAGGTCATTTCCTGGTCCGGCGATGGTGGCCTGGGCATGCTCATGGGTGAGCTGCTCACCATCAAGCTGCACCAGCTGCCGGTGAAGGTCATCTGCTTCAACAACTCCTCGCTCGGCATGGTCAAGCTGGAGATGATGGTGGCCGGCATGCCGTACTTCGGCACCGACCACGAGCAGGCCAACTACGCCGAGATTGCCAAGGGCGTGGGCATCAAGTCCTTCCGCATCGAGGATCCGGACGACCTCGAGCCGGTGCTCAAGGAGGCCCTCGCGTTCGACGGCCCGGTACTCGTCGACATCGTCACCGATCCCGAGGCGCTGTCGCTGCCGCCGGGAATCACCTGGGACATGATGAAGGGCTTCACCAAGTCCGGCGTGCGCACCGCGTTCCTTGAGGGCGGCGTCGGTCGCCTGTTCAACCTGGCGAAGTCCAACCTGCGCCACCTCGGCGGTGCCGCAGCCATCGAGTTCGGATAGGTCCGTTGGTTTTTGCCGCCCCGCTGCCGTTGTGGTTGCGGGGCGGTTTTCGTTGGTTACCCATTCATTCGTAGATCGTTATACAACCGAAACCTAATGATCGTACCTATTAGGTATCGTTGCGCGGGTTGCCAAAAGTTGGCGAAAGACTTGAAGAAAGGGTCTAAACTTTTATGACTTCCCCGCAAAACGGGCAGAACCGCCAGGTTCGCAAGACCACCACTCGCCGCACCGCTGCGCCGGCCACCTCTTCCACCGCCGTGCGCACCGATGTTGAGGACGACCAGCACATCGGCCAGGAGGCCTGGATCGGCACCGACTCCACCGACGTGTCCAACGGCAACGTGTCCTGGGGCGCGATCATCGCAGGTGTGGTGACCTTCCTGGCCATTATGATCCTGCTCGGCGTCGGTGCTGCCGCCATGGGCCTGCAGGGCTCCTCCGGCATGGCGACCGGCATCTTCGCCCTCATCTCCCTGGCCGTGGCCTTCGCCGCCGCTGGCTACGTCTCCGGCGCCCTTGGCGTCCGCGCTGGCCTGTTCCACGGCCTGGGCACCTGGGCGACTTCCCTGATCGCCTCCCTGGTCCTCGCCGGCTGGCTCGGCGCTTCCGTGATCGGCGGCCTGGGTTCCGTCATCGGCAACGTTGCTGGCACCGCCGCTGAGACCGCAGGCAATGCAGCGAACGTCACCCGCCAAGATGCCGAGGACGCCTCCAACGCCGCGCAGGACAATATCTCCCAGAACGACGTTGACCAGGCTCGCGACCGCGCGACCGACGCCGCCAACGATGCCGCCAACCAGGCACGCGACGCGTACAACGAGTACTCCGACGATGCCGCTGCCGGCACTTGGTGGACCTTCGCCGGTCTGCTGATCGGCGCACTGATCTCCGCCCTCGCAGGCGCAGCCGGTGCCCGCTCCGTGCTCAACCGCGACGAGACCGCGGTGCGCACCACGGTTCGCCGCTAAACCGGCTCGGCCTCGCCCCCGCTGCCTCTCCTTTCTGGGAGTCGGCGGGGGTTTTGCTTGTTTGGAGTTGCAGCGACCGGGGCCGCAGCGCCAGAGCTGGGGGTGGATATGGGTGTTTGGCGCATCACTGACAGATCTGTCGCAATTGCGCTGAGGCCCATATCCACCCGCAGCCCTCGCGCCCCGACTGCTCACCCATGCCAACCGACAAACCCGGCTAAGTAGACCCGACTATGTCTCTGAAAATCAGAGATAGCCGGGTCTACTTAGCCGGGTTTGTGGGCGAGTTCGGAGGAAGGGGCCGCCCGGTTAAGCACCAGGGCGGCGGCGTCGAGAAGCGGCGGGCTCCCAGGCCACCACAGCGGTTGAGCGCGGCACGTGGACGAGCTCACCGCCGCGGCGCGAACCGGATTGCAGCTTCTGGCGCAGCTCCTCGTTGTGGCCGCGTTGGGTTTCCAGCTCGTCCTGGAGCTGCTCGATTTGCTGGGTCATCTCGATGATCGTCTTGATGCCCGCGAGGTTGACGCCCTCCTCCTGGGAGAGGTACTGGATGCGCCGCAGCATGGTGATGTCGCGGCGCGAGTACCGGCGCCCGCCGCCCTTGGTGCGCATCGGGGTGACCAGGCCCAGCCGGTCGTAGGTGCGCAGGGTCTGCGCGTGCATGCCGGTGAGCTCGGCGGCGGCGGAGATGACGAAGTACTCGTTGTAATCCTTGTCTTCGGCCATCTAAACCACCTCCTTACCTAAAGTCCAGCCCAGCCGGCGCGCGGGTCGAAGCCCGCATCCTTTTCCGCCTGGGCGTAGGCGCGCAGCGCGGAGGTTGCCGACGGGTCGAGATTGGAAGGCACCTTCACCTCGATGGTGACCAACAGGTCGCCTGCAGCACCGGAGCGCTTGGGCACGCCGCGGCCCTTCACGCGCAGGGTGCGGCCGTTCGGGGTGCCGGCCGGGACCTTGACCTTCACCGGGTTGTCCAAGGTGGGCACGGTGATCGTGGACCCGAGGGCTGCTTCGGCGAAGGTGACCGGGACGGTGACTTCGAGGTCGTCGCCGGTGCGGTTGAAGACGGCGTCGCTACGCACGTGCACTGTGACGAAGAGGTCGCCAGCGGGCGTGCCGTTCGGGCCGGCCTCGCCCTGGCCGGCGAGGCGCACCTTCTGGCCGTCGACAACGCCGGCGGGGATGCGCACCGTGATCGAGCGGGTACGCCGGACGGTGCCGGTGCCGCCGCAGGTCGGGCAGGGGTCCTCGATGACCTCGCCGGTGCCGCCGCAGTTCGTACACGGCCGGGCCATGCCGAACGCGCCGGAGTTCTCGCGGATGTACCCGGTGCCGGAGCAGACCTCGCAGGTGTGGGTCTTGCCGGACTTCGACCCGGAGCCGTGGCACGTGGTGCACGGCGCGTCGCCGGTGAGCTCGACCGGGATGGTCGTGCCCTTGGCGGCCTCGCGGAAATCGAGGGTTATTTCGGTTTCGACGTCGGCCCCCCGCGACTGCCGAGCGTTCCTGCCAGCACCGCCGCTGCGGCCAAAGATGCCACCGAAGAGATCACCAAGGCCGCCGTCTCCAGCTTCCCCACCGGCTGCGCCGAAGAGGTCGGAGAGGTCGAATTCCGCATCCGTGCTGCGAAACCCGCCGGGGAATCCCGAGCCTCCTCCCCGCCCGAAGCGGCTGAAGCCGCCCGAGCTGATCATCGACTTCAGCTGGTCGTATTCCTTGCGCTTCTCCTCGTCACCGAGGACGTCGTACGCCTCGGCGACCCGCTTGAATTTCTCCTCCGCCTGCTTGTCCCCCGGGTGGGAGTCCGGGTGGTTCTCTCGTGCGAGCTTGCGGTAGGCCTTCTTAATATCCGCGGCGCTTGCGGACGAGCTCACGCCCAAGTCGCCGTAGTAGTCCTTGTCGGCCCATTCCTGTTGCATTGCCATCTCGCACCCTCCTTCCTTGTGAAAGATTTGAGTCTGTCTCGCTAAAGTTTGTTCGCTATCTAATCTAAAGAAAAAGCCGGGGCGAGGCCGCTTTCGCGCTTCCTCATGCCCCGGCCTTGCTGGGTGAGCGTTACTGCTCGGCCTCGTCGGCGGCCTTGCCGGCCCCGCCCGCGGCCGGGTCGGCGATGATCACCATGGCGTTGCGCACCAGGCGGTCCCCGATCGTGTAGCCCTTGCGCAGCGCGGTGCCGATGACCTTGTCGTCGCCGGTGGACAGATCCTGCACGGCCTCGTGGATCTCCGGGTTGAAGGGTTCGCCCTCCACGCCGAAGGACTTCACGCCCTGGCTGTCCATCACCGCGCGGAACTTGTCCGCGAAGCCCTTGAGCGGGCCCTCGGCGAGGTCACCGTGCTGCTCGGCGAGGTCAAGGTCGTCGAGGAGCGGGAGCAACTGGGTGGCGAACTTCGCCTTCGCGTTGTCCGTTGCCTGGCTGCGCTCGCGCTCGGTGCGGCGGCGGTAGTTCGCGTACTCCGCGCTTACGCGCTGCAGGGACTCGGTGCGCTCAGCGAGCTGGAGCTCGATGTCGCTCACCGTGCCGTCGCCGTCGGCGTCCGGGTCGACCTCGCGGTCCGCCAGCTCGGCGGCGTCCTCGAGTTCGGCGTCGGAGACGGCTAGGAGGGGATCCTCGTCCGCGGAGAGCGCCTCGGACTCGGCGGCCTCGTCGGCCAAGCTTTCAGCTGCGTCCGGCGAGACGTACTGCTCGTCCGTCACCTCCGGGGCACCCGGGTTGTCGGGCATCTGCTCGTTGTACGGGTTCGTCATCAGACGTCGCCTCCTTCTCGCTGGGTCGGGTTACTTGGTGTCGTTGTCGTCGGTGGCGTCGTCCTCGACCACCTCGGCGTCGACGACGTTGTCGTCAGCCGGTGCGTCGGCCTGGGTTGCACCCTCGTTGGCCTGCGCCTCGTAGAGCGCGGTGCCCATCGCCTGGGACTCGGTGGTGAGCTTCTCAACGGCGGACTTGATGGCGTCGAGGTCCTCGCCCTTGAGTGCCTCGTCCACGGCGTCTGCGGCCTCGGTCACGCGGGTCTTGACGTCCTCCGGCAGCTTCTCGCCGTTCTCGTCCATGAACTTGCGCGTCTGGTAGGCCATGGTCTCCGCATTGTTGCGGGTCTCCTGCTCCTCGCGGCGCTTCTTGTCCTCGTCGGCGTGCTGCTCGGCGTCCTTGATCATGCGCTCGATCTCTTCGTCGGAGAGGCCGGAGCCCTCCTGGATCTTGATCGTGTTCTCCTTGCCGGTGGCCTTGTCCTTCGCGGACACGGAGACGATGCCGTTGGCGTCGATGTCGAACGTGACCTCGATCTGCGGGACGCCACGCGGGGCCGGGGCGATGCCTGCAAGCTCGAAGGAGCCGAGCAGCTTGTTCGCGGACGCGATCTCGCGCTCGCCCTGGAAGACCTGGATCTGCACGGACGGCTGGTTGTCCTCAGCCGTGGTGAAGGTCTCGGAGCGCTTCGTCGGGATGGTCGTGTTGCGCTCGATCAGCTTCGTCATCACGCCGCCCTTGGTCTCGATGCCGAGGGAGAGCGGAGTGACGTCGAGAAGCAGCACGTCCTTGACGTCGCCACGCAGGACGCCCGCCTGGAGGGCGGCGCCGAGGGCCACGACCTCGTCCGGGTTCACGGACTTGTTCGGCTCCTTGCCGGTGAGCTCGCGAACCAGGTCGGAGACGGCCGGCATACGGGTGGAGCCACCGACGAGAACCACGTGGTCGATGTCGCCGACGGAGATGCCAGCGTCCTTGATCACCTGGTTAAACGGGCTCTTCGTGCGGTCGAGCAGGTCGGAGGTGATCTTCTGGAACTCGGTGCGGGTCAGTGTCTCGTCGAGGAAGAGCGGGTTCTTCTCGGAGTCCACCGTGATGTACGGCAGGTTGATGGAGGCCTGCTGCGCGGAGGACAGCTCAATCTTCGCCTTCTCGGCGGCCTCGCGCAGACGCTGCATGGCCATCTTATCCTTGGACAGGTCCACGCCGTTCTGCGACTTGAACTTGTCGATGAGCCACTCGACGATGCGGTTATCCCAGTCATCGCCGCCGAGCTCGTTGTCGCCGGCGGTGGCGAGCACCTCGACGACGCCGTCGCCGATCTCCAGCAGGGACACGTCGAAGGTGCCGCCGCCGAGGTCGAAGACGAGGATGGTCTGCTCCTTCTCGCCCTTGTCCAAGCCGTACGCGAGCGCCGCCGCGGTCGGCTCGTTGACGATGCGCAGGACGTTCAGGCCCGCGATCTGGCCGGCCTCCTTGGTGGCCTGGCGCTGTGCGTCCTCAAAGTACGCCGGGACGGTAATGACGGCCTCGGTAACCTCCTCGCCGAGGTAGGCCTCAGCGTCGCGCTTCAGCTTCTGCAGCGTGCGCGCCGAGATCTCCTGCGGGGTGTACTTCTTGCCGTCGATATCCACGGTCCAGTCCTCGCCCATGTGGCGCTTGACGGAGCGGATCGTGCGGTCGACGTTGGTCACCGCCTGGTTCTTCGCGGACTGGCCGACGAGCACCTCGCCGTTCTTCGCGAACGCGACGACGGACGGGGTCGTGCGGGAGCCCTCAGAGTTTGCGATAACAACCGGCTCTCCGCCCTCGAGGACGGAGACGACCGAGTTCGTGGTGCCGAGGTCAATACCAACTGCGCGTGCCATAAGAGTTACTCCTCCTGTTGAGATGTGGTTTATCAATAAGTTGATGTGCTGCGACTCAACTTCACGTCCGCCACTGTACCACCGGCGGTGCAGAACTTGAGTCTGTCGCACTCATGGGTAACAACGGGCGCCCCGTCAAAGTTGTTCCCACCCCGCGCAACTTTTTTCGTTTGCGCAGCTCAGACCCTTACAACACGCACACCAGGCACGCAAAACACCTCCGGGGCGAGGTGCCGCCGGAGGTGTCGTCGTCAAGCAAGAAGCCCCTAGAACAGGCCGGTCTCCTGCTCGGAGTAGGAGACGAGGAGGTTCTTCGTCTGCTGGTAGTGGTCGAGCATCATGAGGTGGGTCTCGCGGCCGATGCCGGACTGCTTGTAGCCGCCGAACGCGGCGTGGGCCGGGTAGGTGTGATACTGGTTCACCCACACGCGGCCGGCCTGGATGGCGCGGCCCGCCTTGTAGGCCGTCGTGCCGGAGCGCGCCCACACGCCGGCGCCGAGGCCGTAGATGGTGTCGTTGGCGATCTTGATGGCCTCGTCGAAGTCCTTGAAGGTGGTGACGGACATGACCGGGCCGAAGATCTCCTCCTGGAAGATGCGCATGTCGTTGGTGCCCTTGAACACGGTCGGCTCGATGTACATGCCGTTTTCCAGGCCCTCGATTGTGTTCACGTGGCCGCCGGTGAGCACCTCCGCGCCCTCCTGGGGGCCGAGCTCGAGGTAGGACTGGATCTTGTTCATCTGCTCGGCGGAGGCCTGGGCGCCCATCATCGTCTCGGTGTCCAACGGGTTGCCGGTCTTGATGTTCTTCACGCGCTGCACGCCGAGCTCGAGGAACTCGTCGGCGATGGACTCGTGGACGAGCGCGCGCGACGGGCAGGTGCACACCTCGCCCTGGTTGAGCGCGAACATGGCGAAGCCCTCGATGGCCTTCTTCTTGAAGTCGTCGTCCTTGTCCAGGATGTCCTCGAAGAACAGGGCCGGGGACTTACCGCCCAGCTCGAGGGTGACCGGGATGATCTTGTCGGCGGCGGCCTTGTTGATGATCTTGCCCACCTCGGTCGAGCCGGTGAACGCGATCTTCTGGATGCGGTCGGAGCCGCTCAGCGCCGCGCCCGCCTCGTCGCCCATGCCGTTGACGATGTTGAGCACGCCGGCCGGGATGAGGTCGCCAACAAGGTCGACGAGGTAGAGGATCGACGCCGGGGTCTGCTCCGCTGGCTTGAGCACGATGGCGTTGCCCGCGGCGAGGGCCGGCGCGAGCTTCCAGGCGGCCATGAGCAGCGGGAAGTTCCACGGGATGATCTGGCCGACGACGCCGAGCGGCTCGTGGAAGTGGTAGGCCACCATGTCCTCGTCGATCTGGCTGAGGCGGCCCTCCTGCGCGCGGATGGCGCCCGCGTAGTAGCGGAAGTGGTCGATGGCCAGCGGGATGTCGGCGGCGAGCGTCTCGCGCACGGCCTTGCCGTTCTCCCAGGTCTCGGCGACGGCGATCTCCTCGAGGTGTTCCTCCATGCGGTCCGCGATCTTGAGCAGCACGTTCGCGCGCTCCTGCGGGGAGGTCTTACCCCAAGCGGGGGCGGCCTTCTCGGCGGCGTCGATGGCGAGGTTGATGTCGGCTTCCTTGCCGCGCGCGACCTGGCAGAACACCTCGCCGGTGACCGGGGTGATGTTGTCGAAGTACTCGCCGTCCACCGGCGCGACCCAGTCGCCGCCGATGTAGTTGTCGTAGCGCTTGCGGTAGTTGACCTTCGAGCCTTCGGTGCCGGGGTTCGGGTAGACGGTCATGTTCAGGGCCTTTCTCGTTTTCGGGTTGCGAATGTGGCCTACGCTACACCGCACACGTGTTGTGGTCTAGAACATTTTTCGTATCGACGGCCATTCGGCCCTCCCTCGCAGCTCACACATATGCAACGCGCAGCATCTCTGGCACAATGTCCGAGTGACCGAACGTAATAACACTGACTACGTGGGCGCGCTGGACACCGCCGTTGACGACGTCCACATGCTGCCCACCCCCGCCGACGCGGCCCAGGAGCTCTCGAGGGAGCCCATCGACCGCGGCGACATCATCGCCGCCGACGGCCGCACCGCCGCAGCGTGGGCGCTGCGCTTCATCATCATCGTCGCCGCGACCGCGATCCTGCTCTACCTGCTCAAGTGGGTCTGGATGGGCCTGCTGCCCATCCTGCTCGCGCTCATCGTCTCCACCGTGCTGTGGCCGCCGGTGCGCTGGATGCGCATGCACAAGGTGCCCGCCGCACTCGCGGTGTTCATCGTGCTTATCGGCGCCTTCGCCCTCATCGGCGGCATCTTCGCCGCCATGGCGCCGACGGTGAAGTCACAGAGCGGCGACCTTGCCAACCAGGCCGAGGAGGGCGTCAACCAGATCGTCGACTGGCTCAAGGACCGTGACTTCACCTTCCTCGAGCCGGAAAAGATCCAGCAGGCGATGGACCAGGCCACCGCGTTTGCGAAGGGCCAAGCCTCCAACATCGCCTCGGGCGTGTTTTCCGGCATCGGCGTGATCGCGTCGGTAGGCACGACGCTCGCGCTGACGCTCGTGCTCACCTTCTTCTTCCTCAAAGACGGCGACCGCTTCCTGCCCTGGGTGCGCAAGTACACCGGCGTGCGCGCGGGCTGGCACCTCACCGAGGTGTGCATGCGCTCCTGGAACACGCTGTCCGGCTTCATCCGCACCCAGGCCATCGTGTCCATGGTTGACGCCGTGTTCATCGGCCTCGGCCTCGTGTTCCTTGGCGTCCCGCTGTGGCCGGTGCTCGCCGTGATCACGTTCTTCGCCGGCTTCATCCCGATCGTCGGCGCCGTGACCGCCGGCGCCCTCGCCGTGATCGTCGCCCTCGTGTCCAACGGGTTCATGAACGCGGTCTTCGTGCTCATCCTCATCATCGCGGTGCAGCAGCTCGAGGGCAACGTCCTCTCCCCGATCCTGCAGTCCCAGGCCATGGGCCTGCACGCCGCCATCGTGCTGCTCGTCGTCGCCGTCGGCGGCACGCTCTTCGGCATCGTCGGCGCTTTCCTCGCCGTGCCGGTCGCCGCCGTCGCCGCCGTGTGGCTGCGCTACTGGGCGGAGATGGTCTCGCTGCGCTCGGGCGAGATCACCGCGGACGAGATACAAATAGCCACACAACAAACCCAGACCATGGACTCCAAGCAGTCCTTCCTCGCCGTGCGCGACCACATGATGAAGATGGCCAAGCGCGAGCGCCCAAACACCAAGGTGCCGGTGAAGGAGGGCCTCGGTTCCACACGCGTGCCCACCGGCGACGAGGCCATCGAGACCCACACCGACACCGAGGTGCCGGGCCGCGCCCGCGCCCTCGAGGAGCAAGAGTAGGTACGGTGGATGACGCAATTGCTTATCGACGAAAGGACGTTTCCGTGTCTGACCTTAACGGCAAGACAATCGCGATCATCGCTACCAACGGCTTCGAGGATTCGGAGCTGACCTCCCCGAAGGAGGCCGTCGAGTCCGCCGACGCGGCGACCAAGGTCGTCTCCACCGAAACCGGCGAGATCGAGGGCAAGAAGGGCGCGAAGGTCTCCGTCGACGAGACCACCGCCGACGCCTCCGTCGACGAGTTCGACGCCCTCATCCTCCCCGGCGGCACCACCAACGCGGACACCATCCGCACCGACAAGGACGCCGTCGCCCTGGTCAAGGCGTTCAAGGACGCCGGCAAGCCGATCGGCGTGATCTGCCACGGCGGCTGGATCCTCACCGAGGCCGACCTGGTCAAGGGCGTGAAGCTCACCTCCGTGGCCAACGTGAAGACCGACCTGGTCAACGCCGGTGCCAACTGGGTCGACGAGGAAGTCGTGGTCGACTCCGGCTTCATCTCCTCGCGCACCCCGGACGACCTGCCCGCGTTCAACGCGAAGATTGTCGAGGAGTTCGCGAAGTAGCGCCCGCCACTCTTCGCGATCTCGGGCACCCTGCCCTATCCCGCCGCCCGCCGGTTCCGCGCCGGCGGGCGTTGTTGTGCCCGGCGGGCGTTTTCGTGCCCGGCCCGCTGTCCGCCACGCCCCGCCCCTCTGCCTGCCCCTCAGCCCCCCTCATTCCCGAAAACCGGCTACCTGGACCCGGCTTACGCGCGGTTTTCGCCCCGGTAGCCGGAACCTAGTAGCCGGTTCTGGTGTGGGGACGGGGTGCGGGACGCGGGGCGGGGCGGGGCGTTGTCGTGCCCACCTCCCCGGCCCGCTGTCCGCCACACCCCGGCCCCCAGCCCCCTCATTCCCCAAAACCGGCTACCTGGATCCGGCTTTCGCGCGGTTTTCGCGCCGGTAGCCGGAACCTAGTAGCCGGTTCTGGTGTGAGGACGGGGCACGGCGCGCGGGCGGGGCGCGGGGCGGCGCGGGCGCGGGCGGGGCGCGGGCGGGCCGCGGGGCGGCGCGGGCGCGGGCGGGCCGGCCCGCCCAGGCCCTGCCACCCCAGGCCCCGCCCCGGGCCCAGGCCTAGGCCTAGGCGATGCCCAGCGCGGTCTTGACCAGATACGCGGCGAAGGTGGGCAGGTCGGACGGGTAGTCGTTGGCGGGGTCGGCGGCGAGCTCGGCGAGGCGATCCGGATCCTCGGGCAGACCGAGCTTTGCCGCGCCCGAGAGCGCCTTCTTGTCAAAGACGGGCGCGAGTTCCGGCCAGACGCCCTGCGCCTCCCGGGCGAACATGGTGGCGCAGGCGGGGCCGACACCGTCGAAGACCTCGAGGGAATCTGGGGCACCGTCGCGGAGGGTGCGGAGGTCTGACCTGTGGTCGTCGATAAGGAGGTGCGACATTGCCTGAAGGCGGGTCGCCGAGGACTCGTCGTAGCGCGCGTAGCCCGCGGCGCCGAAGAGGCGGATGAGCTGCGAGCGCGGCGCGGCGGCCATCTTCTCGGGGGTGGTCAGGCCAGCGTCGAAGAGGGCGCGGGCGGCGTCGACGGCGACGGTGGCGCGGATGGGTTTCGCCTGCAGCATGCACAGGACGAGGAGCTGGAACAGCGGGGCGGGCTCGTCCTTGAGCCGGATGCCGGCGTCCTCAGCGAAGGTGCGCACGCAGGGCTTCCTCGAGCTCGACGCGGGCGCGCTCGAGGGCGGCCTCCCAGACCTCGGAGGCGGACTCGTCGGCGGAGTCCGACACCTGCTTGAGCAGCGTGATCGGCACCCCGAACGTGGAGCACACGGCGGCGAGCGCGTAGCCCTCCATGTCCACGAGCTGGCACTCGCGGGCGAGCTCGGCGCGCAGGTCGGAGCGGTTGACGAAGGCGTCGCCGGTAGCGAGCTTCGCCTTCGGCAGGTCCGTGATGGGGTCGAAGGAGAACCAGCGCGGGTAGACGAAGTCGGTGAGCTCGGAGGTGCCGCCGACCTTGAAGTCGTGCTTCACTGCGGCGGAGACCTCGTAGACGCCCGGCTCGAGATCCGTGAGCGCGCCGGCGGTGCCGACGTTGATTACGCGCTCCGGCTTCTCGCCGGTGGCGAGGCGGCGGGTCAGCGCGATCGCGGCGGGCAGGGTGCCAATGCCGGTGATGAGCACCTCGTGGTCGCCGCCGGACATGATGTCCGCGGCCTCTTCCTTCATGGCTGCGACGATGAGCAAGTCAGACATGGTTTCCGACTTTACGCGCGCACCGCCGGCGCCGGCTCCACAACCGAACCAGTCGCCCCCTCGCGCTCCGCCGCCGCCCGCGAGTTCGCCCGGGCCTTGCGCACGCCCCGCCAGGACAGCGCTCCGCCGATCGCCAGCACCGCCACCCGGACGAGCACGAGGCCAGACGTCACACCGAGGAACTTGAGCACCACGGGCAGGTTCAAGAACACGATCAGGGTGCCCACCACCCCGCCGAGCGCGATCGGGTTCATGCGCGTGACCAGCCACGCCGCCAGCGGCGCGGCGATCATCCCGCCGACAAGCAGCGCCACCACCGCGGCGAGGTTGGCCACCAGGTCGTGCCACATGCCGATGGCGAAGCCGAGGGTCGCGGCGAGCGTGACCAGGAACTCAGCGGTGTTCACCGTGCCCACGATCCGCCGCGGCTCCGCGCGCCCGGCGGAAAGCAGCGTCGAGGTGGTCACGGGCCCCCAACCCCCGCCGCCGGTCGCGTCGACGAAGCCGCCGAACAGCCCGAGCCCCGCGAGGAACCCCGTCGAGTGCGGCCGCTGCGCCGCCTTGCGCTGCGTGAGCCCGCGGGAGAAGCGCCACATGAGGTTCAGGCCGATGAGCGCGAGGATGAGCGACATGATCGGCCGCGCCGCCTCCGTGGACAGGCGCACGAGCAGCGTCGAGCCGAGGAACGCGCCGATCGCGCCGGGGATGCCGATGGCGAAGGCGGTGCGCCAGTCCACGTTGCCGAAGCGCGTGTGCGACACGCCGGAGGCGAGCGTCGTCCCCAGCTCAGCGGTGTGCACGACGGCGGAGGCGGCGGCGGGGGTGAGCCCGGCGAGCCCGATGAGGATGGTCGACGAGGTGACGCCGAAGCCCATGCCCAGGCCGCCGTCGACGAGTTGCGCGGCGAGGCCAGCCACCGCGATGAGGATAAGCGTTTCAAGTTTGTACATGTCAGGCAGCTTTCTCGGCAGCGGCGCGGTATCGGTCGGCGACAACACCCGCGAGGTCGGTGGTCAGGGGTCCGGACCGCGGCAGGTGCGCCGGGATCCGGTCGAGCAGGGTTGCGTAGGTGACAAAGAGGGGAAGCACATGCGTATCGACGAACCTCCGGCCCCCGCCCGTCGCCGGCACGACGTCGACGTCGCGGCCGGTCCGGCGCGCGAGGTCGGCGGCGAGGCGGTCGTAGTTGCGGGCCTGGTCGGCGTCCGAGGTGCCCACGGGGTAGAGGGTGACGTGGGGGGCCGAAGGTGCGTCGATACGCAGGCGCTCCTCGAGAACCCCGGCGATGTCGGGGTCGGTGCCGAGCGGCTCGGCGAGGGTGCAGTCGAGGTGCTCGCGGGCCTCGGCGAGGTGGCGCGGCACGTCCACGCGCGCGTGGAAGGCGCGGGTGAACAGCAGCGGCACGACGATGGCGCGCTCGGCGGTCACCGAGGCGGCGGCCTCGGCGAGGGTGGGCGCGTCGAACTCGAGGTGCGCGGCCACGCCCTCGACGCCGAGCTCGGCGGCCGCGGCGGCGGTGAGCGCGCGGATACCCTCGGCGGCGCGCGGGTGGCGCGAGCCGTGCGAGAGGGTGATCAGCGCGGTCATCGTCGTCCTCCCCGCTACCGCAGTCGCGTTCCCACGAGGCCCGCGGCGAGCGTGTTGCCGGAGGACTGGTCCACGAGCAGGAAGTTGCCCACGGCGCCGCGGGCGGCGTAGTCCTCCACCGGCAGCTCGTCGGCGGTTTGGATGGTCACGTGCGCGATCTCGTTGAGCGCGACGGCCTCGGGGGCGGTGTTGTCGCCGGCGGGGCCGTCGAGGTCAAGTACGCGGTCGACGCTGGCCACGCGGGCGCGCACGAACGCGGTGCCGTAGCGCAGCTTCACGGCCTGACCGGCGCGCAGCACCTTCTCCGTCAGTCCCACGACGGTGGCGTGGAACTCGCGCACGTTCTCCGGCCGGGTGCCCGCGGCGAGCAGGTCGCCGCGGGTGAGGTCGATCTCGTCGGCGAGGCGCAGCGCGATGGAATCCCCGGCGCGGGCGCTGTCCACCGGCCCGTCGGAGGTGTCGATGCCGGCGACGCTGGTGGTGCGCCCGTGCGGGGCGAGGATCTCGTCGCCGACCGAAATGGCACCGGCGTTGACGCGGCCGGCGTAGGCGCGGTAGTCGGAGGCGTGCTCGCGGAGCACGACCTGGATGTTGAAGCGGAAGTCGAGGTCGTCGGCGCGGCCGTGGTTGACCGGGATGGTCTCGAGGAGCTCGAGCACGGTCGGGCCGGCGTACCAGGGCGTCTCGGCGGACGGCTCGGCGACGTTGTCGCCCTTGAGCGCCGAGATGGGCACGACGTGCGGGTCCTCGATGCCCAGCTCCGCGGCCTTGGCGTCGAACTCCGCCTTGATCTCGTTGAAGGTCTCCTCGGAGTAGCCGACGAGGTCGATCTTGTTCACCGCGAGGATGACGGTGCGCACGCCGAGGAGCTTGGCCACGGTGAGGTGGCGCACCGTCTGCTCGACGACGCCGTTGCGGGCGTCGACGAGGAGCACGACAACCTGCGAGGTGGACATGCCGGTGACGGTGTTGCGGGTGTACTGCACGTGGCCGGGCGTGTCGGCGAGGATGAACGTGCGCTTGTCGGTGGCGAAGTAGCGGTAGGCCACGTCGATGGTGATGCCCTGCTCGCGTTCGGCCCGGAGGCCGTCGACAAGCAGGCTCAAATCGAGGCCCTCGAAGCCGCGGTCGGCGGAGGTGCGCTCGACGGCGGCGAGCTGGTCCGCGAGCACGGACTTCGTGTCGTGCAGGAGGCGGCCGACGAAGGTGGACTTGCCGTCGTCGACGGAGCCCGCGGTGCACAGGCGCAGGGTCTCGCGCGCGGCGAGCGCGTCGGAGGCGGTCGCGGCGGGCGCGCCGGACGTGGTGGTGGGGGCGGTCATCAGAAGTAGCCTTCCTTCTTGCGGTCTTCCATGGCGGATTCGCTGAGGCGGTCGTCGGCGCGCGTGGCGCCACGCTCGGTGAGGGTGGAGTTGGCGATCTCGACGAGCACCTCGTCGATCGTGGTCGCGTCCGAATCGACGGCGCCGGTGCAGGACATGTCGCCGACGGTGCGGTAGCGCACGCGGCGGGTCTCAAGCTGCTCGCCGTCCTTCGGGCCGCCCCACTCGCCGGCGGTGAGCCACATGCCACCGCGGTTGAACACCTCCCGCTCGTGGGCGAAGTAGATCGGCGGCAGCGCGATGCCGCGCGCGCCGATGTACTCCCACACGTCCGCCTCGGTCCAGTTGGAGATGGGGAACACGCGCACGTTCTCCCCCGGCAGGGTCGCGCCGTTGTAGAGGTCCCACAGCTCGGGGCGCTGGCGGCGCGGGTCCCAGCCGCCGAACGAGTCGCGCACGGAGAAGACCCGCTCCTTCGCGCGCGCCCGCTCCTCGTCGCGGCGGGCGCCGCCGAGCACGGCGTTGTAGCCGACCTCGGCGATGGTCTCCACGAGCGGGACCGTCTGCAGCGGGTTGCGGGTGCCGTCGGGGCGCTCCTGCAGGTCGCCGCGGTCGATCCAGTCCTGCACCTTTGCGACGCGCAGGCGCAGTCCGTGGCGCTCCACGACCTCGTCGCGGAACTCGATCACCTCGGGGAAGTTGTGGCCGGTGTCCACGTGCAGCAGCTCGATCGGCATCGCCGCCGGGTGGAAGGCGCGGCGCGCGAGCTCGAGCACGACGCAGGAGTCCTTGCCGCCGGAGAACAGCAGGCCGATCTTGTCGAACTGCCCGGCGACCTCCCGGATGATGTGGATTGACTCGTTTTCCAGGTCCTTCAGGTGCGGAGAAAGCTCCGGCGTCACTGTTTCAGTCATGGTTCCTTCTCCTCTTACTCGTGCAGGCCGCACTCGGTCTTGGCCGCGAACGCCCAGCGCCCGGCGCGCGGATCCTCTCCTTCGGCCACCGGCAGCGTGCAGGTGGCGCAGCCGATGGAGGGGTAGCCCTGGCGGGTCAGGGGGTGGATGATGAGGTCTTCCGCGCGCTCGAACTCGGCCGTGCCCTCCAGCGACCACGTCACCAGCGGCGAGATCTTCAGCCGGCCCGTCTTGTCCAGGCTGAGCGCGGGCGCCTCGGCGCGGGTCGGTCCGTCGGCGCGGCGCAGGCCCGTCACCCACCCGGCGTACGGGCTCATGTGCACCGCGAGCGGCTCCACCTTGCGCATGCGGCAGCACGCGCTCGGCGCGCGCAGGTACAGGTTCGGCCCGTACACCTCGTTTTGCTCCTCGCGCGTGAGCTGCGCCTTCGCGCGCACGAGCCGGTGCGTCGGGTAGCGCGCCTCCACCTCGTCGGCCACCTCGAGGGTCTCCGGGAAGTGGTACTCGGTGTCCAGAAACAGGAAGTCCGCGTCGGGCAGGTGCCGCTCGGCCAGCTCCGCGAGCACGGTGTTCTCCATCGACAGGGTGACCACGAGCTTGCCCGGCGCGTGGGTGTGGGCCCAGTCGAGGATCTCGCCGGCGGTGGCGCTGTAAAGCTTGTCCGCCCACTCCTCCACGAGCTGCGCATTTTGCGTTGCGACGCCCTCCGGCAGCGCCGCCGTTTCCTTCGGCCCCTCGGGGCTGACCTCCGGGTCGCGGTAGCCGCCCGGCTGGTTAAGCAGGTTGATCATCGGGTCGCCTCCTTCAAAACTGCGGTGTGACCGTGGCGCGCGAGCGAGGCCTGGAGCGCCTCCTCCGTCGACGGCGCCGCCGCGTGCGGGGTGGCCGGGTCGTCCTGGCCGTGGTACTTCACCTCGAAGACGCGCAGGCACTCCCCGCACTTCCAGGCGAAGTCCGTCTCCTCGTTCGGCCACAGCTCCTCGCCGCCGCAGTACGGGCAGTACGAGGGGAAGTTGCGGTTGGGGTTCGGCTCGCGGCGAAAGCTCATCGCAGGGCCTCCTCGTCGGCGCGGGCGACCCAGGTGCGGAACGTCTCTCCGTCTTCGCGCTGGTCCACGTAGTGCTGCACCACCCGGGTGACGTAGTCCGTCAGCTCGGTGGAGAGCACCTTGTGGCCGCGCAGCTTGCGCCCGAAGTTCGCGCCCTCGCCGATCGTGCCGCCGAGGTGGACCTGGAAGCCCTCGACCTTCTCGCCGGCGCCGTTGTCCACCATCTGGCCCTTGAGCCCGATGTCGGAGACCTGGTGGCGCGCGCAGGCGTTCGGGCAGCCGTTGAGCGAGATGGTGATCGGGCTGTCGAGGTCGCCGAAGCGCTCCTCCAGCTCGTCCGCCAGCTCGATCGCGCGCGACTTCGTGGTCACGTGCGCGAGCTTGCAGTACTCGAGGCCGGTGCACGAAAGCAGCCCGCGCCGGAACTCGCTCGGGTTCGAGTACAACCCCATCTCCTCGAGCTCGGCTTGCAGCGTTTCGACGTCCTCCGGTTTCACCCCGAGCAGGAGCACCTCCTTGAACGGGGTGAAGCGCAGGTCGGTGACGCCGTAGCGTTCGGCGAGGCCAGCGAGCGCGATGAGCTGTTCGCCCGACATGTGGCCGAGCGTGGGCTTGACGCCGATGTAGACGTTGCCGTCTTTCTGCTCGTGCACGCCGATGTGGTCGCGGTCGACGAGGTTGTCGGGCGCCTTTGGGCCGTCGGGAAGCGAATAGCCCAGGTACTCCTCTTCGAGGACCCGGCGGAACTTCTCAATGCCCCACTCGGCGACGAGGAACTTCAGGCGCGCGCGGTTGCGCAGTCGGCGGTAGCCGTAGTCGCGGAAGATGCGCACGACGCCGGCCCACACCTCGGGCACCTGCTCGAGGGTGACGAATGCGCCGAGGGACTGCGCGAGCATCGGGTTGGTGGACAGGCCGCCGCCGACGTAGCACTCGAAGCCCGGGCCGAGCTCGGGGTGCTCGACGCCGATGAAGGCGAGGTCGTTGATCTCGTGGACGACGTCCTGGCGGGCGTTGCCGGAGATCGCCGTCTTGAACTTGCGGGGCAGGTTCTGGAACTCCTCGTTGGTGACGATCTTCTGGATCTCCCGGATCGCCGGCGTCGCGTCGATGATCTCGTCCTTGGCAATGCCGGCCACGGGCGAGCCGAGGATGACGCGCGGCACGTCGCCGCAGGCGTCCCAGGTGTTCAGGCCGTGCTGTTCGAGCGTCTCCCAGATCGTGGGAACGTCTTCGATGCGCACCCAGTGCAGCTGGATGTTCTGGCGGTCGGTGAGGTCCACGGTGGAGCGGGCGTAGTCGCGGGAGAGTTCGCCGACGGCGCGGGCCTGCGCGGTGGAGCAGATGCCGCCGTCGAAGCGCACGCGCATCATGAAGTACTTGTCCTCGAGCACGCTGTTGTCCTCGCCGGTGAACTCGCCGCCGAGGTTCTGCTTGCGCTGGGTGTACAGGCCGAGCCACTTGAACCGCGGGTAGAGGTCCTCGCGGTCGATGGAGTCGAAGCCGGTCTTGGAGTAGGTGTCGATGACGCGCTGCTTCACCTCGAGCACCGGGGCGGCCTGCTTGATCTCCTCGTCGTGGTTGAGCGGAGCCGTGCCGTCGATACGCCACTGCCCCTCCGGCTTCTTTGCGCGGGGTTTCGTGGGTGCGCTCATTCCCTCTCCCTCGAATAGACAGCTTGGTTCAAATCCAGCAGTGCCGGACGTGCTGTTGGCCCAGTGTGCCGTACTGCTCGGTCTAACACAACCGATCCACCGAAAGTGCCGGTTGGAGGCATGAATGAAAACTCGTAGCGCCGGTTTTGGGGCACACTCGGCATGAGCGAATGAAATTGCCCGGAAGTTTAAGACCGCTCTGTCTATGCGCTATAGTGTCCTGCGACAACGAACCCTTCCGCGAAAGGACCTGAGACTTATGAGTCTGCGCGTCGCCGTCGTCGGCGCTGGCCCCGCCGGCATTTACGCCTCCGACATGCTCATCCGCAACGAGGAGCACGACATCCACGTCGACCTCTTCGAGCAGATGCCCGCCCCGTTCGGCCTCATCCGCTACGGCGTGGCGCCCGACCACCCGCGCATCAAGGGCATCGTGAAGAGCCTGCACAACGTGCTGGACAAGGACAAGCTGCGCCTCATCGCCAACGTCACCGTCGGCCGGGACATCACTATCGACGACCTCCGGGACTACTACGACGCCGTCGTCCTCTCCACCGGCGCCGTGCGCGACCGCGAGCTGCTCATCCCGGGCGGCGACAAGTCCATCGGCGCCGGCGAGTTCGTCGGCTTCTACGACGGCAACCCCCGCTTTGAGCGCGACTGGAACCTCGGCGCGAAGGAGGTCGCGGTCATCGGCGTGGGCAACGTCGCCCTCGACGTCTCCCGCATCCTGGCCAAGACCGGCGAGGAGCTCACCGTCACCGAGATCCCGGACAACGTCTACGAGTCGCTGAAGAACAACCAGGCGGAGGTCGTGCACATGTTCGGCCGCCGCGGCCCCGCCCAGGCGAAGTTCACCCCGAAGGAGCTGCGCGAGCTCGACGAGTCGGACACCATCCAGGTGCTCGTCGACCCCGAGGACATCGACTACGACGAGCTCTCCGAGGAGGTTCGCCGCGCCGACAAGTCCATCGACCTCAACTGCCAGGTGCTCGAGCAGTACGCCATGCGCGAGCCGGACGACGCGCCGCACAAGATCTACATCCACTTCTTCGAGGAGCCCGTGGAGGTGCTCACCGACGACTCGGGCGCAATCACCGGGCTGCGCACCGAGCGCCAGGAACTCGACGGCGAGGGCGGCATCCGCGGCACCGGCAAGTTCACCGACTGGCCGGTCCAGCAGGTCTACCACGCCGTGGGCTACCGCTCCGAGCCGATCGAGGGCGTGCCCTTCGACCTCAACCGCCACGTCATCCCCAACGACGGCGGGCACGTGCTTCACGACGCCTCCGGCGAGACCGGCTTCGAAGACAAGCTCTACGTCACAGGCTGGATCAAGCGCGGCCCGATCGGCCTGATCGGCAACACCAAGTCCGACGCCAAGGAGACGACGGACATGCTCATCGCCGACGCGGACGCCGGCCTGCTGGCCGCCCCGTCCCATACCGGCGAGGACGAGATCTTCGACCTGCTGCGCGAGCGCGGCGTGGACTACGCCACCTGGGAGGGCTGGTACAAGCTCGACGAGGCGGAGCGCGCCCTCGGCGCCGCCGACACCGAGCACCCGCGCGAGCGCAAGAAGATCGTGGAGTGGGAGGACATGCTCGGCCACTCCCGGTTCCAGGGGTAGCGCGCCGCGCACATGTACACCGAATCGACACGTCCGCGCGACGTGTCGATTTTTCGTTGCAAAATCGACACGACGGGCGGGAGCGCCTGGTCGCGGTTCGGGCGACGCATACCGGGTTACCGGCGGGTGAGCACCTCGAGCGCCGCCGTGTTGAGGAACACCTTGGACCGGCCTGCTTTCTGTTCTTCCAGGATGCCGGCGTCAGCCAACTGAGACAGCCACATCGAGGCGGTTTGACGCTTCGCCAGACCCGCGTCGATGACGTCCGTGATGCGGATGTATGGCTGGACAAACAACAACTCCGCCAGCTCAGCTGCGGGAGAAACCCCGGCGGCGCGGACGCGAGATGTGGTCGCGTCTTGGAGGCTGCGAAGCTCGTCGATAAGCGAACTGGTGCTCCGCGCCGACTCGGTCACCGCGTTGACCATAAAGAGAATCCATTCCTCCCACTTACCACCAGCGGTCACAGCAAGGAGCAGGCGGTAGTACTCGGCTTTGTTGTCGACGATCGTGCCGGAGAGGTAAAGCACCGGCAGCGCGAGGACCTGTTCTTGGAGGAGAAGCAGGATATTCAAAATGCGTCCGGTGCGGCCGTTACCGTCGTAGAACGGGTGGATCGCTTCGAACTGGTAATGCGTCACTGTCATCAACACCAACGGGTCGAGGCCGTGGTCGGAGTAGATGTAGCGCTCCCACGCAGACAGGTGCCGCTGAAGCACGTCCAGACCCTCGGGTGGGGTGTAGGCGCGAGTGCCCTGCACGGGGTCGCCAATGTAGGTACCTGGGGCGGAGCGGAGCGTCGCTTGACCGCCCTGCAGGATCGAGCACACTTCCGTAGCGACTTTCTCCGACACCGGGCGATCCGCAATCAGCTCCACGCCCCTACGAAGGGCGTCGCGGTAGCGCAGCGCTTCTTTTGTGGCAGGCGTCGGCTCGGGGGCGACGCTCCAGTGCGCGCGGAACAGCTCGTCGTTCGTGGTCACGATGTTTTCGATCTCCGTCGACGCCTGTGCCTCACGCAACGGGATCGTGGAGGTGATGATCTCCGGGTTCGGGATCAGCCTGCAGGCGGTGTTTAACGCGGCGAGCTCACTACGCGCCTCAATGACCGCCTTGAGCACCTTTGCTGTCTCCAGCTCCTGCTGTGGCGGCAGCGGCGGCAGGTCGTTGTACGGCAGCGCCGGATCGAACGCCGCCCTATTTCCGGTCATGTCGAAAGAATAAACACGTCCGCACGACGTGTCGATTTTTCGTTGCAAAATCGACATGACGGGCGGGAGCGCCTGGTCGCGGTTCGGGCGACGGGACAGGACCTATCCTGGTCCGCATGCAATGGCTGGCCCGGATCTGCTCCCTCCCGCTCGCGCTGCTGGCGCTCGCCGCCGCGTGGCTGGCGGTCGCGCCATTCACCCCGCGCATCCCGTACTGGGGCGCTGGGTCGCTCATCAGCCCGGAGTACATCGGCCCGGTGCTGCTGATCTCGCTCGCCGTGCTCGCCGTCTCGGCGGCGCTGAGCTTCGCGTCCAAGGCCAACGTGGTGCCGGCGGCGGTGGCCGCGCTGGCGGCCGTCGCAAGTGGTGCGCTGCTGGCCACGCAGGTTGCGGGCGCGCGCGAAATGGGCACCGACGTTGATGTCGCCGCCGCCCTGAGCTGGGACGGGCTGGAGAAGACCGACCGCGGGCCCGACGCCACCGTCGCCTACGACACCCACGACGGCGACGATCTCGACGTGGACGTCTACGAACCCGGCGCGGGCGGGAGCCACCCGGTGCTGCTCTACGTCCACGGCGGCGGGTGGAACCAGATGAACAGGCGCTCCCAGGCCTACAACATGCGGGCCATGGCGGATGCCGGGTACGTCGTCGCCTCGATCGACTACACGCTCGCGCGCCCCGGGCACCCGACGTGGGACACGGCCGCACGCGAGGTCGGCTGCGCGCTGTCCTGGGTGGGAAGCCACGCCCGCGACTACGGCGGCGACCCAGGCAGGCTCTTCGCGTACGGCGAATCGGCCGGCGGCCAGCTCGTCCTCAACGCCTCCTACGACGCCGCCGCCGGCACCCTGCCCTCCGACTGCGGGGGCACCCCGGCCGTGCCGCGCGCCGTGTACGTCGACTCCCCCGCGCTGGACATCCGCCACGTGTACTCGGCGGGCGACCCGTACGCCGGGCAGGGCTCGAAGGACACGGCGGTGAAGTACTTAGGCGGCACGCCGGACGATGTGCCGGAGCGGGCAAACTTTGTCACCTCCGCCAACCACGTCACCGACGCCTCCCAACCGACGATGATCGTGCGCAGCGACCACGACCGGCTCGTGCCCCCGGCGAGTTACGACGCGTTCCGCGCCGCGGCCCGCGAGCACGGCGTCGCGCTGACGGAGCAGGTCCGCCGCCACGCCGACCACGCCTCGGCGCTGAGCGCCCACGGGGTGTGGAACCAGAACCTGCTGGCCACGATGCAGCGCTTCTTCGCGGAAAACGGGGCGGACGCGTGAACCTCACCTGGCAGCGGGCGACCGTCCTCGTCCTCGTCGCAATCCTGGCCGTGGTCTTCGCTTTCGACTGGGCCACGGTGCAGTCCCCCTACGGCGCGGCCGGCACCGCCGCCGGCGCCGCGCTCATCGTCGCGTGCGGCGCGTGCTGTTTGGCGTACGGCGCACGCCCGGTCGCGGCCGTCGCCGGAATCGCCGCGTGCGCGAGCCTCGCGCTGTGCCTCAACGCCCTGAGCATCCCCCTCTACTGGGAGCCCGCGCTCGCCTTCGGTGCCGTCGTCACCTCCTCGCGGGTGCCCCGGCGCGACCGCGCCTGGCTCACGGTCTGGCTGCTTGCGATCCCCACGGTCGCCCTGTTCACCCACGGGCTGTTCGCCGAGGACTGGCCCGGCGGGCAGTCGGTGGGGCGCGCCGCCGCCGTCGCGGCCCGCGCGGTGGTGCTGTCGTGGGTGTTCCTCGGCTTCTTCTTCCTCCTCGGCGCGCAGCTGCGCAACCGGCGGGAGAAGATCTCCGAGCTGGAGCAGCAGATCGAGTTCGCCCACGTCCGCGAGCGCACGCAGATCGCCCGCGAGATGCACGACATCGTCGCCCACACGCTCGCCGGGATCACGGCGCTCGCCGACGGCGCGCGCTACGCGTCGAAGGCGGACCCGCAAGTCGCCCAGGAAGCGCTCGCCACCATCAGCGCGGAATCCCGCACCGCGCTGACGCAGATGCGCGGGCTGCTCAGCGTGCTGCGTGACGACGACGGCGCCCCCACCGGCGCAACCCCAGGCCGGCGCGACTTCGCGGCGCTGTTCGACGACGCCCGCAACCGCGGCCTCGACCTCACCGTCACCGGCTTCGACGAGCTGCCGGAGGATCTGCCCGCGCTCACCCAGTTCACCCTGTACCGCATCTGCCAGGAGGCCATCACGAACATGCTGCGCCACGCGTCCACACCACAAGGCGCGATCACCTTTTCCGCTGACGCGAAGTCGGTGCGGGTGGAGGCGGTCAACGCTGCGTCGAAAAGCAAGCACGGCCCCGACGGCTTCGGGCTGGTGGGCATCCGCGAGCGCGTTGCGGCGCACGGCGGGCGCGTGAGCGTGACCAACGACGGCGGCGAGTTCGTCCTCACCGCGGAGGTGCCGCGATGATCCGCGTGGCGCTTGTGGATGACCAGCCGCTCGTGCGCGCCGGCTTCTCCATGCTCATTAACTCCCAGGACGATATGGACGTTATCTGGCAGGCGGGCGACGGCGCGGATGTGGCGGGGCAGCCGGCGGCGGACATCGTGCTCATGGACATCCAGATGCCCCGCACGGACGGCATCGAGGCCTGCCGCGCGCTGCTCGCCGAGCACCCGGAGACCCGCGTGATCATGCTGACCACCTTCGACGAGCGCGACCTCGTCCTCGGCGCGCTCGACGCCGGCGCCTCCGGGTTCCTGCTCAAAGACGCCGACCCGGACGAGCTGCTCGACGCGCTGCGCACCGTCCACGGCGGCGACGCGGTGCTCGCCCCGAAGGTGACGCGCCACGTCATCGGCGCGGCGCAGGCCCCCGAGCAGCGGGAGGCGACGCGCAACGAGGCGATGCTCGAGCACCTCACCCCGCGTGAGGTGGAGATCCTGCGCCTGGTGGCGCTCGGCTACTCCAACGAGGAGATCGCCGAGGCCGAGACGCTCTCGCCCGCGACGGTGAAGACGCACGTGCACCGCATCCTGTTCAAGACCGAGTCCCGCGACCGCGTCCACGCCGTCCTCTTCGCGTTCCGCGCCGGCCTGGTGGGCACCGGCGAGTTGCTGGGCCACTAGCCGCGTACACCCCAGGGTGTACGCGCCGATTTACACCCGCGGGCCGACGATTTCACCCGCGCAGCGCGCGACCATCGGAACCATGATCGAAGTTGAAAACCTGACCAAGCGATATTCGAGTTCCACCGCGGTGGACGCGCTGTCGTTCACCGCCCCGGACGGCGCCGTCACGGGCTTCCTCGGCCCGAACGGCTCCGGCAAGTCCACCACCATGCGCATGATCGTCGGGCTTGAAACCCCAGACGAGGGCGAGGCGCGTATCGACGGCTCCGCGTTCCGCTCCCTCGACCAGCCCGCACGCGCCGTCGGGGCGCTGCTCAACCCGGAGTGGATCGCCCCGCACATGACCGGGCGCGGCCACCTCAAGATGGTCGCCGACTACGCCGGCGTGCCCGAGTCCCGCGCCGACGAGTCCCTCGAGGCGTTCGGGCTCGCGGAGGCGGCGAAGCGGAAGGTGAAGCACTACTCCCTCGGCATGCGCCAGCGCCTCGGCGTGGCCAGCGCGCTCATCGCGGACCCGGCCAACGTCATCCTGGATGAGCCGGTCAACGGCCTCGACCCGCAGGGGGTGGCCTGGATGCGCGGGCGCATCCGCGAGATGGCCGCCGAGGGCCGCGCCGTGGTCGTCTCCTCGCACCTGATGAGCGAGATGCAGCTCACCGCGGACCGCCTCGTCGTCATCAACCGCGGCCGCCTCGCCGGCGAGGGCCCGCTCGAGGACTTCCTGGGCTCCAACCGGGTCGAGGCGACCTGCAGCGACCCGGCGCGGCTGGCCGAGGCCGTCGGCGGCAAGGTCGTCGGCGACGCCGTTTTCGTGGAAGGCGCCACCGCGCGCGACGTCGGCGAGGCCGCCCAGCGCGCCGGGGTAACGGTCTACTCCCTGCAGGAGTCGCGCCGCAGCCTCGAAGAAGTGTTCCTGGAATCGACGAAATAGGACGTAGGAGGTTTTACATGCACACGTTGAAAGCAACGCTGCGGGAGATCTTCTCCCGCCCCGCGACGCGCATCCTGCTCGCGTTCGTCGCGGTCGCCCTCATCCTCGGACCCATGGCCGTGGCCATGCTCCTCGGCCCCAACGGGACGAGCGCGGCGGATCCCGCGATGCTGCTCATCCCGGCCAGCTTCATGCTCCCCGTGGCGTTCGCCGCGGCCGCCTTCCCCGCCGGCGGGGCGCACTCGCGCGGCACGATCGGCTACGCATACCTCGCGTCGAACCACCGCGGTTGGGAGCTCGCATGTCGCGTCGGAATCGCAGCTCTCGCCTGCACGCTGACGGCGTTTGCCGCCTCGGCGATCGGGCTCGGCGGCGCGCACGTGTTTGTTGACAGCGTCGCTCTGGGAGGCGCCAACAGCGCAGATATGGTGCGCAACCAGGCCGAGCTGTGGGTCGCGTACCCGCTCCTCGCGGCCCTGACAGCCGTACTGCTCGGTTCGGGCACCGCGTCCTTCTTCGTCTGGGTCGTCGAGTCGCTCATCGTGGAAACTGCCCTCGGCGCGGTCAACCAGCCGTGGGCTGCAGCCCTGGAGAAGCTCCTGCCGGGCGGCGCGGCCGGGAACGGCGCGGCCGGCGTGGCCACCCTCGTCGTATGGGTCGCGGCCCTCGCCGCCGCCGCGTACGCCGCCGTGCAGCGGAGGGCCGTGAAGTGACCCAAAAAGAGAGCACAAGACATGCCGGTGAGCGCACCGCGGCCCGCAGGCGGTTCGTCGCCCCCGACCTCGCGCGCGGGCTCGCCCTCGTCGGCATCGCGATGGCCAACATGGTCACCGACTGGGACCCGGCGGAGGGTGTCGACCACGCGGCGGGCCTCGGCGGCTACAACGGCGACGGCACCGCGTGGGAGAAGCTGCTCGTCTTCTTCGAGACGCTCTTCGTGCATGTGCGCGGCCTACCCATGTTTGCCACCCTCCTCGGAGTTGGCATCGGCATGATCTTTGTCAGCCTCGAACGGCGCGGCTACCCGCTGCGCGCCCGGCGCGGGGTGCTCGCGCGCCGCTACGGGTTCCTGTTCCTGTTCGGTCTGGTGCATAAGACGCTGTTTTTTACCAACGACATCATGACGGCCTACGGCATCGCCGCACTTATCCTGTGCTTGTTCATCGGGTGGAGCGACAAGGCCCTCTACGCCCTCGCAGGTGCTGCGTTCGCCCTGAACGCGGTGCTTCGGGCACCTGGCGTATTCGCCGCGTTTTCGTCGACAGCAGAACCGATAGACGGCAGCCCCGCGCGCATCTTCGACCTCAGCGACCGCATAGCCGCGGGCCTGGCCAACTTCTGGGTGTACCCGGCAATGGGCGTGATCGAGATGCTCGCCTTCTTCCCGCTCGTCGTGGTCGGATTCGTCTGGGGCCGCCGCGGCGTCTTCGGCGACGTCGACGGCAACGCCCGGATGCTCCGCGGGTGGGCGATTCTTGCAGCCGTCGTTATCGCGGCCGTCGGCATCCCGTGGGGCTGTGCGGAAGTCGGCGCGCTCGGCCCGGGTTGGGCGGTCGGCTTCAACGCCGCGAACGAGGTCGCCGGCATGCTCACCGGCCCCGGCATCCTCGCCGCCATCGCGCTCGCGTGCCGGCCGTTGCAGTCGCGTATCGACGCCTCCGGCACCCTTCCGCCGCCGGCCCAGACCCTGGCCCAGCCGCTGGTGGCGCTAGGCAAGCGCTCCATGAGCGGCTACCTCGAGCAGACGGTCCTGTTCATCCTGACCACGCAGCCCGCGTTCTGGTGGGCGACCCGCGACGCCACCATCGCCGGCAAGCTCGGCTGGGCGCTGCTCGTCTGGCTGGCCACGCTGGCTGGCGCGTGGGCGCTGGACAAGGCGGGCAAGCCCGGCCCCTTCGAGTGGCTGCACCGCCGCCTGTCCTACGGCAAGGACGGCCTGCCGGAGCACTACCCCGGATAGCGCCAGAGCAGGAACCGTGCGCGTGTCGGACAGAGGTCTACACTTGCCCCCGACCAACACGAGAGGGGTAATACGTGGATCTCATCCGCCTCACCGCGCGCTATGGCAAGCGGTACGCGGGCCAGATCACGGTGGTGGTGCTGCTGCAGCTCATCACCACGCTGGCCACGCTGTACTTGCCGGACCTCAACGCGGACATCATCAACACCGGCGTCGCCCAGGCGGATGTCGGCTACATCTGGCGCGTCGGCGGGAAGATGCTCGTCGTCGCGCTCGTGCAGGTCGCCGCGGCCATCGGCGCGATGTGGTTCGCCTCGCAGGCCGCGATGGGCACGGGCCGCGACATCCGCACCGCCGTGTACGGGCAGGTCTCGTCCTTCGACAGCGAAGACATGGCTGCCTTCGACACCCCCTCCCTGATCACTCGCGGCACGAACGACGTCCAGCAGGTGCAGATGACGTTCCTGCTCTTCCTCAGCTTTATGGTGGCCGCCCCGATCATGGCCATTGGCGGCATCGTCATGGCGCTGCGCCAGGACGCGGGCTTGTCCTGGCTGGTGGTCACGGCGGTGCTCGTGCTCACGGTCGTGGTGGCCATCATCGCCGCGCTGCTCATGCCGATGTTCAAGAAAATGCAGGCGAAGCTGGACGGCATCAACGGCCTGCTGCGCGAGCAGATCGCCGGCATCCGCGTCGTGCGCGCGTTCAGCCGCGAGGACTACGAGGAGCGCCGCTTCCACGACGCGAACGAGGAACTCAGCCGCCTCAGCCTCAACATCGGCCGCGTGTTCGTGACCATGTTCCCGGTCATCATGCTCATCATGAACCTCGCCACCGCCGCCGTGCTCTGGTTCGGCGGCCACCGCGTCGACGACGGCCTCGTGGAGGTCGGCTCGCTCTCCGCGTTCATGCAGTACCTGCTGCAGATCCTCATGACGGTGATGATGGGCGTGTTCATGCTCATGATGCTGCCGCGCGCGATCGTCTGCGCGGACCGCATCGACGAGGTGCTCGCGTACGAGCCGAGGGCGCGGCGGGGTACCGGAGGTCCGTCGAGAAGCGAGGGCCTCGTCGAGTTCGACGACGTCTCCTACACCTACCCCGGCGCCGAGCAGCCGGTGCTCGAGCACATCTCGTTTACGGCGCGCCCCGGCACGACGACCGCGATCATCGGCTCCACCGGCGCCGGCAAGACCACGCTCGTCGGGCTCATCCCGCGGCTCTACTCGCCCACCTCGGGGCAGTTGCGTATCGACGGCCATCCGGTGACCGACACCTCCCGCGAGCAGCTCGTGCGCTCGGTGGGCATGGTGCCGCAGAAGCCGTGGCTGTTCTCCGGCACGGTGGCGTCGAACCTGCGCATGGGCAAACCCGACGCGACGGACGAGGAGCTCTGGGCCGCGCTGCGCACCGCGCAGGCCGGCTTCGTCCAGGACCTGGACATGCCGATCGCCCAGGGCGGCACAAACGTCTCCGGCGGGCAGCGCCAACGCCTCTGCATCGCCCGGCTGCTCGTGGCCGACCCGGACGTCTACATCTTCGACGACTCCTTCAGCGCCCTGGACGCCACGACGGAGGCGAACCTCAACGCCGCGATGCACGAGACGGTGCGCACCAAGACGGTGATCGTGGTGGCGCAGAAGGTGAGCAGCATCCGGCACGCGGACCAGATCCTGGTCATGGAGGCCGGGCGCATCGTCGCGCGCGGCACGCACGAGGAACTCATGGCCTCCTCGGAGACCTACCGCGAGATCGAACACAGCCAGGCGGAGGTGGACGCATGAGCGACCAGACCAAGGAACTGACGGACGAGCAGCTGGCCGACTACGAGGAGAAGATGGCCGGCGACAACTACTCCAACAACGCGCCGCGCAAGGCGAAGCACTTCTGGCCGTCCGCGAAGCGCCTGCTCGGCCTCCTCGCGCCGTACAAGCTGGCGCTGACGTTCGTGTTCATCATGAACGCGGCGTCGGTGTTCCTCTCCGTCTACGCGCCCCGCGTCATGGGCCGGGCGATGGACGTCATCTTCTCCGGCGTGGTGTCCAAGCAGGTGCCGGCAGGGGTGAGCAAGGAGCAGGCGATCGAGGGGATGCGCGCCGCCGGGCAGGACCGCTTCGCGGACATGGCCGAGGCGATGGACCTGCACCCGGGCAGCGGCGTCGACTTCGACCACCTGCGCGAGCTCATCCTCGCCGTGCTCGCGCTCTACGTGCTGTCCGCGGTGCTCATGTGGGCCCAGGGCGCCATCCTGAACAAGCTGTCCATCCGGGCGGTCTTCGACCTGCGCGAGCGGGTGGAGGCGAAGATCAACCGGCTGCCGCTGCGCTACTTCGACACCCGCCAGCGCGGCGACGTGATGAGCCGCACCACCAACGACGTGGACAACGTGCAGCAGGCGCTGCAGCAGTCGCTGTCGTCGCTGTTCAACGCGGCGCTCACGCTCATCGGCATCATCATCATGATGTTCGCCATCTCCTGGCAGCTCGCCCTCGTCGCCCTGCTGGCCATCCCGCTGACCGGCCTGGTCATGGCCGTGGTGGGCACGCGCAGCCAGAAGGAGTTTGTCACCCAGTGGAAGGCCACCGGCGACCTCAACGGGCACGTCGAGGAGTCCTTCTCCGGCCATGACGTCGCCGTGCTCTTCGGGCGCACCGACCAGCTGCGCACACAGTTCGACGAGCGCAACGCCGAGCTCGCCGCCGCCGCGCAGAAAGCGCAGTTCCTCTCTAACTCCATGCAGCCGATCATGCAGTTCATCTCCTACCTCTCCTACGTGTTCATCGCGGTGCTCGGCGGGGTGAAGGTGGCCTCGGGCAAGCTCACGCTCGGCGACGCCACCGCGTTCATCCAGTACTCGCGCCAGTTCAACCAGCCGCTCGGGGAGATCGCTGGCATGATGCAGATGCTGCAGTCGGGCGTCGCGTCCGCGGAGCGCATCTTCGAGCTTCTCGACGCTGAAGACGAGCACGCCGACCAGGCCACCGCCCACCTCGGCGGGCGCGCGGACGGCCTGGTGGAGTTCCGCGACGTCTCCTTCTCCTACACCGCCGAGCCGCTCATACGCGACCTCAACCTGCGCGTCGAGCGGGGCCAGACCGCCGCCATCGTCGGCCCCACCGGCGCCGGCAAGACCACGCTGGTGAACCTCATCCTGCGCTTCTACGACGTGGACTCCGGCGCGATCTCGCTCGACGGCGTGGACATCCGGGACCTCTCCCGCGAGGAGCTGCGCGGCCAGATCGGCATGGTGCTCCAGGACGCGGTGCTGTTCAAGGGCACGATCATGGACAACATCCGCTACGGCCGCCTCGACGCCACCGACGAGGAGGTCATCGAGGCGGCGAAGGCCACCTACGTGGACCGCTTCGTGCGCTCGCTGCCCGACGGCTACGACACCGTGGTGGACCAGGACGGCGGCTCGATCTCCGCCGGCGAGCGCCAGCTCATCACCATCGCCCGCGCGTTCCTCTCGCAGCCGGCGCTGCTCATCCTCGACGAGGCGACGTCCTCGGTGGACACCCGCACCGAGGTGCTCGTGCAGGAGGCGATGAGCGCGCTGCGCTCCAACCGCACCTCGTTTGTCATCGCGCACCGCCTCTCCACGATCCGGGACGCCGACGTCATCCTGGTCATGCAGGACGGGCAGATTGTGGAGCAAGGGTCGCACGCGGAGCTCGTCGCAAAGCAAGGTGCGTATTGGCAGCTCCACCAATCCCAGTTCAGCGAGGACTAAACCCGCGTACCATCGGGCGCATGACTACCGAAAACGAAGGCCTGTACACCAGCATCGACACCGGCAAGACCGGCGACGAGAAGCAGCAGAACGACAACTCCGACAACCCGAACAACGACATGGAGACGCTGCCCGTCGGCGAGGGCGTGCACACCGTCGACGAGGCGGACCACCACCACGACATGCAGCACTGGAACGACGGCAACCTCCCCCGCGAGACGGAGGGTGAGGAGCACCAGCACAACGGCCAGGCCGCCGACGGCGACGAGTAGCTCCGCCGGGGCTACCATGTGACGCGTGAGTACCCCCTACGGCAATTTTCGAATCGGCGACCAGGAGCGCATGGACGCCATGGACGTGCTCGGCCGCGCGCTCGGCGAAGGTCGGCTCACGATGGCGGAGTTCGACGAGCGATGCCGCGCGGTTGCCGAGGCGCAGACGCACGCCGACCTCCAGCCCGTGTTCGCGGACTTGCCGACGGTGGGGGCCGGAGGTGGCGTCGAGAAGCGAGCGCCCGCGGACGCCGTCTTCTACTCCCAAGCCGAAATCATGGAGGCCCGCCGGGCGGGCAAGCGCACGCGCGCCGGCATCTTCTGGCTGGGCACGCTCGCCTCGCTGGGGCTGACGGCGCTGCACCCGATCTTCCTCCTGCTCATTCCGACCCTGTACATCCTGCTGTACGTGATGAAGGTGGGGCCGGACTCCTGGTACGCGCCGAGCCTGCGCCAGCTGGAGACGCGCCGCCGCCAAGAGCTCAAGGCGCGCCAGCTCGAGATCGAGGCCGCGAAGGCGCAGCAGCAGGCGCTCATGCGCGCGCAGCGGCAGGATCAGTTCAACCAGCTGACCTCCGACGCCCTCAACGCCGCACAAAACACTGTCAACCGTTTCCGCAACCACTAAACCGGCCTACAGTGGGGTGGCATGAGTGAGCCACTGCAGAAGCACCGCCATTTCGACCAGGCGGACAAACTGAAAAACGTCTTCTACGACATCCGCGGCCCGGTGACCGCGACGGCGGAGAAGATGGAGCGCGACGGCCACACCATTTTGAAGCTGAACACCGGCAACCCCGCCATCTTCGGATTCGAGGCGCCGGACGTGATCATGCGCGACATGATAGCCAACCTGCCCACCTCCCAGGGCTACACCACCTCGAAGGGCATCACTTCCGCCCGGCGCGCCGTGGTCACCCGCTACGAGATGATCGAGGGCTTCCCGGAGTTCGACATCGACGACGTCTACCTGGGCAACGGCGTCAGCGAGCTCATCTCCATGGTCACGCAAGCTTTGCTTAACGACGGCGACGAAATCCTCATCCCCGCCCCCGACTATCCCCTGTGGACCGCGGCGTCCACGCTCGCCGGCGGCAAGGTCGTCCACTACATGTGCGACGAGGAGGACGGCTGGAACCCGTCGCTCGACGACATCCGCGAGAAAGTCACCGACCGCACCAAGGCGATCGTGGTGATCAACCCCAACAACCCCACCGGCGCCGTCTACTCGCGCGAGGTACTCGAGGGCATCGCGGACGTCGCCCGCGAGCACGAGCTCATGATCCTCGCCGACGAGATCTACGACCGCATCCTTTACGACGGCGCCACGCACACCTCCATGGCCGAGATCGCCCCGGACCTGCTGTGCATCACCTTCAACGGGCTATCCAAGGCGTACCGGGTGTGCGGTTACCGCGCCGGCTGGATGGTAATCACCGGGCCGCGCCGCCGTGCCGAGGGCTTCATCGAAGGCCTCGACCTGCTCAGCGGCACGCGCCTGTGCGCCAACGTGCCCGGCCAGCACGCGATCCAGGTGGCGCTCGGCGGCCGGCAGTCCATCTACCAGCTCACCGCCGAGGGCGGACGCCTGCACAAGCAGCGCGACGTGGCGGTTCGCAAGCTCCGCGAGATTCCGGGCGTGTCCGTCGTGGAGCCGAAGGGCGCGCTGTACTGCTTCCCCAAGATCGACACCGAGATGTACAACATCCACGACGACGAGAAGTTCATGCTCGACCTGCTCAAGAGCGAGAAGATTCTCATGGTCCAGGGCACCGGCTTCAACTACCCCACCCCGGACCACTTCCGCGTGGTCACGCTGCCGTGGGCGTCGCAGCTGGAGAATGCGATCGAGCGCCTGGGCAACTTCCTGGTGGATTACCACCAGCACTAGGGGCCTGCGGAGCGGGGGCGTTGAGCGCTCGTCTTCGTGCTACCCCAGATCGTCTAGTAGACCATCCGTCTCCGCTATACCATCGAGAGCGCGGGGCCACGTTCCCCCCAGGTGATATTGACATTGGTTGTCGTTAGGTAGCGGATGGTATAGCAGCCAGGCTCGGCCGCTAGACCATCCGCAGCTATCCACGGGCGGCGCGTGGGCGCCGGGGCCGGCGGGCACAGTTCTGGGAAGCGCCCTCTCTACGACGAAGCGCCCTCTCTACGACGCCGAGCTGCCCTCCCCGTAGCGGGTCACGCTGCTCTTGTCCTGCAGGCTGGAGCCGTTCTCGAAGTCGATCGACGTCGCGGCTTTGCCCGGGTCGGCGGTGCACCAGTCGTACAACACGGCGCTAAGAGCAACGACGCCCAGAATGCCTCCGACGACCTTGCCCAACTGCTGCACCTCCGGCTGGCCGGCAACTTGCTGGAACTGAGCGTTGACGGCATTTGCCCGTCGGCGCAGTTCCTCGAACTGCTCGTTGCGTTGCCCGCCGCGGCCGCCGACACCCCAGTCGCGGGTCTGCTCCTGCCAACGGCGGTTCATTTCCGCGTTGATCTGGTTGATCTGCGCCTGGTACTGGCCGATGTACGGCTTGACCAGATCGCCGCCCACTGTCGCCAGCAGTCCGATTGGAATCAGCCACAGGATCGGCGAGCGCACCGCGTTGGCCACGCACCGGTCAATGACCTCGCTGCCGGAGGAGCCGGTGGCATCGGTCGCGGTTGCCGAGGTTGTCGGGGGTGCTGGCTGGGTAACTGTTGCGGTTGCGGCCGGCTGGGTCACAGTAGCGGTCTCGGTGACCGCGGACTGCGGCACCGTCTCGGTGGCGCGCTCGGTGATCGTCTCCGTCGCCCCCGCCTGCGCCGGGCGGTAGCTGCCCGAGATCAGGTACGGGCCGTCCACCTTGGCGCCGTCCGTGCGGGTGTAATCGACTTGCACCTCCGTCAGCTCGCCGACGAAGTTCGGCTCTGGCACGAAGGTGACGTGGCCGTCCTCGTGGATCGTCCAGGTGCCCTGGTTCGGGATGGTGAGGGTGCGGGAATCGTCGCTAAGCAATGTGCCCTCGATGGGGCGGAACTTGCGCGATTGCTTATCGACGTTGCCGTCCTGCAGCACCACCTGCACCACAGTTCCCTGGATGGTGTCGATGCGCGCGCGGCCGGGCGTGAACTCGACCGACGTGCCGGATTGCGCAGTTGACGTGACGGTGGCGTTGTTGGTGATCGTCACCGGGTCCGGGGTGACCGTGACCGCGGGCAGCGTCACCGTGACAGGCGCCGGGGTGACCGTAACCGGGATAGTTTCGGTGCCGCCCGGGATGGTCGTGGTGACCGGGTTCGGGGTGACCGTCTTCGGCTCCGGGCTGATGGTCAGCGTGCTGGTGATCGCGCTGGGCTCGCCCGGGATGGTGACGACGGTCGTGATCGGGTCGTGCGTGACCGTCACCGGTGCCGGGGTGACCGTGACCGGCTGCGGCTCGTTGACCTGCGTGACCGTGGTGACCAACGGCTCGGGGGTGACGGTGACCGGTTCCTGTGTGACCGTGACGGCGTCCGGTGTGACGGTGGTCGTCTCGACCGGGTTGGTCACGGTGAGGACGTCGGTGGCGGTGGCGGTCGCCGTTTCGGTAGCGGTTTCGGTGGTCGGCAGGTTGTAACCCACGGTCACCGTCGCCGAGGCGTGCGCCCTCACACCGTCACTGTTGTAGCCGGTGTAGTTGATCGGGGCCGGGTCACCGGTGAAACCGTCCTCCGGGGTGAACGTGAAGGTGCCGTTGGTCACCGTCCAGGTGCCCTGGCCCGGCACCACGAGCGTAGTCACTTCCTGGCCTGAGTTGGTGAGGATGCGCACCGTGTCTCGGTTCACCTCGCCCGAGTACTTCGGCGTCACGGCAATCGGGCCCGGGGTGCGGACGATGCGCTCTGCGTCCGAAAGCGCGAGATCCGCAACCGTGATGGTGGTGGGCACGTTCGAGGTGATCGTGGTCGGAACCGACTGCGTCTGAGTCACCGTCGTCGGGGTGCCGTCAATGGTGGTCGGTACCTCGCGCGTCACCGTCACGGGTGCCGCAGTTTCTGTCTGCGTCGCGGTGGTGAGCACGTTCGACGTGGTGGTTGCCGTCGTGGTCGCCGTCGTCTTGCCCGTCACGGACACCTGGTAGGTGGTGGTCTTGGTAGCACCCGTCGCGGTGGTGGCCTGCACGGTCACCGGGTCCGGCGTGCCGCTGAAGTCCTTCGCCGGGGTGAAGGTGACCACACCCGTCGATGGATCAATCTGGAACGTGCCCTCATCGGTCTCAATCTTGTTTTCCGTCGCGCCCGCCAGCGAGTAAGTGACGGTCCAGGCGCTCGGGAAGGACGGGAACATTTCCGCGCCAGTCTTCGAGGTCTGGGTCTGGTTGAGGTCGCCAGTTGTCACCGACGGGGAGGTCCGCGGCGAGCGGTAGTCGCCGGAGACCGTGCCGGTGTCGGTGGACTGCACACCGTTGGTGTTCTTCGCGGTGTAGTTCACCGGGGTCGGAGTGCCGTAGTAGCCGTCTACCGGGGTGAAGGTGAACGTGCCGTTGTTATCGACGGTCCAGGTGCCCTGCCCGTCGACCTTGAGTTCCTTGCCTGCGGGTTTCCCGTCGGCACCGACGAACTCCACCGTGGACTTATCGACCGTGTCCAGGTACCTCGGCGTGACCTTCAGGGGGCTGCCGATGTTGCCGAGCACGGAGGCGTCGTAAAGGTGCACATCCACCGGCTCAACGACGGCGGTGTACTTCGCCGTCGGCGTGCCCTGCGCGTTCACGATCCCGATGCCCACCGACTGCGCCGTGCCGACGAATGCAGGGTCCGGGGTAAACGTGACCTGGCCGGTTGTCGGGTTGATGGTGTACGTGCCCTCGCCCGCGACGGTGAGGGTGTTGTTCTCCGCCGGGGTGCCGTCCGGGGCAAACAACCCGAAGACTGCCTGGTCCCACCAGGTGGCCTGGGCGATGTTCGGGAACATCTCCTTCGCAGTGAGACCCTGGTCTTGGCGGTTCTTGTCGTCGGAGTGCTGCGTCACGCCCTGCAGATTGGTCGTGACAGCCGACGTCGGATCCGGCGTGGGGTAGAACGCCGAGATCTGGCCGGGCACCTGTGCAGGGATTCCGTCGAGGTTGGTGGCGGTGTAGTCGATGGGGGTCGGGCTGCCCACAAACGCGCCGCCCTCACCGTCAGGTCCCTGCGGAGTGAAGGTGAAGTTGCCTTGCTCATCGACGGTCCATGTGCCCTCGCCTGGCACAACCAGCGTCTTGCCGTCATCGGAGAGCGTGCTGCCTTGCGGCGCGATGATCCGGATCGTGCTCGTGTCGACAGTCTTGTCGAGGTATTCGGGCGTGATCGTGACCGGCTGGCCAATGCGGGTGGCCTTGGCGTAGTCGGACGGGATCTCAACGCGCACCGGCACCACGAACGGCTGGTAGGTGCTGGTCATCTCGGTCGGCTGGCCGCTGGCGTCCCTGAGGCCGACGGTCTGGATCTCCACTGCCGGGGCCTGGCCTGTGAAGCCCTTCTCCGGCTCGAACTTCACGGTGCCCTTGACCGGGTCGATGGTGTAGGTGCCCACACCGTCGACCGTAAGAACATTGTCGGTTGCACCTACGAGCTGGAACTTCACCGGGCTGTTGGCCTTGCCGTACCAATCTCCGGGCAGGTTCGGGAACATCTCGGCAGGGGTGCGGCCGGTGTCGTTCGCGTCCTTGTCGAAGCTGTTCTGGGCGGTGCCCTGCGGGCCGACGGTGGTGGCGGGGACCGTGATGGCCGCCGGGTAGGTGATGGTCACACCACCGGTGTCGGTCACCGTGCCGCCGTTGGTGGCCGCGGCGGTGTAGAGCACGCTCACCGGCGTGCCGACGAAGCCCGGCACCGGCGTGAAGGTGAATTCGCCCGTCGTTGGGTCGACGGTCCAGGTGCCTTGTCCCGGGATGTCCAGCGTCTTGCCGACGGGGTTGCCGGCAGCGTCGAGAAGCTGCACGCTCGTCGGGTCGATGGTGGTGCCGTAATCGGGCGTCGCCTTACCCGGCTCGCCGAGCGGCGCCGAGTTGGTGGCGGACGGCAGCGTGTACGTGCGGTCTTCGACGGTCGGGATGTACTGCGCAATGAGCGTCGAGTTGACCTTCGTACCGTTGGCAGTGGTGTTGATGGCCTGAATCTTCACCCCGCCCGCCTGTTTCGAGGGCTGGCCGCCAAGGAACCCGGCGTCCGGGGTGAACGAGACCACGCCGGTGGCGGGATCGATGGTGTAGATGCCCTCGCCTGCGACGGGGAGGGTGTCGACGAGGTTGGTGCCGTCCACGAGCTTGAACTGCACCGGCGCGTTGAACCAAGCCTCGGGCAGGCCCGGGAAGAGCTCCGCGGTGGTCTTGCCGGCGTCGCCCGGGGAGTTCAGGTCGGTGGATTTCTGGGTGTCGGTCGGGCCGCCGATGGTGGTGGCGGTACGGGTGACCAGCGGGTTGTAGGTAACCGTGACGGTGGACGGCTCGCGGGCCGCGATACCGTCGACACTCCGCGCGGTGTACTTCACCGGCGCCGGGTTGCCAAGGAAGCCCGCAACCGGGGTGAAGGAGAACTCACCGGTCGCAAGATCGACGGTCCAGGTGCCCTGGCCATCGACGGTGAGGGTGGTGCCGACGCGGTTGCCGGAGTCGTCGATAAGCGAAATGCTCTCGGTGTCGATCTTCGGCAGGCCGGCGATCGCGTAGTCCGGTGTGGCCTTGAGCGTGTCGCCGACGTTGCCGTTGGCGAACGCGGGCTGGAGGTACACGTTCGAGGCGGTAACCACGGGTAAGTAGGAGCCGTCCGCGCCGCGCTCCTGGCCGTTCGCGGTGGTGAGGTTGGCGATGCGCACGCCGACCTCCGGTGCGGGGCCGACGAAGAACGGGTCCGGGGTGAAGGTGACCTCGCCGGACGCGGCGTCGATGGTGTAGGTGCCAACGTTGTCGTACTTGAGCGCGGTGTTCGGCGCGATTGCGTTGCCGTTCCGGTCGACAAGCTGGTAGGTGAACGAGCTGTACCAGTTGGTGGGATACCCCGGGAACATCTGCTGGGCGGTCAGTCCGCGGTCGCCCTCGGAAGTGGTCCTGTCGGTGGACTTCTGCGTCACGCCCTGGGTGCCGAACGTCGTTGCCGGGCGACCGTCCGGCACGAAGTAGTCGACGGTGAGCGTGGCCGGGTCCGCCTGGATGCCGACGGTGTTCTTCGCCGTGTACTGCACCGGGGTCGGGTCACCGATAAAGCCGACCTGCGGGGTGAAGGTGACGGTGCCGTTGCTGTTGACCTGCCAGGTGCCCTCGTTTTCCACGGTGAGGGTTTTGCCGGCGGTCGTGCCGTCCGGGTTCAGCAGCTCAACGGTGTCCGTGTTGATCGCCGGTGCGCCGTCAGCCTGCGCGTAGTTCGGGCGCAACGTCACGGCGCGGCCGACCTGGTTCTGCGCTGCGACGTCCTTGAGCTGCACCGACGGCTTGGTCACCGTCGGGGTGTAGGTGGTGTTGACCTCGGAGTAGGACTGGTTGTTCGCCTTGATCGTGTGCGCGGGGCGGGTGACGCCGTACGCCATGACGCGGCCGTTGCCCTCGTCCGTGTTCGTGGTCATGTTGGACACGATCACGCGGATCGGGGTGGCCTGTTTGGTGGTCGGGTCGCCAGTTTTGAAGAAGTCGTTGTTCGGGGTGAACGTGACCTCGCCGGAGTCCGGGTTAATCGTGTACCGGCCCTCGCTGGTGTTCAGCTCGTTGGTGACGTAGCCGACGTAGTTGCCGTCTGCGTCGGTGGCAAACTGGTCGTCGGTGAGGTTGGCCAGCGCCACGATCGGGTCGTTCCTGTCAACCTGGAACGCGTAGGTGGCCAGGTAACCGTCCCAGATGATGCCGTCGGTGACACCTTGGAACGCGGTCCTGGCCTGCACGGTCTGAGCGGTGCCGAGCGCACCCGTAGACGTGAGCGGGGTGGTGGTCTTGCCCGGCAGTCCGGTGGTGGCGTAGTCGTACTGCGGCGCGGGCTGGCCACCGGGCTTCGACGGGTCGATCTGGATCGGCAGCGGAGGGGCGTAGCCGATGTAGCCCGGCGCGGGGTTCCAGGTCACCTGGAACATGGAGCTTTGGGAGATGTAGGTCCATTCGCCAAGCTGAGTCGTAATCTTGTTGGAATTGCTGAACGGATCTGGGCGCACAGCAGACGTAAACCCATTGCGGTAGATCGTCTGATTGGCGGGATCCCAGATGGTCAGCGGAACGGGGCTTCCCCACTGGTCGTAGGTGCCGGTATTCGCGATGCCGTCCTTTTCGACGGCGTCCAGGCTCAGGTACAACGTGCCGTAGCGCGTGACGTTCTGCTTCACCGTGGTCGACCACGGCACGGAGGCCGGGTTTTGGTCGTCGTAGGTGACGGTGGTGCCCTGAACCGTGCGCGTCGCGGCATCGGCGGTTGGCAGGAAGGTCGAATCGGGGGCGGCCACCTGCACGGTGGTCAGGCCGAGGATGGCGACGGTTGCGGCGCCAATCGCACGGGTGGAGACGGATGCACGCGAACGCGAGCCCCAGTTAGCCCGCGAGGAGGTAGTAGACATGATGTGCAATTTTCCGATCTATGAAAAAGGTGGATAATTGGCTGAACACTACGCTCAGGCGCAGTTTTCACGCCCCTCCATAACATCACAGTTTGCCGTGAACTTCCCGCGAAACTGTGGCGAGAGCGCCGATAAGCAAAAATCCCTGCTTACGGCCCGAGAAGCGACACCGGCGCAACGACGATGCCGTCCGCGCGGGTGTAGGCGGGCCCGCCCCCGGTGACCACGAGCAGGACTGGTTCGACCTCCAACTGGCTGGCAAAGCGCGTGAGCGTCGACGCCGCTTCGTCCACGACGTGCGGGTAGTGTCCAAGTTTCACTTCGACCAGAAGGGGCCGGCCGTTTAGCTGCACCACCGCATCGACCTCAAGGTTTGTGTTCAGACGGGCGTGGTAGACCTGCTCGTCACTGTACGCGCGCAGCTCGTGTACGACGAAGGATTCGAAGAGCTGCCCCGCGTACTCGGGGTCGTCGGCAATGTCTCGCGGCTGGCGGGCGAGCGCTGCGACCGCCAGCGCGGGGTCCACGAAGTGGCGCTTCGGGGACTTTCGCAAAGTGGCTTTGGAGCGGAGGTGGGTCGACCACGCCGGCTGATCCACCGAAATGAAGATCCGCGACAGCGCATCCAAATAATCAACCACCGTGTCCCGAGAAACCCCCACATCCTTGGCCAGAGTTTGAATGTCCGCTTCAGTTCCAACATTTCGTGCGAGTGAAGCCAGGAGCCGGTTGACCCGCTCCGGACTGCGCTGAACGCCATCGGGAGTCCTGATATCCACATGTGCGACCTGCTCGAGGTACTCGCGGTTTGAGCGGAGAGCATCTTGAACGGTGAGACCCACGTTGTCGGGCCACCCGCCACGGCACATTGTCTCAACAAGTTCGTCGAAGCTGAGGCCGCTCTCCAAATAGTTCGGAGTCTCACCCTCCGCAAGTGCAGCGAGCGACACCGCCCCAGAGGACTCACCCGTCTCAAACATCGTCAGCGTCGACATGGTTACATGTGCGAAACGCCCAGCTCCCGAGTGTCGGGTGAGCTCCTCTGTCGGCGCCGTCGACCCGGTGAAGATGAATTGCCCCTTTACCTGCCTGCGGTCGATCGTGTGTCGTGCGAGGTCCCATAGGTGAGGTTGAATCTGCCACTCGTCAATCAGCCTCGGAACATCTCCCTCGAGCAAACTCCCCGGGTCAGCTCCCATGAGAAACGGCACGCGCGGGTCAGTATCCACACTCAGCACGCTGTTCGCCTGCTGCCGCGACGTCTCCGTTTTGCCGCACCCTTTCGGTCCGCGAACTAAGACGCCACCTTTGCGTTGCAACGCGTTTTCAAGCCGGGAATCTGCGAGCCGCGGAATGTACATGACATGCGATTATAGCGCCGACCCAACAGATTGAAACGCGATCGCTCGACAGATTGAAACGCGATCGCTCGGCAAAATGTAATTCACACTGTCTGCGAGCGAGGGCACGGAGTTGCCGGACCCGGCCCGAGTTTCCAGCGGAACGGTTGTAGCGAATCGCCGGTTGGGGTCGATTCGCTACAACCGCTTCGCTGGATTCTTCGCGGGCTCCGGGTCACCCGAGTCGGGCTGGGGTTACCCGAGGCTGCGGCCGAGAGCGTGCAGCTCCCACCCGGCCTGCTGCCACTGTTCGACGGGGAGGACGTTGCGGCCGTCGATGAGCACTTGCTTCTCGACGAGCTCCGCCGCGTGAACCGGGTCCATCTGCTTGAACTCGTCCCACTCGGTGGCCAGGATGACAAGCTCCGCTCCGGTGAGCGCGTCCTCGAGGGAGGCGGCGTAATCCAGCGTGGGGAACACCTTCCGGGCGTTGTCCATGCCTTGCGGGTCGTAGACGCGCACCGCGGCACCGGCAAGCGAAAGCTGACCCGCGACGGCAAGGGCAGGCGAATCGCGCACGTCGTCGGAATTCGGCTTGAACGCCGCACCCAGCACCGTGATCCGCTTGCCGATCAGCGAGCCCAGCACCTCCCTGCTCAGATCGATCACGCGCTGGCGGCGGCGCATGTTGATCGCGTCGACCTCGCGCAAAAACGTCAGCGCCTGGTCCGCGCCCACCTCGCCGGCGCGCGCCATGAACGCGCGGATGTCCTTCGGCAGGCACCCGCCACCGAACCCGAGACCGGCGCCGAGGAACTTGCGGCCGATGCGGTCGTCGTGGCCGATGGCGTCGGCAAGCTGGGTGACATCTGCGCCGACGATCTCGCAGACCTCGGACACGGCGTTGATAAATGAGATCTTGGTGGCCAGGAAGGCGTTGGCGGAGACTTTCACCAGCTCCGCGGTCTGCAGATCCGTGACGATGAACGGGGTGTTGTTCGCGAGCGGGGTGGCGTACACCTCCCGCGCGATCGCTTCGGCGTTGGAACCGGCCTGTACGCCCAGCACGATGCGGTCCGGTTCAATGGTGTCTTTCACCGCGTAGCCCTCGCGGAGGAACTCGGGGTTCCACGCGATCTCGACGGTGGTGCCCGGCTGTGCAAGCTTGTCGGCGCGCTCCTGCAGCGCCGCCGCGGTGCCCACCGGGACGGTGGACTTACCCAGGATCAGGTGCTCGCCCTCCAGGTGCGGCACCAGCGAATCGATCACCGCCTCCACGTACCGGGTATCTGCCGCGTACGAGCCGCGCTGCTGCGGGGTACCCACGCCGATGAAGTGAACGTTGGCGAACTGGGCGGCTTCTTCGTAGTTGGTGGTGAAACGGAGCCGTCGAGAAGCGATATTGCGCTCGAGCACCTCGGGCAGGCCCGGCTCGTAGAACGGGACCCGGCCGTTTTGCAGGGCCTCGATCTTCGCCTCGTCCACGTCCACGCCCAGCACCTCGTGGCGGAGCTCCGCCATGCACGCCGCGTGCGTCGCACCCAGGTAACCAGTACCAATCACAGTCATCCGCATAACAGGCCATTATGCCTGGGGATGGACGGTTCGGCAGCGCGGGAAATGAGCTGGGCGAATTTGCAATGTTGCAATCAAGAGGCGCTGCTGCGAGACCTTAATTGCAAAAACCGCCGATTTTGCAAAATAGGGGGGCGCTGGGGCGCTTATAATTGCAGTATTGCAATTAACCGAGGGGGAGATATGGCTGGAGACTACAAACCGCTCAAGACGGTTTTCCACCAATCGCGTGACGGGAAGCGGGTCGCGGATCAAACGTACGAGTCTCGCTTCACCTCCCCGTCCTCCTTACATTGGGACTTTTCCGTCGGAAATTACCCGTTGTTCGTCCTGCTCACCGAGGAGATTCAAGGTCTCCTCGAGCGAGTTTGGAAGACGGAGCTACGCATCGCTCATAAGTGGACAACACTTCCGGGCGTAGCGGGCGGACACTATCTCACGGGACTCCTCATTGAAGAGATTCAGGCGACGAACCAAATCGAGGGTGTCCATTCGACGCGGAAAGAAATTGCAGAGGCCTTGGAAAACCCTTCGACCGGCCCACATAAACGCTTCCGGGAGATGGCTGCGCTTTATCAATCCCTACTCAGCACTGCGGACCGGCCGCATTTTCCGTCGTCACCGGCGGAGCTGCGAAACGAGTACGACAAACTCCTGGACGGCGAGATCGACGAAAAGGATCTTCCCGATGGCCAACATTTTCGGGCGGGATCCGTGGGCATCCACGACGGCATGAAGGAAATCCATCAGGCTCCCGTCGGTGAGCGCAACATCGAGGAGAGGATCGAGACCTTTCTCGCATCCCAGCGCACCGAATCCCACTTGCTGGTGAACGCCCTCATCGGTCATTTCATGTTTGAGTACACCCACCCCTTTTACGACGGAAACGGCCGCATGGGTAGGTTCCTCCTAGCTTTCAAAGCGCTGGAGATTCTTTCTCCGCCGACTTCGATGTCACTGTCGCACCAATTCTCCTTACAGCGCAAGAAGTACTACGCCGCCTTTACCAATGCCGAGACCCAGATGAACTATGGAGAGGGCACCTTCTTCCTCAAAGCCATGCTGGAAATGCTGGTCAACGCCCAAGACGATTTGGAGAGCTCACTTGACCAAAAGCACGCCCACTTGGAGGACTTGGATGTCACATTGTCGAGCCTCAAACGCGGTGAATACGAACGTGATCTGCTCTTCCTCGCAGGACAGACATATCTGTTCGGCCCCCACCGCCCCATCCCGCTGAACGAGGCTGTGGCCGCAATGAAGCGGTCTTGGAACACGATCCGTCCTGTCGCGGAAGAGCTGGAACGCGAAGGCCTTCTCGCCGCCGCAACTAAGAGGCCCCTCGCCTACCAGCTCACGACGGAAGGACGTGAGCTTCTCAAACTGCGGTAAGTAAGGGCCCTTCGCTTATCGACGTTTCCGTCTAATTCAAGTTCCCCTTCTCAGCCTCACCGGCGCCGGACTCAGTGGCTTCGCCCGTGGTCGCACCCAGGTTGCCGCCGTTCCAGTCGGTGCCGGGGCGGTGGGTCTCTGCGGTTTCGACAGTGGTCACGGCGCCGTCGGTGTCAGCGTTGACGTTGTCGCGGCCGATCTCGTCGTCGTGCCTGCCTTCGCCGTGGTCGTGGCCGTGGTTGTGGCCCTCGCACTTGCACTCGCCGGGAGGGCAGTCGCAGGTCTGGTGGCCGCACGAGCACTGGCCCGCCTCATGGCCGCAGCCGCAGGCCTCGCCGTTTGCCGGAGCAACTACCTTATCGACGGAACCTTCGGCCGGAACGATCTTGATTTCCTCACGCACTTCAGCGTTCGCGGGGTTGACCGGCTTGTCGTGGTTGCCGCAGCCGCAGGTGTTGTTGGACATGGGTCGCTCCTCTCGCCAGGTATAAGTACAGCTCAACGGTACTTACGGTTGGGTTGCGAACAAGGAGTTTCGCCGAGTGACCACGGATTTCCGCCGGTCAATGCCCCTTCATTATTGGCAACCAGTTTCATTAGTGGGTGGTGGTGCGGTGGGACCGGAGGTCGTCGATAAGCAGGCTGCTCCGAGGTGGAGGTGGGCCGTCAGACAAATCGAGCTTCCCGCCGATTTTTGTGCAGGTAGCTCGATCTTGGTAGCTGCATCTTGAGGCAAGCGGGCGCTGTCAGGAGGTACCTTGCTTCTAGTCATCGTTTTCCGACCCGAGAAAGACCCCAGATGAAGAAGTTTATTGCCGGCTTCGTGTCCACTGCGCTCCTGGTGGGCGCAGCTCCGGCCGCCGCCCAGGAAGTGACGTTCAGTGGATCACCGGAGCCCACCCCGACGAGCACGTCGGAGACGTTCGGCCGGCAGGAGCCGAAGCCTGCGCCCAAACCGAAACTTTCAGAGCTTGGTTTCGGCCCGGAAGATATTAAGCTGCGCAAACGCGGTGAGGTTTGTTTCATCGATATCCCGGATGGTGCCGGGAACCCGATGGAGGACCTTTATGAGCGCTTCTACAGCAAGACTTCCTGGACCTCACTCGAGGCAGAAACCTATCTGCCGATCATCGAAGAGGCTCGGGAAGAAGCGCGAAGAAAAGGGGTTTGGAGCAACGACGAGCAGCGCTACATTCCCCTCACCGAGCTGGATAAGACAGAGGTCGCCATGGCCGACGCCCAGGTGCAAGCGCTGAGGGACTGCGCAAAACCCGAGGCAAAACCCGAAGCCAAACCAGAGGCTACGCCGCAGAAAACGACGGTTGAGAGGACGACGGTGGAGCGGACGACCGTCGTGAAGGAGCCCGCCGCGCCTCAGGGGAAGAACACGCTGGCCATCGTGGCGATCGTACTGTCCGTGCTCAGCCTGCTCGTTTCCGCCGCGGGCCTCGCACCGCAGCTGCAGCAGCTCCTATAACCGCAGCCGCACCCCCCAAACTCAAACGCCGAACACCTACTGGAAGTTGAGGTACGCCTTCGACGGCGTCGGCCCGCGCTGGCCCTGGTACTTGGAGCCGAGCGCGGACGATCCGTAGGGGATCTCGGCCGGCGAGGTCATGGCGAACAGCGCGAGCTGGCCGACCTTCATGCCCGGCCACAGCGTGATCGGCAGGTTGGCCACGTTGGAAAGCTCCAGCGTGATGTGGCCGGTGAAGCCCGGGTCGATGAAGCCGGCGGTCGAGTGCGTGAGCAGACCGAGGCGGCCGAGGGAGGATTTGCCTTCGAGGCGGCCGGCGAGGTCGTCGGGAAGCGTGAAGCGCTCCAGCGTCGCACCCAGGACAAACTCGCCGGGGTGCAGCACGAACGGCTCGCCCTCGGGCACCTCGACGAGCGTGGTCAGGTCGGGCTGCTCCAGCTTCGGATCGATGTGCGTGTAGCGCTGGTTATTGAACACCCGGAACAGGCTGTCCAGGCGCACGTCGATCGAGCTCGGTTGAATCAGCCCTGCGTCGAAAGGCTCAATGAGGAGCCTTTGCTTATCGACGGACTCACGGATATCACGATCAGAAAGCAGCACGCCGGCCAGTGTAGTTGGGCGCTTTTTGGGCTGGGCGGGGGCGGTGCTACTCTTACCTCTGCTGCATTTCAGGTGTGGCAGTGCCGGCGTAGTTTAGTGGTAGAACATCAGCTTCCCAAGCTGAGAGTGCGAGTTCGATTCTCGTCGCCGGCTCTCCTAGATGGGGCTTACGCGGGGGTCGTGCACGGGATACCGGGGAGACCCGTGGCCGACAGGTACTTGGGGCGCGCCCCTCCGGTCACGAGCATGGTGTACCTCGGCGCGTAGGCCACCGCGCGGGACAGGGCCTGGGGATCGTGGTGGAAGACCTCCCGCATGATCATGGTGTTGATTTCCACAAAGACCAGCCGGATGCCGGTGTGTTCCACGATCTCGATAGGTTCCCAGTGAATGGGTTCCGACGATTCAAGAGCCATGAGGCGGCGCTTCGGTAGGTGGTGCCCGCGGGCGAAGTGGGTACATTGTTCCAGGTCGACGAACCGGCAGGCGCTGCGCAGATGAGGCAGCGGGTAGATCTTTCCGCAGCTGCGGAACGCGTTGAGCGCCGACGAGATCTCGAACACCTGCCCCATGCGCCGCCACAACACATCCACTCCCCTGCTCGTGCGCAGCCTGAACGTGAACTGGTAGAAGGACATGTTCACGGTGAGACAGGTGCCGAAGCGACGGTACTTGGTGGCGGGCACCCAGTCTTGGACGGCAAGCTCACGCAACGGACACCTCGCAGGGGCCGATCGGCGACATCGACACCAGGTGGACGCTTCGCCTGGTATGACCGTCCTCGCCGGTCACCTCCGGACCGCGCAGCACGCCCCACTCGCGGTTGAAGTCGACGGCTTGGGCGGCGCCCGCGGGGTCGTGGTTGTAGCGGGTGAACGTGCCGCGGGCGGTCTCAATGACAAGCTGCGTGCCGTCGACCTGCACGGACAGGATCTCCAACCACAGCTCCTCCGGCCCGTTCGCGGCCTTGAGCGCCGGGATCCAGTGGGGTTTGTGGCCGCGCGCCACCAAGTCGCACTCGCGGTGGCCGATGGACGGGGCTGTTTCAACCCGGGACATGGGGGTTTCTCCTCAGAGCAATCGCACTTCCGGCGGGCGGTTGCCGCGCCGGCGGATCTTCTCCCGGAAGCACCGTGCGCGATCTTGCGCGGTTGCTAATCGACGATCGCCGGGAGACGTAGCCGTCAATTTCTTGATCCATCGGGCACAGTAGTAGACAGCTTTGTCTAGCGCAAGCTTGGATACACTCTTCCTCCATGCAGCTCACTCGCGCACTCATGGGACTGGCCGCAGGCTACGGCGCGCTGCAGGGCCGCGAGAACCGGCCGCGTCTGCCGTTCAACGACCCGTCGTTTGGCGCCAAGCACGCAACACCGGTGATGTACGTCCACGGAATCAATTCGCGGGCGGCGGCGTTCCGCCACAACGCCCAGCACCTGAAAGACCACGGGTTCTGGGTGTGGGGATACGACTACGGGGACATGATCGCGCCCGGGTTCTTCGGCGTGGGGGACTTAAACGCCATCGTGGGCGACGTCGCGAACAACGTTGAGCGCGTACTTAAGGCGACGGGCGCAAAGCAGGTGGACATCGTGGCGCACTCACAGGGTGCGCTGATGACGAAGCTGTTCATCGCCCGCGGCGGCGCCGGGAAGGTCCGGCGCGTGGTGGCGATGGGCGGCAACTTTCACGGCACCGATTTCCGCGGGTGGGCCGGCGACCTGGGCAAGGTGGCGTCCCGGCTGCCCCGGCTGACTTCTTTGGTGGCGCCGGGTGCGGCGCAGCAGCTGGTGGGGTCGGCGTGGCTTCGGGACTTTGCAAAGGTGCCGGACACCGACCCGCGCGTGGTGTACACCTCGCTGTATTCGCCGGCGGACACGGTGGTCACCCCGAACTCTGCATCCGAGCTCGAATCTGTGGGAGGCGCGGACGTGGCCAACGTGGATTCGGCGCGCTTCTACGGCGGGTACGCGCCCCTGCACATGCTCATGCCGCGGGACCCGCTGTACGCGGAGCTGACGTTGTGGGGACTCACGCGCGACGTGGGCGAGCACACACCCCCGGAAGTGGATTGGCTGGTGTAACGCGCTAGAACGCGAGAGTGATTCCGTAGAACACCGACGTCAGCAGCAGGCCGATCACGGCAATGAGGGTCTGGTTCACGGTCCACGTCTTCAGCGTGGTGGCCACGTCGAGGCCCATGAGGCGGCCGACGAGCCAGAAGCCGGAGTCGTTGACGTGGGAAGCGATCACGGAACCGGCCGCCGTCGCCAGCACGATCAGCGCCAGCTGGACGCCGGAGTAGGCGCCGGCCTCCACCGCCGGCACCATGAGCGCCGCCGCAGTGGTCAGCGCGACGGTTGCCGAGCCCTGGGCGATACGCAGCGCCGCGGCGATCAGCCAGGCCGCGAGCAGGACGGGGATGCCGAGGTTCGACATCGAATCCGCCAGTGCGTCGCCGATGCCGGAGGTCCGCAGCACCCCGCCGAACATGCCGCCCGCGCCGGTGATCAAGATGACGGAGCACACCGGGCCGAGCGCCGACTCCATGCGCGCCTGCACCTCCTCGCGCGGCACACCCAGGTTGAAGCCGACCGCCACCATGGCCACCAGCACCGTCACTAGCAGCGCGATCGGCGTCTGGCCGAGGAAGGTCAGGGTGCGGGCCCAGGTAGCGCCGCCATCGATGCGCCCCGAGGTAGACAACGCGTTGACACCCGTGTTGCCGAAGATGAGCAGCATCGGGATGAGCATCACCGCGATCACGGTGCCCGGCCCCGCCGCCTTGTGGGTCAGCTGCTGCTGGTCGCTCAGCAGGGTGTCGGCCACGCGGTTCGGGTACTTCTTGCCCACGTACTTGCCCCAGTGGTAGCCGGAGACGTACCAGGTCGGCAGCGCCACCAACAGGCCGAACAGCAGCACCAGGCCCATGTCCGCGCCGTAGAAGTCCGAGGCGGCGACCGGGCCCGGGTGCGGCGGCACGAACACGTGCATCACCGAGAACGCACCCGCAGCCGGGATGCCGTAGGCCAGGATCGGGCCGTCGAGGCGCCGCGCCACCGCGAAGATCACGGGCAGCATCACAATCAGGCCCGCGTCGAAGAAGATGGGGAAGCCCATGATCAGCGACGCCAACCCGAGAGCGAACGGAGCCTTGTCTTCGCCGAAGCGTTTCACGAGGGCGTCGGCAAGCGACTGCGCTCCTCCGGACGCTTCGACGAGGCGGCCGATCATCGCGCCCAGGCCGACGAGCAGCGCGATGTTGCCCAGTGTGGAGGAGAAGCCCTTCATCAGCGTCGGCATCACGCCGTCGATCGGGATGCCTGCGGCGAGCGCTGTGAAGATCGACGCGATGATCAGCGCCACAAACGCGTGCAGCTTCAGCCGCATCACCAGGAACAAAATGAGCGCAATCGCCGCTGCCGCGATTCCCAGCAGCGGGCCGGCTCCGAGTACCGGCTCCCAGGTATCCATGTCCATGGTGGGTACCTTATCGGCCGCGCCGACACGGTCGGAGCTACCCGCAATTCACAATCGGCTGCGGGTCGTAGACCGTGGTCTGGGTTTCGCTGTCGAGGAGGTTGCCGGCGAGGTCGTAGATGTAGCGGGTGTCGGAGGTGGTGAAGCCCTGCGCGCCACCGGAGGGCACGCAACTGGCGCCGGACACCGACACCGGGGACGGGGAGGTGTAGGCCCAGCGGCCGCCGTTGACGGATTCGACGTTCACCGTTTTCACACCCATGAGGGAGACGGTCACTTCTCCCCCGCCGACGCTGGTGGCGATGCGCACGGGGTGCAGGCTGTCGTTGCGGAACTGCAGGTCAATCGCGCCTTCGTAGACGGTGGCCTCGCGCCCGGCCGGGTAGCGGGAGATGTAGTAGGAGTGCGGGGTGTGCGCCACGTCGGTCATGCCGGCGAAGTAGGCGGCGTTGTACAAGGTGGTGGCGAACTGGGAAATGCCGCCGCCGACGGCGTTGTCGGCGCGCCCGTTCAAGATGATCCCGGAGTTCACGTAGCCCTGGGCGGTGCCGCGGGGGCCGGTGTAGCCGTTTAGGGAGAAGGTCTCGCCCGGGTTCACGATGGCCCCGTTGACAGTGGAGGCGACCAGCGCGATGTTCGTGCCGGACGCACCCGAATACCCGCCGGTGGTGAACGAGCCAACGACCTGGTCGAACGTGGCGTTATTCGCGGCCTCAGTGGTGAAGTCGGCCGGCACCGCCTTGTACGCGGCCTCCCAGTCGCGGGGTTGATCGGCAAGCAGCCTGGCGTCGAAGTCTCGGAGCGTGACGTCCCAGTCCACCACCGAACCGTCAACGGAGGGTTCGACCCCGCCGCCTGCGAGGACGCGGGCGTTTTGCATCTCCGTTTCCGTGCCTGCGAGCTGCTCGCCGAAGATGGTGCGGGCGGCGTCAGTGTTCACGACCGGGTCGATGCGGCCCTCCACGTTGGGGAACTGCACAACCTCACCGAGACGGTCCTGCGGGATCGTCGCCTGGACCGCGTCCTTGCCCCCAGCGTGAGCGGCCCGGCGAGCGCGGACTTCACCGGGCCGGACATCGCCGCCTGGATCACTGAGTTATTCACCGCCGGCTGGACTTCCTCTGGCTGCACCGTCACGCCCTGGGGGTTGAGCCAGCTTGTCGTCAGCTCATCACGAAGCATCGGGCGCGGGACGTCCTGGCCCAGCTTTGGGTCGGTGACCTTGCCCTGGCCGGCCTCGACGTTGATGGCGCCGTCGACAGGTTCGACGTGCAGCTCCTTGACCAGCCTGTCCAGCTGGGGGTTCAGGGCGGCGTCGTCGACCACGGTCACCGCGTCCACCTCGTGTGTGCGAAACAGGCCGGTCAGACGCGTAACCGGGTTGGCGGACTGCACGCCTGCGGCGGCGACGGTTGCGGGCCAATCGATGCCCAGCCCGGCTTGTTCCGGCACCACCGTCGCCTCCTGCGAGGCGGCGCGGACGGTCACCGGCTTCGCGGCCACCCCGCCAAGCTCCTGTTCGAGGCTGCGCTCGGCCTCCTCGGGTGCCATGCCGCCGATGGCGACGCCGCCGACGGTGGTGCCGCGGGGCACGTTGCCGCGGTTCATGGCCAGATCCGCGAGGTACAGCGCGAGCAGCACTACGAGCACGCCGAGAAGCGTCCAGAGCGCGATCTTCCCGGCCCGGCCGGAGCTCCTGCCGACACTATGCGAGGTTGGCTGTACGGTAGTCACCCGATTAAGGGTAGCCCGCGCGGCGACACGATCACAGCCCGACGCTGATGAGTTGCTGCTGCACGCGCGTCGCGGCTTCGTCGATGCGCGCCTCCGGGATGTAGCCGTTCTGCACGCACCAGACGATGTGGTCGATGATCCGCGGCAGGTCCGCGCCGGAGGACCACAGCGCTTGGTCGGCGCCGGAGCCGATCGCGCGGGCCACCGCGTCCATCGTCGGCGCGTAGTCGAGGATGCCGCGCATGCCGGACAGGTCGTCGGTGACCACGACGCCGTCGAACGGCACCCCGCCCGGGTAGTCGCCGGTGCGCAGCAGTCTGTATGCCTCCGGGTTCATCGAGCTGGGGACCCCCTCGGGGCCGAGCCCGGGCACGATCATGTGGCCCATCATCACACTTGCCTGCGGGAACGCGGCCAGGAGCGGGCCGTAGGGGCGCAGGTCGCTGCCGCGCAGGTCGTCGATCGGCGGGGTGACGGCGAGCTGCAGGTGGGTGTCGCCGGACGCGCGCCCGTGGCCGGGGAAGTGCTTGAACGTCGGGGTGACGCCAGCGTCGATAAGCCCCTGCGAAAACAGGCCCGCCACGCGCGCGACCTCGTCCGGGTTCCCGTTAAACGAGCGGTCCCCGACGATGTCGAGGCCCGCGACGTCGAGGTCGAGCAGCGGCGCGTAGTCCACGTTCACCCCGTAGGCCCGCAGCGAGCGCCCGATGTCCCAGCCGGTGCCGCGGATCACCTCGGGCGGCGTGCCGGCGAGCGCGCGCGGCGGCATGAAATCGCCGAACACCTGCGTGTGCCGCTGCACGCGCCCGCCCTCGAAGTCGATGGCCACCGAGAAGGGGCGCTGGTACTCCTCGCGCAGGGCGTTGATGTTGCGCCCCGGCTCGGTGAGCAGCGCCGGGTCCGCCCAGCTCGGGATGATCACCCCGCCGACCCCCTGATCGAGCGCGAATCGCGCCTGGTCGTAATCGGCCACCCCCACCACCATGAGGGTGGCCACCCGCGCGCGCAGATCCTCCGGTACCCGCAGCTGCGCAGGGGTCGGGGCGTGTTGCGTATCGACGCCCTCCGGCGCCGCCTGCGTCGACAACGCCGGCTGCGCAGACTCGTCCGGTGCCGCCGTCTCAACCGCGTCCTCCTCGCCGCACCCGGCCAGGCCCAAGGCGGCGACGCAGGCGAGCGCCGGCGCGAGGAGCGCCGCAGCGACGACCCGAGCCCTCATCGTCTCGCCCCTTCGCACCCGACACCTGCCACAAAACCACCGCCACTGTACCCGCGCTGGTAGGCTCAGCCGACATGTCCCACCGAGTCTTCCTTCCCCAGCAGCCGCAGGATCCCTCGGCGTCGCGGGCGGAGCGAACCTCCCGGGTCTCGCCGGTGCTCGCCAGCGCGGCAGTCGGCGCGGTCTTGGGCGTCGTGGGCGTGCTCGGCATCGCGGCCGCCTCGGGCCAGTCGACGGTGCCGGAGAGCAACGCGGTCCCAGCGGACAACGCTGTCCTCGGCGGGCCGGAGTACGGCTCCCGGAAGTAGGCGCCGTGCGGGGGATGCGCGCACACCTCGCGGGCTGGCTCGCGCTGGTTCTGCTCGTGCTCGCCCAGCCGCCCGGGCGGGTGGCGGCGGACACGAAGTTCGATCTCGTCGCGGATCCGGCCCGCTTCCTCGCGCGCGCCACGCACGCCTACACCGACGGGTTCCCGCTGGGTCAGGTGCAAAACCAGGCCTACGGCTACCTCTTCCCCCACGGGCCCTTCTTCCTCCTCGGCCACCTGCTACGCGTGCCCGACTGGCTGATCCAGCGCGCGTGGTGGGCGCTGCTGCTGTGCCTCGCGTACTCCGGCACGCTCGCCCTCGCTCGGCGCGTCGGTGTGCGCGGCACCCTCCCCCAGGTGCTCGGCGCGGCGTGCTACGCGCTGAGCCCGCGCATCCTCACCACCCTCACGGCGATCTCGTCGGAGGCCTGGCCCGTCGCCCTCGTGCCGTGGACGCTCCTCCCGCTCACCGGGCGCAAACCCCGCGTCGCGCCCGCCCTTATCGCCGTGGCCTGCATGGGCGCGGTCAACGCCGCGGCGACGATGGCGGCCTGCCTGCCCGCGTTCGTCCTGCTGCTCGCCCGGCGCGCGCCGAAGCAGGCGGCGGGGTTCGCGCTCGGCGCCGCTGCCGTGTCCGCGTGGTGGATCGGCCCGCTCATCGTCCTCGGGCGCTACTCACCCCCGTTTACGGAGTTCATCGAGTCCGCGCACGTGACCACGGCCTGGCTCAACCCCGTGGAGATCCTGCGCGGCACGACGAGCTGGACGCCCTTCGTCGACACGGAGCGCGCCGCAGGCCACCTCCTCGTCGCCGAGCCCGCGTTCATCATCGCCACCTGTCTCGTCGCCGCAGCGGGGCTCGCGGGGCTGGCGCGCCGCGACATGCCGTGGCGCGGCCCGCTCATCACCGTCTTCGCCGTCGGGTTCGTCGTCCTCGGGTCCGCCCACATGTGCACCACGCTGTACGACGGGGCCCTGGCCCCCTTCCGCAACCTGCACAAGTTCGACCCGCTCGTGCGTCTCCCGCTCGCCCTCGGCGCGGCGCACCTCGCGTCTCGGGTGGACCGGCCGCGGGCCGTGGCCGTCGCGCTCGCCGCCGCGGTGGCGCTCGCCCCCGCGTGGTCACTGCGCCTGCTGCCGGAGGGCACGTGGCGGGAGGTGTCCCAGGACTGGGTCGCGGCCGGGCAGTGGCTCGACGAGCACGCGGCAGGCACCCGCACCCTGGTAGTCCCGCCCGCGCAGTTCGCCCGCCAGACGTGGGGGTGGACGCGCGACGAGCCGATCCAGGCGCTCACCGCCAGCCGCTTCGCGTTTCGGGACGCGGTGCCGCTCGTGGACCCGGAGGCGATTCGGGGGCTCGATGGGCAGGCGGAGCTCGTCGATACGCAGGCGCTGCGCTCGATCGGGGTGGGCGCGGTGGTGGTGCGTCGCGACCTCGAGCGGCAGCCGCCGACGCCGAACCTCGGCGAGCCGGCCGCGAGCTTCGGGGACCTCGACATTTTCCTGCTCGACCCAGACCGCGACGTCATGGTCACCGACCGCGCGCCGGTGGCGGTCGACGGCGGCGGCGAGGTGCTGCCGCTGCTGTGGCGCGAGCTGGGCTACTTCCCGGCGCGTCTTACCGGCGAGCACCCCGACATCGTCACCGATACCCCGGCGCTCGCGGCGCGCAACTACGGCGCGATCCGCGGGCAGGGCGGGTACCTCGCCGGCGGGTGGGAGGACTCGACGGTGGCGAACCGGCTGAAGGACTACCCCTCGGACGGCACGCGCACCGGCGTCGCCGAGGACGGTATGGCGCGCGCGTCCTCTTCCGCCGCGGACGCGGGCGCGTTCGGCGGGCCCGACCCGTCGAAGTCGCTCACCGCCGCGTTCGACGGTCTCGCGGAAACCGCCTGGTGGCCAGCCCCCGGGGACGCGCACCCGTGGATCGAGTTCGTGTCGCAGCAGGAGACCATCTCCGTCACCGCCACCGCGGACACCACCGTGCGACTGTGCGACGGGCAGCGCGCCTGCCGCAGCGTCTCCCTGGTGAAGGACCAACCCCGGCAGCTCAGCCGCCGCGGCGCGACCATCCTCGAACTCACGGGGCGCGTCGGCATCCGCGAGCTCGACGTCGGCGTGCGCCGCATCGTCGAGGTCGAGGGCACCGCAGACCGCTACTTCTTCCAGCGCCACTTCCCGGACAACACCGTCATCCAGCGCCGCTTCACCACCGCCGAGGACGCGACGTGGCAGCTCTCCGCCCCCGCCACCATCGACGGCGAGCGCCGCGTCGGCAGCGTCACCTTGCCCGCGGGCACGCACGAGCTGTTCACCCGGGCAGAGACGGTGATGCTCTCGTGCGCGCCCCTGCCGGAGCGCACCGGGGACACGCTCGTGCTCACCACCCGTGCGTTCAACTCGGGCCTGCGCGCCACCCTCGGGGGCACGCCGCTCGAGCCGGTGCGTCTCGACGCTGGCGCCCAGGCCTTCCGCGTCCCCGCCGGGGCCAGCGGCGAGTTCGCCATGACGTTCGCGGGCGAGGACGCGTACCGCTACTCCCTCATCTTCGGCGGCGCGTTCAGCCTGCTCGCCGTCGCCGCGTGCGTGTTGCTGACCCGGCTGCGCGAGGACGGGCCGTACGCGCCGCCCGACGCCGTCGGCTGGGTGCCCGCCGCAGCCGCGGTCGCCGCCTTCCCGCTCCCGGGCCTCGCTGCGGTGGCGCTCGCGTGGGTGGTGCGCCGCTTCACAGTGCTGGACACCTCCCGGGTCGCGGCCGCCGCCATGGCCGTGTGCGGGCTCGTCCTCGCCCGCGCCCCGTGGCCCACGGCGCACTACGCCGGCTCGTCCACCTTCCTCGTCGCCGCCGGGTGCTTCGCGGTGGCCTGCCTCACCAGCCGCGCGCCGGGCACCTCCACGAGCTCGTAGGAGACGTACGCCACGGCCGTCGTCGCCAGCGCCGTCGCCGCGTACACGAGCAGGAAGTGGCCGCCGAAGACCGGCACCCCGAGCACCGGGAAGACGAAGTACAGCACCGCCATGTGCCAGAGGAACACCGAGTAGGACCAGCGCCCCAGCGTGCGCATCGTGGCCGAGGACAGCACGGTGCCGCGCTCCCGCGGCCCCAGCGCGTAGGGCGCAACGACGAGCGCGGCGAACAGCGCGCCCAGCAGGACCCGCGCGTTGAACTCGGCAGGTGACGGGTGGGTGAGCCCACGCGGGCCGATCACGCCCGCGAACCACGCCACGGGCAGCGCGGAGAGCGGGAACGGCCAGCGCGGCCCCCGGTAGGCCACCCCGGCGCGCTCCAGCTCGGCGAGCGCAAGCCCGACGGCGAACCACAGCGCGTACGAGGGCGGCCAGATCTGCAGGTTGAGCACCGCGGAGTCCTCGATGCCCGCCACGGCCCACGGCCACGCCAGCCCCGCCGCCACCGCGGCGGCGAGCGCCACGCGCCGGCCCCGCCCGCCGAGGCGCAGGTACGCGGGCAGGACGACGTAGAACGCGGCCTCGACGCACAGCGACCACATCTGCGTGAGCCCGTCGATAAGCGAATGCGGCACGTAAAGCTGCAGCAACAGCAGGTTCGCCGCCGCCTGCGCCCACGACACCCCCGCGAGCGGCGGGAGCGCGAGCAGCACGACGGCGACGCACACCACGTACGCCGGCGCGAGCCGCGCCACCCGCCGCGCCGCGTAGCCCGGGCGCATCCCGCCGCGGGCGAGCAGGAACGCCGACAGCGCGAAGAACACCGCCACGAAGTAGTCGAAGCGCTCGAGTACCGCCGAACCCGTCGCGGTCTGGAACGCGACGTGCGTGGCCACGATGCCGTACGCGGCGACGGCGCGCAGGCCGTCGAGCTCTGGCAGAAGGGGCGGTCTGTTCACGATGGCGCAAGTTTAACCGCCCGGCAGGCCCGGTAGGGTGGCACGGGTGAACCTGCGCCGCCGCCTCGCCGCCTGCCTCGGCGTCATCGTCGTGTGCGCCGCGCTCAACCTCATCTCCCCGGCCGTCATCGCGCACCAGCGCACGCTGCGGCCCGGCGACTACACCATGCGTTTCGACGCCGCTTCGCCCGGCGACCGCGCCACCACCCAGACTCAGACCCAGACCCACACCCGCACCGTCACCCTCACCAAGGCCCCGAAGCAGCTCAACGCCGTGGTGACCGTGGACGGCGAGGAAGTGGACCACTTCCCCATCGATCCCTCCACCGCCTTCCCCGCGAAGGGGCGCGCCGGGCTCGGCCCGTTCCTGCCGTACCGCCCGGAGCGGCGCTCCTACCCGCTGTTCGACACCGCCGCGGGCCGCGACGTCGCGCTGGATTACGTCGGCCCCGGCTCCGTGCGGGGGCTGGAGACCTCGAAGTACGCCGCCACACTCTCGGACGGCTGCACCCGCACCGTCGACGCGGAGCGGCGCACCGGGCGCATCGTCGACGAGGTGTGGGACTGCCCGCCCGAGCAGTGGGTGCTCGCCGAGGAGTCGAAGGCGGCCGCGGTCGACGCCGCCCGGCGCGACGTCGCGTGGCTGCGCGGGCTGCAGGTGATGGCGGTGCTCACCCGCTTCACCGCGGCGGCCGCGTTCATCGTCGGCCTGGTGAGTTATGCGCGCCGGCGGTAGCGCACGCTGGCTGGCCGGCTACGGCGCGCTGCTGGTTGTGGCCGTGACGTGGCCGTTTCTCGTGCCCGGCGGGGCGTTCGCGCTGCGCGACATGATGGTCTTCGACGCGATGGCGCTCACCCGGGCGTCGCTCGGCTGGGGCGACCTGCCCGCCCGCAACGTGCCGCAGGACGCGCTGCTGGGCATCCTCCCCCACCCCGTGTTGTTCCTGCGTTTCGCCGTCGTCGGCGCCGCGGCCTGCGCGGCGCGGGCGGGCTACCTGCTCGGGCGCGGCACGTTCGGCCGGGCGGCGGCGATGACGGTGGCGGTGTGGAACCCGTTTGTGGTGGAGCGACTTCTCCAGGGGCAGTGGTCCCTCGCCGTCGCCGCGTGGCTGCTGCCGCTCGTGGCGCTGGGCCGGGGCCCGGCGGCGACGCTCGCGCACTGGCTCGCCTCGCTCACCCCCACCGGCGCGCTCGCCGCGGCGTGCGCCGCTCGCGGGCGGGCTGGGCTCGCCGTGAGCGCGCTCACCTGCCTGCCGTGGGTCGTCGCCGGCGTGTTTGCGGGCGCGGGCGGGACCGCGTCGGCGGCGTCGGCGGGCGTGTTCGCCCCGCGCGCGGAGGCGCTCGCCGGCACCCTCGGGGCACTTGCCGGACTCGGCGGGATCTGGAACGGCGAGGCCGTGCCCCCGTCGCGCTCGGCGGGGTTCGCCCTCGCCGGCGTCGCGCTGCTCGCGCTGCTCGCCCTGGCCTGGCGCGACGTCCCCCGCCGCTGGCTCGCCCTCGCCGCGGCCGGGTTCGCTCTCGCGCTCGCCTCCTGGGCGGGGCTGACGGGCCCGCTCGTCGCCCACGTCCCCGGCGCGGGGCTGCTCCGCGACGGGCAGAAGTGGCTCATCCTCGCCGTCCCCGCCTACGTCGCGGCCGCGGGCGCGCTGGACGGGCGTCGTGCGCTCGCCGCCTGCGCGTTCGCGCTGCTCCAGGTCCCGGACGCGCCGGTCGCGCTCGCCGCGCTCACCCCCGTGCCCGCCGCCGCGGTTGAGATCCCGGCCGTCGATGACCGCGGCCGCGACGTCGTCTTCGAGTCCCGCCCGGCGCTTACGCGCGTCGCGGGCCGCGTCGCCGTCGACCCCGCCCCGAAGGCCATGAACGTCGTCGAGTCCGGCGCGCTCGCCGTTGACGGCGTGGTGGTGGACCCGCCGTCGGCGCGCTGGTCCGCCGCGCAGGTGGCACTGGATGGGCCCGACAGCCTGGGCCGGCTGCGCGGGCTCGGCATCGGGCTGGCCGTCCGCGCTGATGGCAGCGTCGTGGACGCGGGTGCCCCGGCGCGGGGCCTGCCGCCGGTTGGCGTGGCGCTCTTCGCGCTCTGGTGCGCCGTCCCCCTCCTCGCATGTGTCCAAGGTCACACCCTCAAAATAAACCGTCCTCACCTGCATCGTTACGCGGATTAGTGGGCGTACGCCCATTAATGGCGGTCGCCCACCGTTGGCCCCCTTGCATCACTTCCGGGCGCTTCCTAAAGTGAACAGCACATGAACAACAGGTTACGTAATCGCGTAACCACGATCTGACCGAAGGAGCAGATACAGCTTCTGCAAGGAGGAACAATGGCGAACAACATCGATTTCAGCATCATCCGCGAGCGTGCCCTGCGAAACATCCGCGAGGACCTGCTCACGGAGTACACTGGCCAGTTCGACGCGCTCGAGATCAACGACGCCTTCGACGCCGTCCTGCGCGCCCACAAGCGCTCCGCCACGGTCGAGGACTTCATCCCCGTCCTCGTCGAGGCAGAGATGCGTGACCGCCTGCGCGACGGCGAGCTGTTCCCCACCGCGGCGTAACGCCCGTCCCGCGCGCCCAGCCCTTCCGCAGGGCTGGGCGCTTTGCTATGTTCGGCCAAGAACTGTCGGTAGCGTGCGCACGCGTATCGACGTCACCCCGCCCAGCGAACGCCAACCCCACGTTGCCCGGGGCAAAGGGCAACACGCATGGCGCCCTGCGGCCGCATCAGGGCAAGAGCGGTTCGAATCCGCTCGCACGCACGGAGCACGCGGCCGGCACGGAGCACACGGGCACGGCCCCCACCACAGGGTCGCACCGGGCACCGATTACTACCGGGGCGTTGGGGGCCGGAGGTGGACGTCGAGACGCAACGCGCGCGTGAGGGTCGGGCACGGGGACAGAACGGATAAAGGAGGCACACATGCTGCTCGCGGAGGCGCTGGCGCGGCGCGCGGAGGCGCAGGATCGGCTGAACAAGCTGCAGGAACGCCTGGTGCAGGGCGCCGTGGTCCAGGAGGGCGACGCCCCTGCCGAGGACCCGGCGGCGCTGCTCGAGGAAGCCGCGGCGCTGCTCCAGGAGATCGAGACGCTCGTGCGCCGCATCAACCACACAAACGCGCAGACGCCGTTCGAGGGAGCAACGCTCACAGACGCGATCGCGCGCCGCGACGCCCTGCTGCGCTCGCGCCGGCTCTACGCCGCGGTGGCGGACGCCGCGACGGTGACCAGCCACCGCTACTCCCGCTCCGAGGTGCGCTTCGTGCCCACCGTGGACGTCAAGGCGCTGCGGGACATGGCGGATTCCGCGTCCAAGGCCTACCGGGAGCTGGACACGAAGATCCAGCAGCTCAACTGGTCGACGCAGCTGCAATAACGCGCTCGAACTTCGCGCCGGTGGCCTCCCACGAGAACCGCGCGGCCCACTTGCCCGCGGACTGCGCCATCGCCGCACCGCGCCCGAGGGTCTCCGCGACCGCCTCCGCGAAGTCCTCGCCCGGCCGCACTAGCCGCCCCGTCTCGCCGTCGCGAATGGAGTCGGCCACCCCGCCCGCGCTCGCGTACGCCACCGTGGGCAGGCCGTGCTGCGCCGCCTCGATGACGGCGATGCCCCACCCCTCCTTCCGCGAGGGCAGCAGGTGCACGCCGCCGGTGCGCGCGGCCCGTTCGAGCAGCGCGTGCTTGTACGCCTCGGAGACGTGGCCGTGGAACACCACCTTCGCCCCGTGCGGCGCGGCGTACTCGCGCAGCTCGTCCTCCCACCAGCCGGAGCCGACGACGTCGAGCACCGCCCCCTCCATGCCCGCGACCACGTCGATCGCCTCCTCGATGCGCTTGTGTGGCACGAGGCGGGAGAGGGTGACCAGGTGGGTGCGACCGTCGTCGGGAAGCACGGGCGTCTCGGCCGGCACGGGGTCCACGCCGTTTTCCACGATCGCGATGTCGCCCTCGCGCACGCCGAGCGCCACGAGGTCGCGCTTCGACGCCTCCGAGACCGTCACGTATGGTGCGCCCCGGTGCACGCGCGGGGCAACCTTCGACTCGAGGAACCAGCCCAGCCGCCCGATGAACGGCCCCGCCACAGGCCACTGCTCCTTGTGGCAGTGGTGCGTGAGCAGCACCACCGGCCTGCGGGTGCACAGGCGCGCGAAGAACGGGATGCCGTTTTGCGTGTCCACCACCACGTCCGGCCGGTGGCGCCAGATGGCCAGCGGCGCGGCGAGGTAGACGCTGAACTTCCCGCCGACGCGCTCGTAGCGCACCCCGTCGCGTCTCGAGCGGCGCGGCGCGTCCGTGTGCATCGACGTGCGGTAGATCACCTCGTGGCCCCGCGCGGCGAGGTACTCGCCCACGCGCTCGAGGTAGCGCTCCGAGCCGCCGCCTTGCGGGTGGGTGGAATCGCGCCAACACATGAGCAGTATCTTCATCGCTATGCACCGTACCCGCCGGATGGCCACGCTTCGCCGCTCGCTCCGGCTGCTGCGCACGTTCCCCTACGAGCAGTTCCGCCCGCGCGTGTTCTACTCGGCGCTCGCCCGCGATACGCGCTTGCTTCTCGACGCCCTCACGGCCGACCTCACCAACCACCCCCTCGCCGGCGCGTCCGTCTTGGACGTCGGCGGCGGCCCCGGCTACTTCGCCGACGCCTTCGCGGACTGCTTCTACGTCGGCCTCGAGCCCAACGTCACGGAGCTCTCCGCCGCGGGGCTCTCGGGCTTCGGCGCGGTGCGCGGCGACGGCGCGGCCCTGCCCTTCGCGGGCGGCTCTTTCGACGTCGTGTACTCCTCCAACGTCGCCGAGCACATCCCCGACTGGCGCGCCATGGGCGAGGAGATGCTGCGCGTGGCCAAGCCCGGCGGGCTGGTGGTGCTGAGCTACACGGTGTGGCTCGGCCCGTTCGGCGGGCACGAGACAGGGCTGTGGCAGCACTACGTGGGCGGGGAGTACGCGCGGCGTCGATACGCGAAAGCCCACGGCCGCGAGCCGAAGAACATCTTCGGCGAATCCCTCTTCGCCGTCTCCGCGGGCGAGGGGCTCGCGTGGGCGGAGTGCACCGGCCAGCTCGCCGCCGCGTTCCCGCGCTACCACCCGCGGTGGGCGTGGTGGGTCACGCGCGTGCCGGTGCTGCGGGAGTTCGCGGTGTCGAACCTGGTGCTCGTGCTGCGCAAGGCCGCCCCCGCGGCCGCCCCCGCGAACAACCCAAAACCGGCTACCTAGAACCGGCTACCCCGCCGAAAAACGGCCGGTAGCCGGTTCTAGGTAGCCGGTTCCTAGGTGGGGGCAGGCCTAACGCGCGGCGTGAATGCGCCCGTCGAGCTGCTTCAGCTGGTCGAAGATCTCCTCCGGCACGCGGGAGCCGAGGCCCTCGAGGTACCGGCGCGCGTCGGCGACGTCTTCCTTCCACAGCTCCGGGTCGGCGGTGAGCGCCTCGCGCACATCCTCGATCGGGGTGTCCAGGCCGGTGAGGTCCAAGTCCTCGGCGCGGGCGGTGTGGCCGACGACGGTCTCGTCCGCATCCACCTTGCCCTCGAGGCGGTCGACGATCCACTTGAGCACGCGCGAGTTGTCACCGAAGCCCGGCCACAGGAAGCGGCCGTCCTCGCCGCGGCGGAACCAGTTGACCAGGAAGATCGCCGGCATGCGATCCCCGCCGGTGCGGCCCATGTCAAGCCAGTGCTGGAAGTAGTCGCCCACGTTGTAGCCCATGAACGGCAGCATGGCCATCGGGTCGTGGCGCAGAGAGCCAACCTTGGCTTCCGCGGAGGCGGCGGTCTGGCCGGAGGAGAGCATCGCGCCGATCATGGTGCCGTGCTCCCAGTTGTGCGCCTGGGTAACCAGCGGCACGGTGTCCGGGCGGCGGCCGCCGAAGAGGATGGCGTCAATCTTCACGCCCTGCCAGTCGTTGAACTCCGGTGCGGCAGCCGGGCACTGCTCGATGGCCACGCAGTAGCGGGAGTTCGGGTGGGCGGCCTTGGAGGAGGATTCAGGCGTCCAGTCCTCGCCGCGCCAGTCGATGAGGTGCGCGGGCGCCTCGCCGTCCATGCCTTCCCACCAGACGTCGCCGTCGTCGGTGAGCGCGACGTTGGTGAACAGGATGTTGCCCGGCTCCATGCTCTTCATGGCGATCGGGTTGGAGGCGTAGTTGGTACCCGGCGCGACGCCGAAGAAACCGTTTTCCGGGTTGACGGCGTACAGCCCGTCCTCGCGCAGTTTCATCCAGGCGATGTCGTCGCCGACGACCTCGGCCGTCCAGCCGTCGAGCGTCGGGGTGAGCATGGCCAGGTTGGTCTTGCCGCAGGCGGACGGGAAGGCGGCGGCGATGTGGTAGGCCTTGCCCTCCGGGGAGGTGAGCTTGAGGATGAGCATGTGCTCAGCCATCCAGCCCTCCTCGCGCGCCATCACGGACGCGATGCGCAGCGCGTAGCACTTCTTGGCCAGGATGGCGTTGCCGCCGTAGCCGGAGCCGTAGGACCAGATCTCCTTGGTCTCGGGGAACTGGGAGATGTACTTCGTCTCGTTGCACGGCCACGCCACGTCTTCCTGGCCCGGCTCGAGCGGGGCACCGACGGAGTGGAGGCAGTGCACGAAATTCTCGCCCTCGATCTTCTCCAGCGCCTGAGCGCCCATTCGGGTCATGATGCGCATGGAGAGCACGACGTAGGCCGAGTCCGTCAGCTGGACGCCGAGCTTCGGGTCCGGGTCGCCGATCGGGCCCATGCAGAACGGCACGACGTACATCGTGCGCCCGCGCATGGAGCCCTTGAAGTGCTCGAGCATCTCCTCTTTGAGGGCGGCCGGCTTCATCCAGTTGTTCGTCGGGCCGGCGTCTTCCTCGTGCTCCGTGGAAATGAAGGTGCGCGACTCCACGCGTGCCACGTCGGAGGGGTTGGAGCGGGCGAGGTACGAATTTGGGCGCTTTTCCTCGTTGAGCTTGATCAGGGTGCCGGCCTCGACCAGCTCGGCGGCGAGGCGGTTCCATTCGTCGTCTGAGCCGTCCGCGAAAACCACCTTCTCCGGCTCGAACAGGTCGACCGCCTCGTTGATCCAGGCGATGAGCTGCTCGTTGTCCGTGGGGGTATCCCCCTCCAGGCGTTTAACTGCCGCGGTCATGTGCTCTCCTTTGGTGACTGGTTATAGCCAGTGTGCGTGCGCCCACTACTCGATACGGTGTTCCAAGCGTATCGAAACGGGCGCCCATCTGGCTAAAAGTTGGGCCCGTTCATTCGTAGGCCGGATATAACCAGCGCGCGCGAGCATGGCGTTTGCGCCCAGCGGGGGTAAACGCCTACCCCCTTTCCGTAACCGGGATGCACATGCTTCTCGACGCGCCGGGGGTGACACACGCCGCCGCCGCCAAGCCGCGGCGAAACTTGCGTTTGACCTGTGGTTATGGAGAATGAACACGATGGATAATACTGAAAACTCCCGCCCGGGCACCGGCGAACTGCCGGCCGGGCGCCCCCTCCAGACCGACTTCGGCACGGGCCTCGACTACCCGCGCCTCGGCTCGGTGACCTTCCGTCGCGGCACGCTCACCGACAACCAGGAGGCCCTGTTCAACGAGCACTGGCCGCGCCTCGGCCGCGTGCTCGCCGAGGGCGCGGACGACCCGATCGACATCGACGCCTGGTTCGGGCGCTCCGGACACCCCACGATCGTGGAGATCGGCTCCGGCACCGGCACCTCCACCGCCGCGATGGCGCCGCTCGAGGCGGACACGAACATCGTCGCCGTCGAGCTCTACAAGCCGGGCCTTGCCAAGCTGCTCGGCGCGTTGGTGCGCGGCGGCATCGACAACGTCCGCATGGTGCGCGGCGACGGCGTCGAGGTCCTGGCCCGCATGTTCGGCGAGGAGTCCCTCGACGGCGTACGCATCTTCTTCCCCGACCCGTGGCCGAAGGCGCGCCACCACAAGCGCCGCATCATCCAGTCCGGCACGCTCAACCTCATCGCTACCCGCCTCAAGCCCGGCGGGGTGCTCCACGTGGCCACCGACCACGCCGGCTACGCGGAGTGGATCGACGAGCTCGTGGACGTCGAGCCGATGATGGAATACAAGGGGTGGCCGTGGCCGGACGCGCCGTTGCTCACGGACCGGCAGGTGATCACTAAATTCGAGGGCAAAGGTCTGGACAAGGACCACGTCATTCGCGAGTACCTCTGGGAGAAGAAGTGAGCATGGACCTGCAGTCGCTGACGCACCCCTACACGCCCGGTGCGGCCCCCGGCCCGGAGAGCTACCTGCTCGTGTGGGACGCGCCGAACCTCGACATGGGACTCGGCGCCATCCTCGGCGGCCGCCCCACGGCGGCGCACCGCCCGCGTTTCGACGCGATCGGGCGCTGGCTCATCGACCTCGCCGACGAGCGCTCCGCGGAGCTCGGCCACGCCGTGGAACCCGAGGCCACCGTGTTCACCAACGTCGCCGCGAGCGGCGCGGACGCGATCCGCCCGTGGGTGGAGGCGCTGCGCAATGTCGGCTTCGCCGTCTTCGCCAAACCGAAGAGCGACGAGGACTCGGACGTGGACCGCGATATGCTCGCCCACATCGAGCGCCGCCGCGACGAGGGCGTGCTGCAGGGCGTCGTCGTCGCGTCGGCGGACGGCCAGAACTTCCAGGAACCGCTGCTCGAGCTCGTCGGCGCCGGCGTCCCCGTCACCGTCTTGGGCTTCCACGAGCACGCCTCCTGGGCCGTGAACTCCCCGGACGTGCGCTTCGTGGACCTCGAGGACATCCCGGGCGTGTTCCAGAACCCGCTGCCGCGCGTCAACCTCGACCAACTGCCGGACGAGGGCGCCTGGCTGCAGCCGTTCCGCCCGCTCAAGTCGCTGCTGCACAGCACCCGCGATTAGGAAGGGGCATCCGCCGTGTTCACCAAGTGGGGCCGCTTCGCCTACCGCCACCGCCGCGTCATCCCGCTCGTCGTCGTCGCGCTCATCCTCATCCTCCAGGTGTGCTTCGGCTCCAAGCTCGGCGAGCGCCTCTCGCAGGAGGGGTGGGAGGACCCCGGCGCGGACTCCACCGCCGCCGCGGCGATCGAGCAGGACACGTTCGGGCGCGACAACTCCGGCGATGTGATTGTGCTCGTGGATGCTCCGGAGGGCGTCGATACGCAAGCGCTCGTCGCGTCGATGAACTCCCAGCTCGGGGGGCTGCGCGACCAGTTCCCGAACGAGATCGCCTCGGTGAACAGCTACTTCGAGCACCCCAACCCGCAGCAGGTCAACGCCGAGCACACGAAGGCGTTCGCGGCGATCGGGCTGAAGGGCGACGGTGAGCAGACGCTCAAGGACTTCCGGACGATCAAGCCCGTGCTCGACGCGCTCGAGGCGCCGGGCGGCACCGTCCAGGTCGCCGGGGCCACCGCCGTCGCCGACGCGCTGGACAAGGGCATGGCCGACGACATCGCGCGCGCGGAGAAGATCGGCCTCGTGTTCGTGGCCGTCATCCTCCTCTTCGTTTTCGGCGGCGTGGTCGCGGCGGCGATGCCGCTCATCGTGGGCATCCTCTCCATCATCGGGTCGCTGTCGCTGCTCAGCGTGCTCGCGCAGTTCCAGCAGGTGAACATCTTTTCCCAGTCCATCATCACGCTGCTCGGCCTCGGCCTGGCCATCGACTACGGCTTGTTCATGGTCTCGCGGTTCAGGGAGGAGCTCGACCGCGGCCGGTCCACCGAAGACGCCGTCGCCGTGACAACGAACACGGCGGGCAAGACGGTCTTCTTCTCCGCCCTCATGGTCGGCGTGGCGCTGTCCGGCCTGCTCATGTTCCCCCAGGCCTTCCTCAAATCCGTGGCGTACGGCGCAATGAGCGCAGTCCTGCTCGCCGCGCTCATCTCGGTGATCATGCTCCCGTCACTGTTCGGCATGCTCGGCCCGAGGATCGACATGTGGTCGGTCCGGAGGACGTCGAGAAGCGGTAAGCGCCTCGAAGACACCGTCTGGTACAAGATCCCCGCCTGGGCGATGCGGCGCGCGAAGGGCGTCACCGCCGGCCTGGCCGTCCTCCTCGTCGCGCTCACGCTGCCCATCCTCGGCATCACGTTCGGCGGCATCAACGAGACGTACCTCCCACCAGACCAGGTCACGCGCCAGGCCCAGGACGAGTTCAACGAGGAGTTCCCCGCCTTCCGCACCGACCCGGTCAAGCTCGTGGTCACGGGCGCGTCGAACGAGCAGCTCATCGACGTGGTCATGCAGACCCGTCAGGTCGACGGCCTCGCCGCGCCGATGAAGCCAGCCCACCCGACGCAGGACGGCACGACGGTGCTCTCCGCGCCGCTTGCGGACCGCACCGACAGCGCGGACGTGGTAAAGCAGCTGCGCGAGATCAAGGCGCCGGACGGCGTGCGCACGTACGTCTCCGGCACGCCGGCGATGGAGGTCGAGTCCATCGAGGCGCTCCTGCACCGCCTGCCCTGGATGGCGCTCTACATGGTGCTGGCCACGTTCCTGCTCATGGCGCTCGTGTTCGGCTCGCTCATCCTCCCGGCGAAGGCCGTGATCATGAACGTGCTCAGCATCGGCGCGACGCTCGGCTTCCTCACCGCCGTCTTCGTCGACGGCCTCGGCTCTGGCGCGCTCAACTTCACCCCGGGCCCGCTCATGAGCCCGATCCTCGTGCTCATCATCGCCATCCTCTACGGCCTGTCCACGGACTACGAGGTCTTCCTCGTCTCCCGCATGGTCGAGGCCCGCCAGGACGGCGCCTCCACCGACGACGCCATCCGCCGCGGCACCGCCCACACCGGCGGCATCATCACTGCCGCCGCGCTCATCATGATCGTGGTCGCCGCCGCGTTCGCGCTCTCCGACATCGTGATGATGAAGTACATCGCCTACGGCATGATCTTCTCCCTCGCCCTCGACGCCACGGTCATCCGCCTCCTCTTCGTCCCCGCCGTCATGCATCTCCTGCGCGAGGACAGCTGGTGGGCGCCTCGCTGGGTGAAGCGCGCCGCCGGGGCGTTCGGCGAGGGCTCAGGCGTATCGACGCCCACCTCCGGCGAGACCCCCATCGAACAAGCAGTCGTGGACGACCAGCCCGGGCGCGCCGGCGTGAGCGTGGCGGAAAACGCCTCCCTCGTCCCCTTCTCCGAGCTCATGCGCGAGCTCGACGAGCGGGGCGGGCGCGACGGGCGACGCGCCGCACTCGAGCAGCTGAAGAAGAAGGAACTTGAGCGCTAGCCACTGGCGCCAGTGGCTGCGCTGGCTCGCGCCGGTCGCCGCCCTCGCCGCCGTGCTCGTCATCCTCCGCGACCAGCTGCCGTTTTTCGGCGAGGCGTGGCAGGCGATCGGCGCGGCCTCCCCCCTCCCCCTCGCGTGCGCCGCGGCCACGGCCGCGCTCGCGCTCGCGGCGATGGCCGCGGTGATGCAGATCCTGCTCAACGTGGACGGCCCGGTGGCCGACGCGGCCGGCACGAACGCCATCACGCTCGCGTCCAACGCGTGGTCCACGACGGTGCCGGGCGGGCCGGCGATCTCCGCCTGGCTCACCTACCGCGTGCACCGCTCCTGGGGCGCGTCACCCGGCCTGTGCGGCTGGTTCTTCGTCGTCTCCGGCGCGCTGTCGACGGTGTGGATGGTGCTCATCGGCGTCGTGGCGGTGATGCTGCTCGGCGCCGAGCTGTCGCTGTGGTCGTTGCTGGCCACGCTCGCCGCGGCGGCCCTCACCATCGCCGCGGTGTTCTGGGCGACGGTGCACCCCGCGGTGCTCAAGCGGTGGGTCCGCTTCCTGCCCGACAAGGTGCGCGGCCGCGTCGACGGGGTGATCGACCAGGTCGCCGCCATCCGCATCTCCGGGCCCGCCTTCACCGCCGCCGCGGGGCTCTCGCTCGCAAACCAGCTGCTCGACGTCGCCACCATGGTCTTCTCCGTCTGGGCCGTCACGGGCGTGATGCCGGGTGGGGCGCCGGGCGGGCCGGAGGTGGCGTCGTCAAGCGACGGCATCTCGCTCATGGGGGTGTGCCTCGCGTACGTCATGACGAAACTGGCGGGCTCGGCGCAGGTGACGCCGGGTGGGCTGGGCACGGTCGAGCCCGTCGCCGCGGGCATGCTCGTCGCGGGCGGGCTCACCCTCGCGCACGCGACCGCGGCGACGGTGGTGTACAGGGCGATCTCGTTCGTGCTCATTACGGCGATCGGGTGGGTCGTCTACGCCGCCGTCTACGCAGGGCGCGGCTTCATGGTCGGGCGGCCCGTCGCGGGCGACGCCGTCTGAGCTGGCGTGACGATATTAACTTGCGCACTGCGCGCAAGTGAGGGCTATCGTGGCCCTACATGAGCGTTTCCAGCATGCTTTACGGTCGCACCGTGGATTTCCAACGCGTCCTGCCCGTCGGCTGGCACGCGCACGAGGAAGCGGTCGCCGCGCTCCTTGAGAGCTTCCGGCAGGTGCCGGACGGGCAGCGCGTGCGGCTGGCAAAGAAGACGTCGAACCTGTTCCGCTCCCGCGGCACGGGCAGCGTCGGCCTGGACGTCGACGGGCTGCGCGGCGTCATCGCCATCGACCCGGTGGCCAAGACCGCGGACGTGCAGGGCATGTGCACCTACGAGGACCTCGTCGACGCGACGCTGCCGTACGGGCTCGCACCGCTCGTCGTGCCGCAGCTCAAGACCATCACCCTCGGCGGCGCCGTCTCCGGCATGGGCGTGGAATCGACGTCCTTCCGCAACGGCCTACCGCACGAGTCCGTCATCGAGATGGACGTCCTCGTGGGCACCGGCGAGATCATCACCTGCTCGCGCGAGCACAACGTCGCGCTCTTCCGCGCGTTCCCGAACTCGTACGGCTCCCTCGGCTACGCGGTGCGCCTGAAAATCGAGCTCGAGGAGGTCGCCCCCTTTATCGAGCTCGATCACGTGCGTTTCGACGACCTCACGGCTTTCCAGGACGCCCTCGCCGCCGCGGCCGCCTCCGGCGAGTGGGACGGGCGGGCGCTGCACGGCCTCGACGCGGTCGCATTCTCGCCCTCCGAGCAGTACCTCGTGTGCGCGTTCCAGACCAACGACGCCCCCGGGGTGTCCGACTACACGCGCGACGCCATCTACTACCGCTCGCTGCAGCACCCGTCCGGGGTGCACCACGACTACCTCACCATCCGCGACTACATCTGGCGCTGGGACACGGACTGGTTCTGGTGCTCCCGCGCCTTCGGTACCCAGAACCCCAAGGTGCGCAAGGTGTGGCCGCGCGAGCTGCGCCGCAGCGCGTTCTACTGGAAGCTCGTCGGCCTGGACAAGAAGTACGACCTCGAATACCGCTTCCTGAAGAAGCCGAAGCACCTGCCGCGCACCGAACGCGTCGTGCAGGACATCGAGGTGCGCGACACCCAGCTCGCCGAGTTCCTCGACTGGTTCTTCCAGGCGAGCGACATCGAGCCGGTCTGGCTCTGCCCCATTCGGCTCCGTGAGGGCGTCGAGACGCTGGCGGGCGTCGAGCTCGAGGAGCGCGCGCCGTGGCCGCTCTACCCGCTCGAACCCGGCACGACCTGGATCAACGTCGGGTTCTGGTCCGGCGTGCCCGCCGACCACGTCTCGCCAGCGCAGGAGCCCGGTGCCTTCAACAAGGTCATCGAGCGCAAGGTCTCGCAGCTCGGCGGGCACAAGTCGCTCTACTCGGAGGCGTTCTACGACCGCGCCGAGTTCGAGCAGCTCTACGGCGGGGACCTACCGGAGCGGATCAAGGCCCAGTACGATCCGGACCGACGCTTCCCGGGCCTCTACGAAAAAACAGTGGAAAACGCGTAGGAGAATTCAGCACAATGGCAACCTTCACTCCGATGACCGTCGCGGACATCGTGGACACCCTTTTTCCCTCCGGCACCCCGTTTAAGTGGGAGGCGTTCGATGGCTCGTCGACCGGGCCGGCGGACGCGAAGCACACCGTGCGGGTGAACAGCCCCGAGGGTCTGTCCTACATTGTCACCCACCCCGGCGACGTCGGCCTCGCGCGGGCCTGGGTCACCGACGGCCTCGCCGTCGAGGGCGCGCACCTCGCCCACCCCTACGACGTCTTCGACGACATGCGCACCCTGTATGGCAACTACAAGCGCCCCAACCCGCGCGAGATCGTGCGCATCGCGCGCTCCCTGCGCTCCATGGGCGCGCTGCAGATCCAGCCCGTGCCCGAGGCGGAGCACGCGTCCTGGCTCGAGCGCACCATCCGCCAGGGCCTCGCCCCGCACTCCAAGGAGCGCGACGCCCAGGTCATCTCCTCCCACTACGACGTGGGCAACGACTTCTACGAGCTCTTCCTGGGCAAGTCCATGGCCTACACCTGCGCCTACTACCCCACCCCGGACGCCACGCTCGACGAGGCGCAGGAGAACAAGTTCCGCCTCGTCTTTGAAAAGATGCACCTCAAGCCCGGCGACAAGCACCTCGATGTGGGCTGTGGCTGGGGCTCCATGGTGCGCTACGCCGCACGCCAGGGCGTGAAGTCCCTCGGCGTCACCCTGTCCAGGGAGCAGGCGGAGTGGGCGCAGGCGAAGATCAAAGAGGAGGGTCTCGAGGACCTCGCCGAGGTGCGCTTCCTCGACTACCGCGACGTCACCGAGACCGGCTTCGACGGCATCTCCTCCATCGGCCTGCTCGAGCACATCGGCGTGGACAACTACGCCAGCTACTTCCAGTTCCTCGCCGACAAGCTGCGCCCGGGCGGCGTGATGGTCAACCACTGCATCACCTACCCGGACAACCACGAGACGCCGCAGGGCGACTTCATCAACCGCTACATCTTCCCCGACGGCGAGCTCACCGGCTCCGGCACCATCATCCACGAGATGCAGGATCACGGCTTCGAGGTCTACCACGAGGAAAACATCCGCTTCGACTACATGCGCACCCTCCACGACTGGTGCGAGAACCTCAAGGCGAACTGGGACGAGGCGGTCTCGCTGGTCGGCATGAACACCGCCAAGCTGTGGGGCATGTACATGGCCGGCTCGGAGTGGGGCTTCGAGCACGACGTCGTCGAGCTGCACCAGGTCATCGGCGTCAAGCTCGACGAAAACGGCTCGCGCGCCGGCACCCCCGAGCGCCGCTGGTGGAACGACTCCGTCTTTTAAGTTCTAGAGTGGCTGGCATGCGCAACACCATCTCCAAGCCGTACGCCATCGCCGCCGACTACGTCGCCATCGCCGCCTTCGCGCTCCTCGCGCGGGCGGCGCACCAGTCCGACGAGATGCCCTTCAACTTCTCCGGCTGGCTGTCCACCTTGTGGCCGTTCGCCCTCGGTGTGACGCTGGGCTGGCTGATCACCCGCGAGAACAAGGGTGGTCTCATCTGGATCATCACCGTGGTCACCGGGCTGGTGATCTGGGGCATCCGCAACGGCCGGGTTCCCCACTGGTCCTTCATCGTCGTAGCCACCACGATGTCCGCGCTGCTCATGCTCGGCTGGCGCGGGGTGGCCAAGCTGGCGAAAAAGCGCTAGCCCGCAACCAGGTGCCCCAGGTCAGGGCACTATTAGAAATCGCTCGCTTATGCGAATTTTTACAAGGGCGCGCACCCGCCACGACCGCCGCGCAACAGAAAACCCGGGCGGCCAGCGCCGCCCGGGTCTGCGCCGGAACCGCTAGAAGCTGGAGCCCCAGTTGTACAGCGGGTCGTGGTTGTTGGCTAGGAGACCGTTGACGAACACGATCACCATGCTGATGAGGTCGCCGACGATGTCAAGGGTGGAAGAGAGCATAGGAAACAAATCTTTCTACGTGTTAGAGGGGGCTGATGGTGTGCTTCTTCGGCAGGTCAAACTCCTGCTTGGAGGCTAGCTGCCGGAGGGCTCGTCGTAAAGCAATGCGGGTCTGCGAGGGCTCGATCATCTGGTCAATGTACCCCCGCTCCGCGGCGACGTACGGGGAGGTCATCTCCTGGTCGTAGAAGTCCATGAACATCTTCTTCATGGCCTCGCGCTGAACCGGGTCCTCGATCGCCGCGAGCTGCTTGCCCTGCAGCATGACCACGGCGGCCGAGGAGCCCATCACCGCGATCTGGGCGGTGGGCCACGCGAGGTTGATGTCGCCGTTCAAGTTCTTCGACCCCATCACCGCGTACGCGCCGCCGTAGGCCTTGCGCACGATGAGGGTCACCTTCGGCACGGTGGCCTCCACGCCGGCGAAGGCGAACTTCGCGCCGCGGTGGATGAGGCCTTCGCGCTCCTGCTCCACGCCAGGCAGGTAGCCCGGGGTGTCCACGACGTAGACCACGGGGATGTTGTAGGCGTCGCAGGTGCGGATGAAGCGGGCGCCCTTATCCGCGGCGTCGGCGTCGATGCAGCCCGCGAGGTAGAGCGGGTTGTTGGCCACAAAACCGACGGCGCGCCCGTCGATGCGGCCGAAGGCGCAGATGAGGTTCTCGGCGTAGTTTGCCTGCACCTCGACAAGGTCCTCGTCGTCGCCGAGCTGCACGAGCAGGTCCATCATGTCGTAGCCGGCATTCGTGTCGTCCGGCATGAAGGTGTCCAGCGCGGAGTCGTCGAGCTCCTCATCGGGCTGCGCGGCGACGACCGGGGCGGCATCGAATGTGGAGGTCGGCAGGTGCGCGAGCAGGTCGCGGACGTAGTCAAACGCCTCCTCCTCCGAGGCGACCACGGCCTGGATGTTGCCCGCCTGCTCCTGCACGCGCGCGCCGCCGAGCTCGGCGGAGGTGATGTCCTCGCCGGTGACCTCGCGGATCACGTTCGGGCCGGTGACGTACATCTCGGACTCGCCGTCGACGGCCACCACGAAGTCGGTGGTCACCGGGGCGTAGACCGCGCCACCCGCGGATTTGCCCAGCATGATCGAGATCTGCGGCACGCGGCCCGACAGCGGCAGCTGGCGTTTCGCGATCTCGGAGTACATCGCCAGCGACGTCACCGCGTCCTGGATGCGCGCGCCGCCGGAGTCCTGGATGCCGATGACGGGGCAGGAGATCTTGATCGCGAACTCCATGACCTCGGTGACCTTGCGCCCGAACGTCACGCCGACGGAGCCGCCGTAGACGGTTTTGTCGTGGGCGTAGATGGCGACGGGGCGCCCGTCGATACGCCCGTAGCCCGTGACCACGCCGTCGGAGTACACCGCGTCGGGGTCGCCGGGGGTGCGGGCGAGCGCGCCGATTTCGACGAAGGAGCCCTCGTCGAGCAGCGCGTCGATGCGCTGGCGCGGGGTGGTGCGCCCGGCCTCGTCGCGCTTCTTGCGCGAGCGCTCGGACCCGGGGTCCTGCGCCTTGTCCAGGCGCTCGCGCAGGTCGGCGAGCTTCTCCGCGGTCGAGCTTGTGCGTATCGACGACTCCGTCACTTCCGCTTCCCCTCAATCCATGCGTTCATGTGCTTGCCCACGATGCCGACAGCCGGCTCGTCGACCACGGCGAGGTGGTCGCCCGGCAGGTGGACGATGGTCAAGTCGTCCACGATAGCGCCCCAACCGCCGTCCTCGTCAATGTGCGCGTAGTTCGGCTCGAGCGTGATCGCGCCCTCGTGCATGCCCTCCGAGCGGAAGAGCAGCACCGGCACGTCGACGTCCGCCCAGCGGCGGAAATCGAGGTGGTTGAGGATCTGGTTGTCCACGAACGACGCCCGCTGGTGCTCGAGCACGCCGGCCGCGAGCCCGTGCTCGGAGGCGTTGGTGGTGGCGAGGAACTCGGTGAGCATCTCGAGCAACGCGTCCTCGCCCGCGGTCTCGAGCAGCTCGTACGGCGGCTCGAAATCGAGGCCGTACGTGTCGCTGGCGAACTTGGCGTAGCGGCCCCAGCGCGCCTTCGTCTCTTCGAGCGTGTCCGGGATCGGCTCGGAGGGCTGCGTCGTGTCCAGCAGCGAGATGAACTCGACCCGGTCGTTGCCCAGCTGGTGCGCGACCTCGTAGGCGAGCGCGCCGCCGAAGGACCAACCGGAGAGGACGACCTTGCGCCCGTCGGCAATCCGCTCGATGTCCTCGACGTACGCCTTCGCGCGGTCCTCGAGCGAGCCCTCGAGGCGCTCGATGCCGTAGACCGGCACGTCCTCCGCGAGCCGGCGCGCGAGTGGCGCGTATACGACGCTCGACCCGCCGGCCGGGTGGAACACGAACACGGGGTTCACGTCCGCCGAGCCGTCGCGGAAGACGCGGATGTTGCCGTCCACCGGGGTCTCCAGCCCCTCACGCACCATGTTCGCCAGCGGCTCGAGGGTCGCGGCACCGAGGACGTCGGCGGCGGTCACCTCGACGCCGGAGCGGTCGGCGAGGTGCGCGGCGATCTCGCCCGCCTGCTGCTCGGTGATCTCCGGCAACGGCGACGTCACGCCCGCCGCGGCGGCGCCGGCGTACTTCGCCCACGCGCCGAAGACCATGCGTTCCGACGCGTCGCGCGGCGCCACGCCCACACCCTGCGTCTTCGCGGTCGCGGCGGCCGGGTCGCGCGCCTCGTCGTTGTACGGCAGCGGCTGCGGGGCCTCGGGCTCGCCGGCCACCGCGTCCTCGACGATGCGGATGACGTCGGCGACGGAGGCGTCCCGCAGCGTCTGCACCTGCAGCGGCGGAATCTGGAAGTCGTTTTCCACCCGGTTCTTGATGCGCATGCCCATGAGGGAATCGAGGCCGAGGTCGATGAGCGGCAGCTCGTCCGGCAGGTCCTCCGGGTCGTAGCCCATGGACTCGGAGACGATGCCGCGTAGGCGCTCGGCGACGGTCTCGCCGGAGGCGGGGTCCCAGCGGACCGCCTCGACGTCCGCGTCATCAGTGCCAGCGGCGGCGGCGTCGGCGGCGTCGGCGGGGGCCGAAGGGCCGTCGTGACGCTCGGGCTCCATGACCCCCTGCACGGGCGCACCGGCGACGTCGAGGGTGGCCGCGAAGCCCTCCGCGACGAGCGCGACGCCGTCGTACACTTTCACCGCGAGCCCACCGAGCGACGCGGCGACGACAGTGGTCACCTCGCCGTCCGCGGGCAGGTAGCCGTGCTCCTCGGTGGCCACGACGCGCGCGCCCGGCGCGACCTCGGCCGCGGCGGCCTCGATGAGCTGGTGCGGGCTGTAGACCTGGTCCGCGGCGGTCGAGAACGCGACCTGCCCGTCGGGCAGGTGCACCCGCGCGCCGAGCAGCGTCGTGCGCGACGAAGACGGGCGCGCCGGCGTCCAGTGGTCCACCTGCTTGAACGCGGTCTTCGGCGCGGCGATGGCCTCGCCCGGGCCGTAGAACACGCCGAAGTCCACCGGCATGCCGCCGACGTAGAGCTTCGCGGCGAGGTCCATGAGGGACTCGAGCTCATCCACCTTGCGCTTCGTGGTGTAGAGCAGCTGGGCGTCCGGCTTGCCGGCGGCGAAGGCGGTGTTCATCATGCCCATGAGCGCCACCGGGTTCGGGGTGACCTCCACGAGGGTGGAGTGGCCCGCGGCGAACGCGGCCTCGGTGGCGTCCTGGAAGTACACCGGCTGGCGGGTCATGCGCAGGAAGTACTTGTCGTCGTGCACGACCTGGCCCGGCTGGTACACCTCGCCGCGGTCCACGGAGCTGAACAGCGGGACGCGCAGCGGCTTCGCGTCGATGCCGGCGATCTCACCGGCGAGGTCGCCCATGATTGGGTCGAGCGCGCTCGTGTGCCCGGCGCCGCGCACGTTGAGCTTGCGCGCGAACTTCTCCTCGGCGGTGAGCGCCTCCACGATGTAGTCCACGGCCTTCGACGGCCCGCCGACGGTGGTCATGCCGGGCCCCGCGTACACCGCGGGCTCGACGCCGGTCGCCTCGGGATGCTTCTCGACGAACTCCGCCAGCGCCTCCCGTGACAGCTCCACGACGGCCATCGCGCCCTCCTGGTCCGTGCCGGCGATCATCGCCTCGCCCTCGCCCATGAGGCGGGCGCGGGCGGTGGCGATGAGGATCGCGTCGCTGTCGGAGAGCCCGCCCGCGCCGTACGCCGCGGCGATCTCGCCCATGGACATGCCCATGGTCGCCGCCGGGGTGATGCCGGCGGAGGCGAGCAGGTCCGTCTGCGCGATCTGGATCGCGGTGATGGTGACCTGGCCGTTCTCGGTGTCGTACGTGAGCTCGTCGTTCTCGATGATGTCGAGCATCGACCAGCCGGCCTGGAACTTCACCATCTCGTCGAGCTCGCGCATGCGGCGCGCGAACAGCGGGGAGCGGTTGATGAGCTCCTTGGCCATCTTGCGGTGCTGGGAGCCGAAGCCGGAGTAGACGAAGACGGGGCCCATCGGGCTCGGCGCGTCGGCGACCGCGATGCCAGGGCCGATCTTGCCGTCGGCCACCTGGCGCAGGCGCTTCACGGCGTCCTCGACGGTGGCGGCCTGCACGACGGCGGCGGAGCGGCCGTGGTTGCGCTTCGCCAGCGAGCGCGCGACGGGGATGAGGTCCGCGTCGTCGCGGCCCTCGAGGAAGTCCGCCAGCCGCGCGGCAGCCTCCTTGCGGCGCGAGGGCAGCAGGCCCGTCACCGGCAGCGCCGCCGCGGCGACCCCGGTGAAGCTCGCCTCGGTTTCGGGGACGTCGACGTCGTAGTCGGCCGGGTCGAAGTCCGCGAGCACGACGTGCGCGTTCGTGCCGCCGAAGCCGAAGCCGGAGACGCCGGCGACGCGGCGGCCGGAGTAGCGCGGCCACTCGCGCGGGTCCTGCACGACCTCGATGCGCTCGGCGTCGAAGTCGACGTAGTGGTTCGGCGCGGTGAAGTTGATGGTCTCCGGGATCGTGTCGTGCTTAAGCGCCTCGAGCACCTTGATCAGCGCCACCACGCCCGCGGCGGACTCGGAGTGGCCGATGTTCGACTTCGCGGAGCCGAGCAGCAGCGGCTTCGACGCCTCGCGCCCGCGGCCGAGCACCTCGCCGAGCGCGGTGGCCTCGATCGGGTCGCCGAGGATGGTGCCGGTGCCGTGCGCCTCGACGAGGTCCACGTCGCGCGGATCCACCCCGGCGTCGGCGTAGGCGCGGCGCAGCACGTCCACCTGTGCCTCCGGGTTCGGTGCGGTGAGCCCGTTCGAGTGCCCGTCCGAGTTCGTCGCCGAGCCCTTGACCACTGCGACGATGTCGTCGCCGTCGCGCACCGCGTCCTCGACGCGCTTGAGCACGACGAAGCCCGCGGCGTCCGCGCGGACAATGCCGTCGGCGTCGTCAGAGAACGCGTGGATGCGCCCCGTCGGCGAGATGACGCCGAGCTCGGAGAACGCGAGCGAGGCAAACGGGTTGGCCAGGATGTTCACGCCGCCAGCGAGCGCCACGTCCGCCTCCCCGTCGCGCAGCGCGCGCACCGCGTGGTGCACGCTGACCAGCGACGACGAGCACGCCGTATCCACGTTCATGGACGGCCCGCGGAAGTCGAAGGCGTAGGAGATGCGGTTCGGGATCACCGCGCTCGACGCGCCGGTGAGTGCGTACGGGTGCGCCTCCGCCGGGTCCGCGGCGATGAGCATGCCGTAGTCGTTGTTCGACGAGCCCACGAACACGCCGACCGGCGTCCCGCGCAACGCGCTCGGCGCCAGCCCCGCGTCCTCGAGCGCCTCCCACGCCACCTCGAGCATGATGCGCTGCTGCGGATCCATGTTCTGCGCCTCAAGCGGGGAGACGCCGAAGAACTCGTGGTCGAACGACGCGATGCCGTCCATATACCCGCCGTCGGTGTTCTCCTCCGCCATCTTCGTTCGCACGACCGGGTCGCCGAGGTACTCGTCCCACCGCGGCGCGGGGAGGGGCCGGGTGGCCGAGCGGCCGTCGAGAAGCAACTGCCAAAACTCGTCGTTGTCCCGCGCGCCGGGGAAGCGCCCGGCCGAGCCGACGACCGCGATGTCGTGGGTCGCGGGAGTTGTCGCGGTTGCGTGACGACGCACCTCCGGCGCCTCCGGCACCGCCCCCCGCGGGGCCGTGAGCGCCTTGGCCAGCGACGCCACGGTCGGGTACTGATAGGCGATGGTCGGGTCGACGTGGCGGCCGAGCAGCGTTTCCAGCTCCCCGGAAAGGATGACCGCGTCGCGCGAGGCCAGCCCGTACGTCTCCAGCGGCGTGGCGGGGTCGACAGCGTCGACACCCGTGGCACCCTGGACCCAACTGGTGAGCCACTGAATCAGATCATGCTCGTTCATAACAGTTCAGAGTATCGCCCGCCGTGACCGTTTCGTTACTTGGAACCTGCGTGTTCGCGCTCGGTGAACCGCTTCGCGTTCACCCGGCGCGCGATTTTGCCCGCCGAGGAGCGCGCGATACCGCCCGGCTCGGTGAACTCGATGACCTCGGGCGAGACGCCGTGGTTCGTGGTCACGGCGGAGCGGATGGCGTCCTCGGCCGCGGCGTCGCCGTCGGCGTCGGCGCCGTCCGCGCGCTCGGCGAGGATGATGAGGCGCTCCACGTCGTCGCCCGGCACAGCAAACGCGGCGACGGCGTCGGTACGCACGTGGTCGCTCGCCTCCATGACGGTGGCCTCGATGTCCTGCGGGTAGTGGTTGCGCCCGGCCACGACGACGAGGTCCTTCACGCGGCCGGTGATGTAGAGGTGCCCGTCGAGCACGACGCCGAGGTCCCCGGTGGCGCACCAGTTGTCCCGCGGCAGGCCCTCCTGGAGCGTCTCGCCGATGGTGTTGTGGAAGGTCGCCTCCGTCTCCTCGGGGCGGTCGAGGTAGCCCGCGGCGACGTTGCCGCCGTTGACCCAGATCTCGCCGATCTCGCCCTCGGGCAGCTCGTTGCGGGTGTCTTCGGTGTCCACGATGGCGAAGTGCATCCACTTCACCGGCTGCCCGTTCGACGCCATGGGCACCCCGCCGTCCGCCGGCACGGCCCTGCCGTCCGCGAGTGCGTCGCGGTCGAACTCGACGAACTTCGGCCGATCCTGCGTGCGGTCCGTGGCCACGAGCAGCGTCGTCTCCGCGAGCCCGTAGGAGGGGCGCAGCACGGTACGGTCGAGCCCGGACGCCCCGAACGCCTCGATGAACGCGTCCACGCCGGGCTTGGTCACTGACTCGGAGCCGACGATGATGCAGTCCACCGCGGAGAAGTCGTACTCGGACGGGTCCGCCGGCGCGGCGTAGCGGGCCGAGAGGTCGAGCGCGAAGTTGGGGATGCAGCTGTAGATGTGCAGATCCTGCGGGTCGTCCTCGCGCCGGGAGAGGCGCTCGACCCACCGCTTCGGCTGCTGGACGAAGTCGCGTGGCGCGAACAGCTCGAGCTCCTGGCCCAGCACCACGCCGATCACGGCCACGATCACTCCCATGTCGTGGTGCAAGGGCAGCCAGGTGGGGATGCGCAGGGGCGTAGTGAACTGCAGCGCCTCGTTGATCTGCAGCACGTCCGTCACCAGCGCCTCGTTGGTGATGATCACGCCGGCGGGGTTGCGCGTCGAGCCCGAGGTGTACTGCAAGAAGCACACCTGCGCGCCCGTGTCCTCCCCGTCGACCGGGGCGATGGGCTGCCAGGACTCGGCGAGCGAGTCCGGCAGCGAGTCCACCACGAGGATGCGGGGGCGCTCGGCGGCGGGCAGCTCGGCGAAGTGGGCGCGCACCGCTGCCGCGCCGGCGCCGTTGGTGACCACGACGCGCACGGCAGCGTCGTCAAGCACTGCCTTGAGGTGCCCCTCGTGCCCGGGCTCGTTCGGGTCGTAGAGCGGCACCGGCACGAGGCCGGCGTAGAGCGCGCCCATGAAGCCGAAGAGGTACTCGGCGGAGTTGGCCGCCATGATGGCCACGCGCTCCCCCGGCTGCCCGATCTGCGCGAGGCGGGCCGCGACTGCCTTGATGCGGGTGTTCACCTCGGTGCGGGTGTAGGTGGTCACCTCGCCGTCGGGGGCGGAGGAGAAGTCCCAGTCGCGGATGTTCACCGCGTCGCCTTTCCCCGCCTCGAGGTGGGCCTGGTAGAGCATCTCCGCGAGCCGCGGGAGGGTGAAGTGCTCCGGCAGCGCGATGGCCCCGTCCGCGCCGATGAATTGGGCAGTCAGCTGCTGCAGGTCCATCCGAACCCCTTTCTCGTACATATGTAAACGAATTCGCCTACATACTCTCTACCACACCGCGCACCCAATGTACCGTCCATTCCGACGCCGTCGTTCCCGGAATCACGCCCGGGTTCGTCGCGTACAGGGAGTGGTTGCCGTTCGCGGCGATGAGCGCCCGCGCCCGCTCCACCGCGTTTCCCACGTTGAGCGGGGCGTCGCAGACCGTGTCGTCGGGCGCGCAGATCTCGTAGGCGCGGTCCGCCACCACCCCGAACCCGCCGGGGCGCGGGCCCGTGAGCGTCGCGCCCGGGGTGACGGTGTCCGCCACCCGCTGCAGCGGCTGCAGCGCGATCTCCGCACCGGTACCCTTCACGTCCACGCCGGGGTTGACGCCCACGCCGTTCTCGCGCCGGCCGTCCGCGATCATCACCGCGCCGAGCAGCCGCTCCGGCGCGATCGGCCCGGCACTGTTGCCGATCTGGGAGGTCACGTCGCCCGCGATCACCGCCCCCTGCGAGAACCCGGCGATGATGAATTTCGTCGTCGGGCACGTCTGGGCCACGAACCGCAGCTCCCCGGACAGCTTCGCGGTGCCCTCCGCGCGCGAGTCGTCGTACGTCATCTCCGCGCGGCCACGCTCCGTCTGGATGTTGCGGAACTGCGCCGTGTACGGGACGGTGAACACGCGCACGCGACCGATGTCGTAGGCCTCCTGCAGCGGCTTCGTAATAGTGAGCATGTAGCTCGCCGGGTTCGCCTGCGGGTTGAACGGGTCGTCGTCGGCGGAGGACTCCCACGTGCCCGGCACGGAGACCACCTCCACGGCGGGGCACCACTCGGGCTCGGCGGGCGTCGTCGTGGTCGCCGCCGTCTCCGGGGCCGGGCTACTCGACGTGCCCAGTGGCCCGCCCGCGTTCGGCAGCTCCCCCTCGGACCCCGTCCGCCACTGGTAGATGCCCAGCCCGATGAGGGCGAGCACCACGAGCACCGCAGCGACGACGAATACGTTGCGCGATCTGCGCATACCTTGAGGCTCCTTTCTGCTAGGAGCAGAGGTTGGCGCGCGCGGTGTCGCTCAGCAGGGCGGCCACGGCGGACGCGTCCATGTCGGTGCGGCGCTGCTCCACGAGCTGCCCGGCGACCGCGTCGCGGGTAATCGGATCGTTCGCGCACACGGTAGCGCCGGTGGCTGTGAGCTGATCCTCAATACCGTCGACGTTGACTCCACTTTCCTTGAGATGGTCCAGGTACGCCTGCTCCTGCGGCGAGTAGGTGGGCACCATCGTCGCCGGCGCGTCCACCTCGCGCGCCGGCTGGTCCTCGTAGGAGCCCTCGCGTATCGACGTGCTCCGCTCCGTCACCGTCGCCGTCGAGGCCGACGTGGTTGCGGTCGCGGTTGCGTCGGTCGCGCCCGTGGACGCCGCCGCGGTGGTGCTCGTCGCCCCGGACTCCGTCACGTCGTCCGAGTCCACGGTCGCGCCGCCGCACGCGGCGAGCGTTGCGGCGCTGGCGAACGTCGCCAAGCAAAATGCGAACTTGCGCACTACTTCTTCCTTACGTTGACCTGGCCGTTGACCTGCTCGATCGTGCCGCGCTGGAAGTCGATGGTCAGGCCGCCGGCGGGGATCTTCGCCATGTCCTTAACCGGCCAGCCCAGCTCGCCCTGCTCGTAGCCGCGCTTACCCCACTCGTCGAAGATGTCGCCGGTGAGGACTGTGTGCGCGCCTGTCGCCGCGGACCAGTAGATGTTGCCGTGCTCGAAGGCCTGGAAGAAGCCGCCCTTGACCGCGACCTCGTTCGCCGTCGGGTAGCCCAGCTCGGAGGTGGCGGTGCCGATCTCGCCGTACTTCTCCCCGATCGCGCCGTGGACAATGAAGTGGCTGCCGTCCGGGTTGCGGGTGAGGTAGCCGCCCTGGAACTTCTGCACGTAACCCTTGCCCACCTGGTTAGCCTCGGCCACCGGGTACTTCAGGTCGCCCGTTTCATAGCCGTTCTTGCCCCAGGCCTCGAACATGTCGCCCGGGATAGCGTAGGCGCCGGTCTCCGCGGTCCAGTAGACGGAGCCGTTCTGGAAGTGGACGAAGCGCCCCTTGCCATCCGGCGTCTGCGTCTCGCCCGTGACCGGGAAGCCGAGCCAGCCGGACGCGCCGCCGAGCGCGTTGTACTTGGCCAGGATCGCGCCGTAGAGGGCGTGCGCGCCGGTCCCGGGCGACCAGAACGCGGTGCCGCCGCGGAAGTCCTGCGCCTTGCCCTTCGTGTCCTTGCCGGTGTCGTACTCGTCGTTGACGCAGGTGCCGATGACGCCGGAGGTGGTCTCTTCCGCGATCGCGCCGACCGGGGTGCACTTCGAGCCACGGTCCGCCTCGGCGACGTTGAGCGCGTTGGCGATGAACGGCCACGCCTGCGCCATCTCGAACTGCCAGTACTCCCAGGAGTGGACGCCGGACGGGCGGAAGCGCACGATCGGCTTCACGCTCGTGCGGCTGGCGTAGTCCACAAACGTCTGGGTGGACAGGCGCGAGAGCACCTCGAGGCCGACGCCGGCCGGGTTGGCCTGGCCCTTAGCCACGGACTCGGCGGCGCCGAAGTCGTCGCGACCGGAACCCGCGGAGACGTAGACCGTCATGTCCTTGAGGTTCTCGATGCCCAGCTTCGGGTCGTGGTCGATCCAGTCCTGCGAGCCGAGCGGGCCCCACATTGCCTCGGCGTTGTAGCCACCGGCGTCGAGCTGCGCCGCCTTGATCGCGGTGGGCATGCCGGTGGTCGTCGTATCCAGGTAGCCCGAGAACGAGCCGACGAAGTTGAACAGCTGCGGGTTGCGCTCGGCGAGGTTGACCGCCGCGGTGCCGCCCATGGACAGGCCGGTCACCGCGCGGTGGCCGTTCGAGCGGAACTCGTTGTTGAGCACCGGGATGAGCTCCTTGGTCAGGAACGTCTCCCACATGTAGTGCTTGCCGTTGTTCTCGCGCTGCCAGTCCGAGTAGAAGGAGGACTCGCCGCCCACCGGGAGGATGACGTTGACGTTCTTATCGGCGTAGAACTGCTCGATGTTCGTCTCGATGGTCCAGCCGTTCTCGTCGTCGCGGGCGCGCAGGCCGTCGAGCGCCCAGACCTCGGGGAACTTCGCGGTCGGGTTGGAGTGCCAGTCGCGCGCGAGCAGGATCTGCACCTGGATCGGGTGCTCCGGCATGGCGGCCGACTTGATAAAGACGGCGACGCGGCGGTTCGTGATCCACTCGATGCGGTCCACCGACACGCCCGCGGGCAGGCCCGGCACCACGGGGTTCTGCTCCACCTCGATCGGGGTGCGCTTCGGCGGGTCCGAGGGGCGCAGGCCGTCGGACAGCCCGCGGTTCGAGGAGAGGGCGGTCAGGTCGGAGGAGGACGACTGCGCCTGGGCGTTCGTGCCTACCGACGTCGCCAGCGCCGGAGCCAGCGTCAGCGCAAGGGCCGCTGGCAGCGCGAGGGCGGCCGGCAATTTCGCGGCCGACAGCCTGGTTGGGGTGGTCCGGTTGTCTCGCATGAGTCTCCTACCTCGTCGGGCTACTAGTGTCACAACAGTATCGCTTAAAGCTTAAGTTTCACTTGAAGCTTTAGTCGTAAGCGACACGCGTTGCGTTACGTGCGGTGCGCGAGGTGTTGGTCCGTGCGGGGGCGTTCTGTGGCGCGGTCCCAGCCCCCAGAATCGCCCGCCGCCCGCCCCCCAGCCCCCCAGAATCGCCAAATCCAGCTACTAAGACCCAGCTAATCGGTCCCAAATGGCGATTAGCTGGGTCTTGGTAGCTGGAAACAGCCAAAAAGGGGCGGGCGGGGCGGGCGGGTCGGGGCGGGCGGGCGGGGCGGGCGGGACCGAACAGCCCCGGCCGAACAGCCCCGGCCGAACAGCGCCGACGCGCGAGCCCGCCCTACCAGGCGTTCATCACGTTGAGGATGCGCGGCTTCGTCGCCTCGAGCTGCGAGCCGAACTGGTCCCAGTTGTGCAGGCCCGTCGGCGTGTACACGGCGGTGTGCTTCACGCCGATGGCGGTCGCCTTCGCGTCCCACGCGTGGGTGGTCGCGTTCGCGATGGACTCCAGGGCGATGCCCGCGGCGCGGTGCTGGGGCAGGTACTTCTCGTCGGCCGGGCCTGGGATCGCGGAGCCGGCGGAGACGTACACGTCGGTGTTGCGCAGGTTGCCCATGTTGAGGAACGGGTCGTTCTCGAAGCGGCGCGGGTTGAGGGAGGAGCCCCACATGGCGTTGACGTTGAACCGGCCGGCGTCGAGAAGAGCGGCGCGCACGGCGGTCTGGGCACCCGGGATGGTGGTGGTGAGGTACCCGGAGTACGACAGCGTCTGGCGGAACTGGTTCGTGTGCAGCGCGGCGAGATTGATCGCGGCCGTGCCGCCCATGGACAGGCCGAGGATGGAGTTGTTCGTCGGGGAGACGCCGAAGTTGCGCTGCAGGTACGGCGGCAGCTCCTTGGTCAGGAACGTATCCCACTTGTAGGTGACGGGGTTGTTGAAGTCGTACGTCGCCGGGGCGTTCCAGTCGGTGTAGAACGAGGACTCGCCGCCCACCGGCATCACGAGGGTGATGTTGTTGTCCTTGAACGTGCGCGCGGCGTTGACGTCGTTAACCCAAGCATTCGTGATCTCGGTCGCGCGCAGGCCGTCGAGCATGTACAGGCCCGCGTTGCCGCCGCGCTGGGCCGGCTGGATCTGCACGGTGATGTGACGGTTCATCGCCGGGGACCACACGGTGCAGCGCTGCACCCAAAAGCCGACGCGGTCCCACTCGCACATGCCGGTGGAATCGGGGCGCAGCCAGTCGCGGTTCGCGGCGGACGCCTGCGGCGCGCCGACTACGACGGCGGCGGCGCTGGCGACGGTCGCCAGCACTGCGGTGAGCTTTCGGCGCACGGAAGATCGGGCGTTCATAGTCTCCCTCGCATCATTTTTCAGGTGATAGACACGATCAAGTTACCAAAATGCAACACTGGTCGCTATTCGCTGGGGTCGTTTGCGGTCTTCACCGTCACGGGCCACGCGATCTGCGTGCCGCTCTCGCCCGGGTCCTCGCCTCGCCGGATCGCCTTGCGGGTGGCTGGGTCGAGGTAGGCCCCCGGGTCGTCGTGAAGCGTGAGCGTTCGGCCCTTGCCCACGGAGTACCGCACGTTCGCCCAGAACCGCTGCCAACTCATCGGCTCGCGCGAGGTGGCCAGCAACTCGGCGATCTCGGGGGTGCGCAGCGCCGCGCGGGCCTGCTTCGCGCGCAGGGGGTTGATGAACGCGGGCAGCCTGTCCAGGTCGGTGCCGGAATCGGCGGCCTGCCACGCCGGGTCGAGCTGCTTGTCGTGGCCGATGCGCCCGCCGGGGATGCGCGGCATGCGCGCCGCGATCGGGGTGGCCAGGCCGACGGTGTCCAGCACGCGCACGTCGAGCGGCGCGTTCATGCTGGTCATGCCCAGGTTGATGAGGTAGGCGGTGAGGCCCAGGTTGTTCAGGTCGGTCTCCGCGTCGACGCGGTCGCGGTAGAACCACTTGTAGATCTCCGGATCCGCGCTCACGTAGGCCAGGTTGAGCTGCGCGGCCTCCGCATCGATGCCGTCTTGCAGCGCGTCCTCCCAGTTCTGCATGAGTTTCGAGCCGAGGAAGTCCTCCGCGTGGCGCGGGGGATCGCCGAGCTCGCGGCCGAGGGCGAGGGTCCAGAACTCGCGCTCGTCGACGATGCCGAGCTCCTTCTCCCCCGTCTGGTACGCCTCCCAGTCGATGGGGTGCGCGCGCACGATGGTCACCCCGCCCCACACGGCGACGGCCGCGGTGAGCGCGACGCTCGCGCGGCTCACCGGCACCGCCATGACGGGCAGCAGCAGCGCGAACAGCGGCAGCAGCCACATGCGCCCGTGCATGAAGTCGCCGCCCACGCGCAGGACGTAGACGATGTGCGCGAGCGCGCACCCCACCACTACAAGGGCGATTGCTAATCGACGCCCACGGGTCCCCACGAGCAACCACCAGCCGAGCGCCACCGCGCCGAGGAGCGGCAGCCACAGCCAGTAGTAGCCGGCGAAATCCCAGAGGTACTCGAACCCGCTGCCCCACTCCGCGCCGGAGGCCGACTTCGCCACCGCCGTGTGCGGGGTGAGCAGGCCGTAGTAGCCCATGCGGAACAGCTCGTACGCCGCCGGCACCGGCAGCGCCGCGGCGAGGATGCCGCCAGTCTTGCGCGGGGCGTACGCGATGAGCATGATCCCGGTGACGCCGCCGTAAAGCGCCAGCTCCGGGCGCACGAGCCAGGACAACCCGCACCAGAACGCGAGGAGGTAGCCCACCGGCGGCATGCCGTGGCGGGTCGGCCGGTCGGGCGCCGCCCACGCGACGAGCAGGGCCCACCACACCGCGATCCAGAGCAGGGACAAACCCCACTCGAGCCCGGAGGTGGCGAAGTCGCGGGCGGGCGGGAGCGCGAGGTAGATGAGGATGCCGAACGGGACGACGTAGTGCGCGCCGCCCTTGGTGAACCAGTAGCGGCCGGAGGCAAACGTCGATACGCATGCTGCCGCGACGGTGCACACGAGCGCGAGCCACATGGCGACGTCCTCGAGGCGCGCGCCGGTGAGCCACGCGCACGCGGCGATGAGGTACTGCCACAGCGTCGAGGTGTTGGCCTCGACGCGCTCGCCGGCGTTGAACACGGGGCCGTTGCCGGCGAGGATGTTGCGCACGGTGCGCAGGACGATAAGGCCGTCGTCCGACATCCAGCGCCGGGTCCACCCGCCCCAGAACGCAGCGACGCCCGCCATTGCGGCCGCGAGCAGCGCGGAGAGGCGGGCGTTGTTGGTCATTGGTGAGATGTTAGCGGCTCCGGTCCTACCACCCGAAGTGCGGCACGACGTAGACCGCCATGACGATGCAGAAGATCCAGGCGAGCGCCAGCGTCTGCAGCACTCGGTCCTCGAGCGCGATCTCGTCCGGCGCGCCGCCCTGGCCGCCGTCGACGACGGAGGCGTAGCGCAGGATCGCGATGACGAACGGCACCATGGACACCTGGTACCAGATTGCCGCGGTGCCCCCGACCTCGTTGGAGAGCTGGAAACCCCACAGGGCGTAGGACATCACCACGGCGGTGGCGGACAGCGTCCACACGAAGCGCAGGTACGTCTCGGTGTAGCCCTGCAGCGAGCGACGGATCTTCGCGCCCGTCTCCTTCACCAGCAGCAGCTCGGCGTAGCGCTTACCCGAGGCCATAAACAGGGAGCCGAACGCGGCGACGAGGAGGAACCACTGCGACAGGGCGATGCCGGCCGCGACGCCGCCGGCCATCGTGCGCAGCATGAAGCCGGAGGACACGAGCGCGATGTCGATCACGGGGATGTGCTTCCAGCCGAAGCAGTAGCCGAGCTGAAGCGCGATGTAGATGCCGATGACCCAGGCGAGCGCGCCGCCGTCCGTGGCCAGGAACGACAGGCCGAGCGCGGCGGCGATGAGCACCGCCGCCATACCGTAGGCCAGGTTGATCGGCAGCATGCCCGAGGCGATCGGGCGGAAGCGCTTCGTCGGGTGCTCGCGGTCGGACTCGACGTCGCGCGCGTCGTTGATGAGGTAGATCGAGGACGCGCCGCAGCAGAACACCACGAACGCGAGGAGGATGTCCACCGCCGTACGCGAGTTGAACGAGTCCGCACCCGCGGCCAGCGGCGCGGCGAGCACGAGGACGTTTTTCACCCACTGCTTCGGGCGCAGGCCCTTGACCATGGCGTCCGCGAGATTCTTCGGGGGCGTCTTCTTCATCACCTGGTCGACACCGGAGGTGTGCGGCTCCGACTTGATCAGGGGCTCGTCGACGGGTTCCTGGGTGTATTCCACTAGATCCTCTTCTCCGCCTCGATGGCCACCTTCGCCGCGCCCACGCCGAGCGCGGCGCCCGCGAGGGTGTCAGTTGGGTAATGGACGCCGAGCACGTTACGCGAGAGCATCATCACCGGCACGAGCAGCCACGGCGTCTTCCTGCCCGTGATGTCCGCGAGGTGCGCCGCCGCCGCGGCCGTGTTCGCCGCGTGCGAGGAGGGAAACGACAGCTGGGACGGCGTTTTCACCCCCACCTTCACGCGCTCGTCGCTCGGCCGCGGGCGCCGCACAATGCGCTTGAGCACCACGGTCGCCGCGTGCGCCGCGAAGGTTCCCGCCCCGAGGGCGAGCCACTTCGAGCGCCGTTGCTTATCGACGATTGCACCTCCGGCCGCGAGCGCCAACCACCCGAGGTCGTGCTCGCCGAAGTGGCTCAACGCCCGCGCCGCCTTCACGGTCGCTTGGCTGTAGGCCAGGTCCTGGATCGCGACCAGGAGCTTCGTTTCTTTACTGGGCATCGAACACCTTCCCCCAGTTCTCGCGGTTGGATAGCTCCGGGCGCGCCTCACGGTAGGTGCGCTTGAGTTCGGGCCAGCGTTGCTGGATCTGTTCGCGGAGCTGTTTCTGTTCGTTGGCCAGGTCGTCGGCAAGCTGCTTGTTCCTCTTGCGGAAGGCCACGCCCGTGCCGCCGGCTGTAGACACCGTCGCCGAGTCGAGGCGGGCGAGTGTGAACCAGCGCGCCTCCTCCGCGGTGAGGTTGAGTTGCGGGGCGTCCCAGTGGCCTTTGTCCTCAGGCTTGGTCAGGTGCAGCAGCGCCTTGGCCGCCCACGGCAGCTTCTTCACCTTGGCCAAGCGCCCGCCGATCTTCTTCGTGGGCACGCCCGGCGCGCCCGTGGCCGCGGGCAGGTCGGCGGCCGAGGGCACGATCTGCGCGTCCGAGTAGTTGGAGCGGATGCCCTGGATTCGCGGCAGCGAGGATTCGAGGATGTCGAAAAGCTGGTCGGGGCCGGCGAGGAAGTCGCGCATCGCCTCGTTTTGAATCGCGATTGTGGAGTACTCCATGCACATGTAGTGCTTGTGCGTGGACTTTCGCATGTTCTTCAGCATCGCCTCCGGGTTCTCGGGCCCATAGATCGCCGCGACGATCAGACGGTTGCGCATGTGGTAGTAGGCCTGCCAATCGATCGCGTCGTCCTTGTCCGCCCATGCCATGTGCCAAATGGCCACGCCGGGCCAGGTGACCGTCGGGAAGCCTGCTTCCTCTGCGCGGAAGGCGTACTCGTTGTCGTCCCACTTGATAAACAGGGGCAGCGGCAACCCGATCCGCTCCGCCACCACGCGCGGGATGAGGTCCATCCACCATCCGTTGTAATTCACGTCGATGCGGCGGTGCAGCGGGCGCGAGGTGGTCTTCCTCGGGTCCAGGTCCTCCTCGTCCGTGCCCACGTAGCCGAGCGGGTACTTGGCAAAATCGTGATCGTACACCGCGTGCTCGGCGGCGCGGAACATGAAGATGTCCTTGTCCACCGTCTCACCCGTCGTCCGCAGCTGCGAGCGATCCTGCAGGTTGAGCATCTGCCCGCCGACCAGGAAAGGCGACTTCGCGTACCGGGCCACCTGCACCGCACTGGCGATGGAGTCCGGCTCGATGGCGATGTCGTCGTCCATGTACAAGATGAACGGCGCGTCGGTGCTGCTGAGGGCCTCGTACATAATGCGTGCGTACCCACCCGAGCCGCCCAGGTTGCCCTGCGGGAAGATGGTCAGCTTGCCGCCCAAGTTCTTCTCGGCCTCGGCGAAATCGGGCTCATCCGCCGGGTGCTGGTTGCCCTGGTCCGGCATGAGCACATCCGTGATGCACTCGGCCACGAACGGGTCCTCCGCCAGCGCGTGCAGCGCGTTGACGGCGTCGCGCGGCCGGTTGAACGTCGGAATGCCGACGGCGACGTGTTTGGGCTGCGGGGGGACGACGGAGCCGTCGGCAAGCAATTGCTTCTTGGGCGCGTGCGGGGCGACCCACGCGGCCTGCGAGACGGTGGTGTCCTCGTCCGCGGTGAGGTCGAACCAGAGCCAGCCGCCGTCCTCGAAGTTCGCGAGCTTCAGCGGGATTTCCGTGTACCCGCTGGCGTCGACGTTGGTCACGCTGATGCGGGTGCCGTCGTACTTCGAGCGGTACACGGACACGGTGGCGCGGCCGGTGACGTCGAGCGCGAGGATGACCTCGTCGAGCTGCGACCAGCGGCGCCAGTAGCTCGCCGGGAACGCGTTGAAGTATGTTTCGAAACTCACCTCTTGGCCCGCCGGGACCGTGAACTGCGTGCGGGTGTCCCAGCCCAGGCGCTGCGTGTTCTGCTCCGGCTCGATGAGGTAGAGCATGCGCACATCGCGCGGCTCGCCCTTCTTCGGCATGAGGATGCGGGCAAGGACGCGGTCGGCGTCTTGGTTTGCGTGCTGATCCACGGCTCTCACTTTCGTGCTGGGTAGCTTGAGTGGGCAGTTGGGTTTCAAGCGTAACGGTTGCACGCCCGAATTCGGGCTGTGGCTCGCGGTTGACGGGTTGCCCACGCGCCGGGATACTCGTGCGCATGGGTTCTGCGGGCAGGGATTACGCGTTCGGCGGCTTCCTCATGGTCTTGGCGACGCTCGCGATGGTGTTCCTGGACGGCTCCCTCGCCGTCTTCGTCGCCATCGCCGCCGCGGTGTCCGGCATGGTGCTATTCGTGCGCGGGTCGCAGATCGAGCACTTCGCTGAGGACCCTTTGGCTGTCGAGGAGTACGGCATCCCCGGCCCCCGCGGCGAGGGGTTCAACACGGGTCTCGATTCGGGCTTCGACTGGGATGCGCATTACCGACGCGAATTCGGCGAGGGGTCTGGCGGCGCGGGTGGTGCAGGCGGCAGCACGAGGCTGTAGCTGCCCCACGGCGGGGTTACATCACTCGCCAAGTGTTTGCTACAGGCAAACCTGAATTCGCAAGCAGTGTCGGGGGAAACCATCGCAACGCGACCTGCGCCTTTAGGGACGCAAGATGCCGGTGGGCCCCCTTGAATTCAGGTTTCGCCCAAGCAAGCTATGGGAGACAGTGTGTGCGGAAAACGCACCCCTAGTGAGCAGCGCGTTTGCTACCTTTAAGTCAATTCCCGTCGCGTTGCAGAGCGGCGGCAGCAGCAGCGCCACGCCGACCGATATGCGCTCATTTGCCTTGACAGCTGGGGCCGGGACGATCACAGCATCGACTCGGGTTCGAGCGTGCGCGCCTATCGTGGCGGGCTGCCAGCGCAAGGCAAACGTCGCTAGCACCGATTTGGTTCGCTGCGTCGGTTGGAGCTCGCTACCTACGGTCCCAGTGCCCCGATCGGGATCACTGCGACACCGTCGTTCCGTCGAATGGCAGGGCCACCAGAAGTGATGACTACCAACGCCGGATCGTCCTCGAGGTGGCCAGCGAACCGTTTGAGAGTGTCGGCGGCGTGATCGATTACCTCGGGACTGTAGCCGAGCTTCACCTCGACGAGCACGTCCCGTCCGCCGACGTTCGCGACCGCGTCTACCTCTAATTTCGTGTTCAAACGGGCGTGGTAGACCGTTCTGCCCGTGAGCGCGCGCAGTTCGTGCACCACGAGAGACTCGAAGAGTTGGCCGAAGTAGGCAGGATCCCGGAGCAGGTGCTCCGGCCCACGATCGAGTGCAGCCATGGCGAAGGAGGGGTCTGCGAGGTGGCGCTTCGGAGCCTTCCGCAACGTCGCCTTGGAACGGAGGTGCGTGAACCACGCGGGCTGATCCACGGAGACGAAGATGCTCGCCAGCGCATCGAGATAGTCCCGTGTGGTCACTCGCGACGAATCGGAATCGGTCGCAATGGTTTGCAGCTCCAGCTCGGTTCCGACGCCCCGAGCAAGCGAGCGGATCATCCGCCTCACGCGCTCAGAGTCACGATTCACCCCGCCAGGAGTGTGGATGTCCACGTCCGCGACAGTCTGTACGTAGTCCCGGACGTTTTCCAGAGCGTCTTCGAGCGGTAGACCAACGTTGTAGGGTAAGCCGCCTCGGCAAACCCGTTCTGCCAACTCGGGCAGGGTCAATGATGGAGCGGCGAACGGCAACGGGTCACCAGCAACCACCGCTGAAAGCGAAACGGACCCATCAGATTCACCGGTTTCAAAAAGCGTCATCGTCGACATGGTCAAACGGGCAAACCGGCCCGCGCCCGAGTGGCTCGTCGCATCCGCCCCGGGTGCTGTGGAACCGGTGAAAATGAACTGCCCTGTCGTCCGACGCTCATCAATCGAGTGCCGCGCGAAATCCCAGAGACGCGGTTGTAACTGCCATTCATCGATCAGACGCGGCGTCGCACCCTCCAACAACAGCCGCGGGTCCGTATCCATGGCAAGTGAGACGCCGGGATCAGTCTCCACGTTGAGGAAACTCGCAGCTTGCCGCTTCGCCGTCTCTGTCTTGCCGCAACCTTTCGGCCCCTGAATCAGCACCCCGCCCTGTCGACGGAGCGCCTTCTCCAATTCGTCATCCGCGAGACGCGGTAGATACACGCGAGCCATGGATCCATATCGTAGCAGCTAGAAAGCTCAGGTTTATATTTTGAAAGCGTGTTGATTTACATATTGAAAATGAGTTGGTTTTCATATCGAAAGCCGTTTGGTTGTCATTTTGAAAACGGAGGTTGTTGGCGATAGCGCATGACAGGCCCAAAAAGCGGGCAGTCTTCTGCCTAAATCAGCGCGTTGAGCTCTATCGCTGTATGGTCTCGGGTGATCTGCGGGCCGAAGGGGCGTCGATAAGCGAAAGGCCCCTACCGCAACCGCCGGGGAGGCGCGAGGGCGTCGCGCTCGGCGGCGAAGACCATGCTGTCGAGCTCCGCGAGCACCGCGTCCACGTCCGCGGGGTTGTAGCCGCGCTCGGTGCGGGCGTTCTCCAGCTCGGCGGTGGCGGCGGCCAGGGCCATGTTCTGCACCTCGATGGCGGCGGCGCAGGCCTGCTCAAACGCCTCGCGGCGCTCCCGGGAACTCTCCTTCCCTACGTGGCGGCGTTCGGCCAGCGCGTCCTGCCACTCCTGGACCATGGAGTACGACTCCGGGGCGAGCTTCGGCCCGTGTTCCTGGACGGTGTGGCGCGCGGCCTCGTACGCGCGCTCGTTGAGCTCGGTAGCCACGCCGCCGCCGCGGGCGTCCGGCCCACGAAAACTGTCACCGGCACGGTGTAGAAGTAGTTACTCTTCCGGCTCCCACTTCACCATGGTGCTGGGTGTGGCAAGCGCGCTGCGGTCGCGGGCGAGAATCAGCTTGTCCAGGTCTGCCAGCACCGCGTCGACGTCGGCGGGATTGTACTGGCGTTCGCGGCGGGCCTGCTGCAGCTCCCGGCTCGCGGCCCGCAGCGCGACTTCCTGCATCTGCAACGCCCCGGTGCGTGCACGCTTGAAGGCCTCCTTGCGCTCCTCGGACCCTTCGGGATCCTGCAGGCGCTTCTCCGCGATGGAATCCAACCACTCCTGCACCATCGCGTACGCCTCCGGCGCGTACTCCTCGCCGTGCTGCTTCACCGCCTTGCGCGCGGCGGCGTACGCGCGCTGGTTCAGCTCCTCAATGGCCTTGTCCCCGCCCGGCCCATTTTGCAGGTCAAGCTTATCGACGAGCCAAGGTAACAACAGCCCCGGCACCACCATCGTGCAGGTGAGGACGGTGAGCGCGATGACTGAGAGCTCGTAGTGGTAACTCGTCGCCGACGCCGGGATGGACAAAACGAGCGCAAGCGTGACCAGGCCGCGCATGCCGGACCACGCCATCAGCAGCACCTCCTGCAGCCGCAGCGGGGAGACGTTCGTGCGGCCGCGCTTCGTGTTCATCTTGTACAGCACCCACATCCAGCCGAAGCGCACGGCGAACGCCACGAGGGACAGCACCACGCCCACCTGCACCGCCTGCCAGATGTGCGTGCCGGCGGTGTCGATGGCGTCGCGCACGCTCATGCCGATCAGGCCGAACGCCACACCGGTGAACAGCAGCTCCACCGTTTCCCAGAAAGAGTGGCCGGTGAGGCGGTCTTCGGCCGTCATGGCGGAGCGGGACGACATCTCTACCGCCGCGATGACGATGGCAATCACGCCCGAGGCCTCGATCGCCTCAGCACCGGCATAGATGGCAAACGGGAGCACCCACGTGAATGCGGTGCGGATAACGGAGTCCGGCACAGAGTTGGCGAACATGGCGGCGAGCCTGCCCACCACCAGGCCGATGACCACAGCGGCGATCGCCGCGTAGAGGAATTGGAAGAACCCTTTACTGAAGTCCACTTCACCATGCGCCACCGCCGCAGACATGGCCACGTTGAAGGTGACGATGGAGGCGGCGTCGTTGAACAGGCCCTCCGTCTGCAAGGTGCCGGTGATGCGTTTCGGGATGCCGGCCGGGCCTGCCACCGCGTCCACAGCCACCGGGTCCGGCGGGGCAATCGCGGCGGCGAGCACCATCGCAGTGGCCAGGCTCAGCCCCGGCAGCATCCACATTGCCGTGGCCGTCAGCGCCGCGATGGTGAGAAACACCAGGATCACCGACATGGTCAGCACCACGTTGAGTTGCGAGCCAATCTGCCCCCAGCTCGTGCGCCTCGCCAACGACCACAACAGCGGCGGCAGGAAGATGGGCAGGATCAGGTGCGGCGGTATGGACACCGTCTCGATCCCCGGTATGAACAGCACCGGAGCAACAACGACGGTGAGCAGCGCCGGCCACGGCAACCCGGTGCGCTCGCCAATCGCGGCGACAAAGACGGTGGCGAGCAGCAGCCCGATAAGTGCAATGAAAGTTCCCACGCTGACCCAGCTTACGACACGGCTCTCTCTCGCCCATCAGCCCAATTCACAGAAATCAGCTATCGTCTTCCGCCGGCAACGTGTTGGACGTCCTCGGCAACTCCGTCCCAGCCTTCACCGTCCCATACGCACTGCTTGCCCAAAACGACTCGGCCGAGGTCGGCACCGATTACGACACGGTGGTTGGCATCATCAACCGCTCCGACATCAACCGGTACCTCGTCTCGACGTTCATCGACCCGGTCCCGAGCACCTAGACAAGGATTGCCACTTAGGCAAGGCATACCTTAGAGTGGTCGCGTTAGGTTAGGGAGACCTAACGCGAAATTCTTTGACCACCTACGAAAGGTGCAACCTTGACACTCTTTACCTCTCGCGCACTGAAGGGGATCGCAGCCACGTTCACTGCGGCGCTCATGCTTGCCAGCTGCTCCACCGAATCAAGCGATTCAACAACCGCTCCCGAAACCTCCAATGCCAACGGGTCAGAGGAGCGCATCGTGACAATGGGTCTCGGCGATGTCGATACGGTCCTTGCGCTCGGTGAACAACCGGTCGGTTACGCCACCTGGGAACAGGAAGGTTCGGGAGACCCTTCCGGACTTGGACCATGGGCCAAGGACAAGCTCACAGTCGACCCAAACCCGATCCGGGACACGACCACCGAGTTCAGCACCGACACTGCCGAACAAGTTGCCTCGCTCAACCCGACAAAGATCATTGCGGTGAACAGTGGTCTCGAAGCCGACAAGAAGGCATTGCTCGAGCAGATTGCGCCAACCACTTTCCACTCGGATGAATACAAAGATTGGCAAGTGCCGTGGGATGAACAGATTAAGGAAATCTCCAAGGCGTTGAATAAGGAAGCCGAAGGCGAAAAACTCATCGCCGATTCCGAGCAGGCTTTCCAAGATTTCCGCGAAGCTCACCCTGAGTTGCAAGGCAAAACAGCGGTAATCGGCATGCCTTACGACGGGAAGTTTGGCGTATATACCTCGGGCGACGGCCGCGGCTCCTTCATTGAAAAGCTTGGGTTCAAGATCCCAGAGAAGTTCAACGGCGATGGCTCCAGCTACTTCCTCGACTGGTCGCCTGAAAACTACGTCGACTTCAATGACGTGGATTACCTCTTCGTACTGGACTACTACAGCGCAATCGATGCGCTGAAAAACGACGCCACCTTCATGGACCTCGATGTGAATAAGCGTGGCGGGGTCTACTGGTTAGACACCGATACCGCCACTGCAATGAGCATGCCGAACCCCCTCACCATCCCGTACGCAATCGAGCAAATCAAAAAGTCGCTCTAGAACACCAGGCGGAAGTGGTGCTTACCGGGGGACAACCAGTGGGCCCCCATTTACTGGGTCTGTTGTCACGACAGCAGGCAGATGAAAAACGCGGTCCAGTAAAGACTCAGTAAGCACCTCAGCGGGCGCACCGACCGCGTCCACCTCGCCACGCTGCATCACGATGAGTTGATCCGAATAGCGTGCTGCGAGGTTCAAATCATGCAGCACCATAAGCACGGTTCTGCCCTCCTGATCGGCGAGTTGACGTACGAGCGACAAGACTTCGACAGAGTGAGACAAGTCTAGGTAAGTCGTCGGCTCGTCCAAGAACACGAGCGGAGTCTCCTGCGCTAAAACCATCGCAATCCAAGCGCGCTGACGCTGACCACCAGAAAGCCGCTCGAGCGGACGGTCTGCAAACTCCGTGATATTGGTCAGTTTCATCACTGCATCGACCACACGTGAATCCTCAGTCGAGCCCTGTCGCAGCCAAGATTGATGTGGGTGGCGTCCGCGGCCAACCAAATCACGAACTTGCAGCCCCTCGGGAGCAACCGGAGTCTGTGGCAACACAGCAAGCTGGCGTGCAATCTCGCGGCGCTTCAGATTTGCCAGGTCCACGCCGTTCAGCGTTACTGTGCCACAGTCACGCGTAAGAAGCCCTGCCGCAGCACGCAACAGCGTTGACTTGCCACAACCGTTTGGCCCGATGATTGTGGTGATTCCGCCTTTGGGCACGTCGAAATCAATGCCATTGAGTATGACGGAATCGCCATAACTTACCTTAAGATTTCGGCCTTGAAGCATCATATGGACACCTTTCGTGTTGCACTCAACAGCGTGTAAAGCAGCACTGCGCCACCAATTACAGTTGTGGCTATCCCCACCGGCAGGTTCCCCGGCACCAGGACTCGCAACGCCAAGTCAGCGACGGAGACGATCGCCGCGCCAGTAAGCATCGCGGTTCCTAATGGCGGCGTTGCTGCATGTGCGAGCTTGTGTCCGATCTGTGGTGCGACAAACGCCACGAACGCTATCGGCCCAGACGCTGCAACGCCCATCGATGCCAGCATTACAGCCATCATCATGAGGATGAGCTGGGTACGGCGGGGCTCTACCCCGAGGCCAGCAGCAGTGGCCTCCCCAAGAGAGAGCGCCTCAAGTTTGAAGGCTGCCCACCGCAACAGTGGAATAACAACTGCCAGCGCAATGAGTACTGCGAGGACATCGTGCCAACTAGAGGAACCCACTGAACCGGTTATCCACGCCTGCGCCTTGCCAACATCCCGATAGTCGGCGCGAACAAGCAAGAACGAGTTATAAGCCATCGCCAGCGCATTGATGATGATGCCGGCAAAAACAAGCTGGAAGGACCCTAAACCTGCACCACGGCTCAGCCACCAGATTGCAGCAGATACTGCCACTCCACCGAGGAATGCGCTGAGTGGTACTCCCAGTCCACGCAACATCATCCCGGTACTTCCACCAGCGAGTAACGCGGTCAAAGCGAAAGCAGAGGCGCCCGAGGTGACCCCCAAGATGTCCGGGCTCGCCAGCGGGTTCCTTGTAATGGTCTGGAAGATCGCCCCGGCAAAGCCCAGCGCAGCACCTACACCCAGCGCCGTAACCACTCGTGGCAGGCGCCACTCAAGAACTACAGTCCGGGCCAACTCCGTGGTTTGGCCCATAAGGGCAGAGACTACGTCTCGAACTGATAGCTCGAAATCTCCAACCATCACGCCCCCGAGGGCAGCGGCTAGGGCCAGCACCGCAAGAGCAGCGTTTATCGCGAAAACCCGCATCAGCGATTCGCCCCTTTCCGCAAGATATGCAGTGCAAATGGGGCTCCAACGAAGGCAAGCGTGATGCCGACCTGCAATTCTCCAGGGCGCGCGATGACGCGACCAATAACGTCAGCGAGTAAGAGCAACGTCGCTCCAGCCAGCGCGGAACACGGCAGCACCCAGCGGTAGTCCGGGCCGGTGAGGCTACGCACGAGGTGCGGAACAACCAGGCCGACGAACCCGATTGGGCCCGCCCCAGCCACCGCGGCACCCGTGAGCAATGCGACAAGAACAATGCCTACAGCTCGCGTGATGGGGACTCTCACGCCAAGGGCACTTGCCACATCGTCTCCCAAGTTCAGGAGGTTCACCCGATTTGCCGTAGCAAAGGCCCCCACAAGCCCGAGGAGAATCACCGGTGCGAGCACCGCGACCACTTGCATGTCGCGCCCAGCAATAGCGCCTGCCGTCCAAAACCGCATCTCGTTGAGGCTTTGCGTATTCGTCAGCACGATGCCACTGGTAAGCGCACTACAAACCGCGCCCAGCGCAGAACCACCGAGCACAACCATGATCGGGCTCGATCCCAGGCTTCTCACGCTGAGCAAGAAAACAAGCGCTACCGCAAGTACTGCGCCGAGGAATCCCACCCCGACAGTGCCCAACACCGTCATTGAGCCATGAAAGGAAATGGCTGCCGCCACCGCAAGCGCGGCGCCAGGACCTACACCTAGCAGGTTTGTGTCTGCGAGCGGGTTTCGGGTGTGTCCCTGCAGCAGTGCGCCCGCGGTGCCCAGCGCTGCCCCCACCAACAGACCAAGTAGGGTGCGCGGAACACGGAGTTGCGCGATGATCTTCGCCTCATCACTGGACGTCTCAAGTTGTTCGGCTGCGCCCGAGAACGCCAGCGGGAGTCCATTACGAACCGCGCTCACCGTTGCCTCGAAACCCATTTCGCGCGCCCCGATCAACAGCGACACCAGCGCTGCACACACAGTGGAAACCACAAGGAAGACGACAAGCCCAACACGTTTAGTCACGCTGTTACTCCGTTACCGCCAGTACCCCATGAACGACACGTGGTGGCGAGGCACTCCCGCCTCACCCACCAGAAGCCGCCGCATCGCCGTCACAGCTGTATTCTTCCCAGCGATCCAGTAGTAGGTGTGCCCTGCACTACCCGACGTGGGACCTATCAATTCTCCACTGCTGGAATACGTGGGTGTCTCCCAGACTTCATCGAGCTGGGCTTCGTCCACAAGGCCAGGTTTTCCAGTCTCCAACGAAGCAGAGCCACAACGGGATCCAACTTCCTGTTTCAGCTGCGCAAGAAGCAAGCCTCCGTAGTCGAAGTCCCCCTCTGCACGAAAATGCCAACGGACATCAACCTGTGAAGGAGAGTCGATGGGCAGGTAATTGCCGGCGGGCACCTCGATATCAACCGAACCGGTGAGCCCCTCGGGCCACTCCTCCAAGATACGAGCCATTGCGGGCAACGCGGTTTCATCGCCGTAAAGACGGGCAACCACAGCAGATCCGGGGTTAAATTCAATACCAACACCGGAATCATCGGCGCGTGTTGGTCCAATAATCAGCAGCTGCTGTCCAGGGTGTGCGTCTTGTGCCCACGCCGAGGCGGGACCGGGACTATCGCTGTGCAGAACAAAATCCACATCCACTTCGTCAGGGCTGTCAGCACTTCGCCGGAACTCCCGAATGGAATAGGTACGCAGATGTCCGCGCATGTGCTCCGGCATCTCACGCCATGTGTCCCACCACCCCTCTTCGGGAAGCTCGAACAGACCGCTGGCAGGCGGGATCAGCAGCTTGATACGCAAATCTCTGATCGGAACGGCGGGCCCCATGGCGTCAACCCCGGTGAACGTCACCCGCTGGAAACTCGGTGCAATACGTTCACTCCGGACGACGGTTGCAAGAAAGGGTCTAAAACTCACCCTGCAAACTATATAGGCTTGCCTAACCTAATAAAAGTGTAAAGCACACTGTCTTCTAGCGCCCGCGTAGCTGGAGTGGCTAGCCACCTTCAAAGCAGGTGACGGCGCGGACACGCTACCCGCCCGGACATCAACCGGTACCTCGTCTCGACGTTCGTCGCCCCGGTCCCAAGCGCCTAGCAAAAGTTGTTCCGGAGTTCTTTAAAACAACTCTGAAACAACTCGCTATACAACTGACCCGAAATAGGCCCATCGCCGCAGGTCAGACTAGTTGTTTGGAGTTGTTCATAACTCGACCGGCCGATCGACCGGAGCTGCCATTCTTGGCACGATCGCGCTCATCAGCCGGTCAGGAAGCGTGGTTATCACCCACAACCTGGCCAGCGTTTTGATGAGGTGCTAGTTCATGCCGAAACCTTGATGTCGATAGCTCGATGACAATACTTGCAGGTCAGCGAGTTTTAGCCTGTGGTGCGACGAGAAACGCGAAAACGCCGTGACCAGGAACTATCGACATCGAGCTATCGCCATCGTCGAAAAGGGCAAGGTCGGACGGCGGGGCGGGCGTCCCAGCCACCCAGCACCGCGCCCCAGCACCGCGCCCGAGCACCGCGCCCCAGCACTGGGCCGCCGAACCGCCGAGCAGCCGAGCAGCCGAGGCCGGCTACACCTCGCCGGGGAACTCGACCGTCGTGCCGTCGATCACCTTGGACGGCACACCGATCTTGCCGGTGGCGCGCACGTCTGCGAACCCGTCGAGCGAGTCGCGCAGGGTGAGGAAGCGTTTGAGGTTGGGCAGGTTGGTGACGTCGAGAAGTTCCGCGTCGCCGAACACCTGCGGGTCTGCCTGGAACTGCGCGATCACGTCCGTGCAGTCGGGACAGTCAGGGTGGACGAAAATCTCGGTGCTCACAAGTACCTTCTAGTGGCCGCGCGGCTGGCTCAACGGCTCGCCGGATTCGAAGAACGGGCGCAGCTGGTTGTCGAACAACGTGAGCGCCGCCGCGATCGCCATGTGCATGTCCAGGTACTGGTACGTGCCCAGGCGGCCGCCGAACAGGACGTTGTTGGACTCGGTTTCTTGGGCCGCGAGGCGTCGATACGCTTCGAGCTTCGCGCGGTCCTCTGGGGTGTTGATGGGGTAGTAGACCTCGTCGTCGTCCTCGGCGAAGCGCGAGTACTCCTTGACAATGACGGTCTTGTCGCCCGGGTAGGAACGCTCCGGGTGGAAGTGGCGGAACTCGTGGATGCGGGTGTACGGGACGTCGGCGTCGTTGTAATTCATCACCGGGGTGCCCTGGAAATCGCCCGTGTCCAGCACCTCCTGCTCGAAGTCGAGGGTGCGCCAGCCCAGGCGGCCCTCGGCGTAGTCGAAGTACTGGTCCAGCGGGCCGGTGTAGACGACCGGCGCGTCCGGAGAAGAAGCGCGGAGCTCCGAAGCCACGGAGAACCAGTCGGTGTCGAGCCGGACGTCGATCAGGTCAGATGCAGCCATGCGCTCGAGCCACGCCGCGTAGCCGTCGACGGGCAGGCCCTCGTACTTGTCGTTGAAGTAGCGGTTGTTAAAGGTGTAGCGCACTGGCAGGCGCGAGATGATCTCCGGCGGCAGGTCGGTGGGGTCGGTCTGCCACTGCTTGGCGGTGTAGTGCTTCACAAACGCCTCATACAAAGGCTTGCCGATGAGCGCAATCCCACGCTCCTCCAAGTTCGTCGCGGCCGCCGGGTCGAGGCCCTCGCGCTGCTGCTCGATCAGCTCGCGCGCTTCGTCCGGCGAGTAGTAGCGGCCGAAGAACTGGTTGATCAGGCCCAAGCCCATCGGGAACTGGTACGCCGTGCCGTCGTGCATAGCGAAGACGCGGTGCTGGTAGTCCGTGAAGTCGGTGAAGCGGTTGACGTACTCCCAGACGCGCTCGTTCGACGTGTGGAACAGGTGCGCTCCGTATTTGTGCACCTCAATGCCGGTTTCCGGCTCCTTTTCGCTGTACGCGTTGCCGCCGATGTGGCCGCGCTTTTCCACCACGAGCACGCGCTTGCCCAGCTCGCTCGCCGCCTGCTCCGCGACGGTGAGCCCGAAGAAACCCGATCCAACAACAATGAGGTCGTATGCCATACGGCCCATTTTCGCACAGTTGCGTATCGACGCAGCTTCGCCCGACACACGCCGCGGGACCGCGACACGCCCGTCAAGTCTCAAGTCTTTCTTGAGACTTCAATGTGCACTACACTTCGTTTCTGTCACATTTGCCACTGCTTTCGCAGTGATCTCTTAGAGCCCCAGGAGTAATACCGTGCAGCAACGTCGCAGCATCCAGGGCGGCGCGGCCCGACCCACCCGGGCCGCGATCATGCCCGTGATCGTGTCCGTCCTCCTCGTCGTCTCCCTCGTCGCCGCCGACGCGTTCGGCAGCCACGGCATCCTCAAGGTTCAGTCCCTCGGCGCGGCGGCGCCCGAGGTGTACACCACCTCCGAATCCTTCGCCGCCGGCGCCAACATCACCGTGGACGACGCCGCCATCCGCACCCAGGGCGGCGACTCCGAGGCACGCCGCGTGGTCAAGGAGTTCTCCAACGACCGCGACTTCTCCCTCGTCGGCCTGACCTGGACCGGCGACCGGGACATCGCCGCCTACGTGCGCTCCCAGAACGCCGACGGCTCCTGGTCCGAGTGGTACGCCATGGACCCGGTCGACCCGCCGGCCGGCTCGAACACGTTCGGCACCGAGCCGATCTTCGTGGGCAAGACCCGCCGCGTGCAGGTCTCCACCGGCAACGTCGACCTCCTCGACGGCGGCCGCACCGACTCCGGCGCGCCGACCACCGCCAACGACATCAAGGCCGTCTTCCTCGACGGCGGCGAGGGCACGAACCAAGGCGGCATCCAGCCCGTCGCCGACAGCTACACCTGGGGCATGCCCAAGGTGATCACTCGCGCACAGTGGGGCGCCGGCCGCAGCAGCGCCCCGTACTACGCCGAGCCCACCACCGCGGCGACGGTGCACCACACCGCGGGCTCGAACGTGTACTCCGAGGCGGAGGCGCCGGGCATCGTGCGCGGCATCTGGAACTACCACGCGAATACGCTGGGCTGGGGTGACATCGGCTACCACGCCCTCGTCGATAAGTACGGCAACATCTACGAGGGCCACGCGGGCGGCATGGACCGCGGCCCGCAGGGCGCGCACGTCGGCTCGTTCAACCAGAACACCTGGGGCGTGTCCATGCTGGGCAACTACCAGGAGGCCCAGCCGACACCCGAGGCGCTGCGCGCGATGGGCGAGATCATCGGCTGGAAGGCCGCCGTCGCCGGCTTCGACCCGAACGGCTCGAGCTACCACTACGCGGAGGGCAACTTCCAGGGCTCGAAGTACCGCGCGGGCGAGGGCGCGATGTTCCCGAACATCAACGCGCACCGCGACTTCCACTACAACACCTGCCCGGGCGACAACCTCTACGCCAAACTGCCGACGATCCGCGCCACCGCGGCCCTGAAGTACCGCACGCTGCGCGCCGGCGACCGGGCCGGGGCCGGCTCCAACACCGGCAGCACCGCGACCGTGACCACCACCGCGCCGCTGCCCGCCGGCGACGCCGCCACCGACCCGAACGCGCCGACCATCGGTGAGCTCGCCCGCGAGAGCGACCTGTTCACCAAGCTCTCCTCGGGCGACCCGGTCACCATCGCCGCGATCGCCGGCACCGCCGTGGGCACGATCCTCCTCTACGCCGTGTCCCAGGGCATCGCGCCGAAGATCGGCCAGCTCGGCAACGTCGAGATCCTCCAGGGCTTCACGCTTTCCGACGCCGCCAAGGTCGCCCAGCAAATCAACCCCGTCGTCGGCCCGACCCTCAACGCGTTCGGGTCGAGCGACGCCGCCGCCGTCTGGTACACCCTCGAGCCGACGCTGGGCAAGCTCGTCGCCGGCGTGGGCGGACCGACCGGCCCGGCCGTGGCGCTCTACTCGGGTGGCATCGGCGCTCGCAACGCCAACGGCGACATCTTCACCCTCGTGGGCAAGATCGCGGAGACCTGGCTGCAGCAGGGCCTCGACGCCGGCCCGCTGGGCATGCCCACCTCGAAGCAGTACAACCCGACCGCCGACACCGTGCGCGTGGACTTCGAGGGCGGCTCCATCGATTACAACCCGCTCACCGGCGCGGTGAATATCAACACGAAGTAGCCGATCACGCGGACCAGCACGCTGAGGGCTAGTAGCGATTGGATGCTGCTAGCCCTCAGCGCATTTTCGGCCCCAGCGCCGATCCGCCAACTGGGGAAACACCGAACCCGTTTCGCTGAGGGCTAGTAGGCGCCGCCACGCCACTAGCAGACAAGGAACCCCACCCGCGTGTCCACCTCAGTGGACAATGCATTGACCTCACAAACGAATCATGCAAAAGTCCCTCCCGTGGGGGACATTCAACAGCGACGCCAGCAAGAACTCGAGCTGATCAGGCAGGTGGCCCGACACTGCAAGACCGCCGTACTCACGGGGCCGGCGGCCGCGCGGTGGCTCGGGTTGTCCACGTTTGACTGGGTGACCAGGGTCGACCTGGCGCTCCCAGGCAATTCGCGGACGTGGGGGAAGCAATACCCGGACCGGATATACCGGGGCGGGATGCTCCGGCCCGGCGAAATCTGCACCCACAAGGGCGTGCGAACCGCCGTCGCTATCCGCGCCATCTTCGACTCGTACCGCTACTACGGCCGCACGGAAGCGCTCGTACAGCTGGAGTCGGCGCGGTTCCAGCACCCGCACCTCACCGTCGACACCCTGTTGCACAAGACGGCGACGCTCCCCCGCGCGAAGGGACTGCGCGGGTTCCGAGAGCTCATCGCGCACTCCGGCGACACCTCGGCGAGCGCACTGGAAACGATCGCGCGCGACAGAATCCTGCGCGCCATCGCGTCGGGGCAGCTCACCGGCGTGGAAACAATCGAGTTCCAGATCGGGTTCGAGGTCTTGGACGCAGATGGGTGGCCCACGATCGCCTGGGTGGACGTGCTCATCAACGGATTCATCATCGTGGAGGCGGATGGCGCGGAGAAGACGAGCGGGGCGATGGGCGACGCCGAGGAGGCGGTGAACCGGGAGCGCCACCGCGAGAAGGAGCTCCAAAATACCGGCGCCATCGTGCGCCGCGTCGGGTGGAAGCAGGCGCAGTCTGACGCCCTCATCGCGCTACTGCAGCTGTGCATCGATGCGCATCCGGGCGTGCGGCAGCTGCCTACGCGTATCGACGCCACGTACCGCGAGTGGTGCACTAACCCCGAGCGCCGGGCCGGCTAGAACCAGCGCTCGAGCACCGCAGCGACGCCGAACTCATCGTTGGCCAGCGTCACCATGTCCGCCGCGTCGTGCAGCACCGGCGAGGCGTTGGCCATGGCCACGCCGGTGCCCGCCCAGGTGAGCAGCTCGATGTCGTTGGGCATGTCGCCGAACGCGATCACCTCGCTTGCCCCCACCCCGTATCGCTCGGCCAAGAACTGCGCGCCGGCGGCCTTGTTCACGCCGGGCAGCGAGAACTCGATGAGGCCCTCGTCCATGGAGTAGGTCGCGTGCGCGAGCTCGGCGTCCACGGCCGGCGCGATGAGCTCGTACATCTGTGCCGACGTCATCGCGGCGCAGCGCACGAGCAACTTCGCGGCGGGCTCGCTGATGAGCGTCTGCGTGTCCACGACACCGAAGCGGCTGTCCCACGCGTCCGGGTTGTACTCGGGCGTGATGAGGAAGCACTCGTCCTCCGGGTCGAGCGCCGACGAGCCGACGCGCTCCACCCCGTAGCCGTGCGGCACACCATCGAGCGCGCGCTCGACCGCGCCGACCACGTCGGCCATCGCGTCCGGGGCGAGCTCGAAGGCGTGGAGGACGGTGTCGGATGACGGGTCGTAGACCACCGCGCCGTTCGCGCACACGCACACCGGCGCGAGCGGGAGCTGCTCAAGCACCGGGATGAGCCAGCGGTGCGGCCGCCCCGTGGCCAGGCCGAAGTACGCGCCGGCGTCCACCGCGCGCACCACCGCGGAGCGCAGGCGTGGGGTCACGCGGCCGGCGGAGGTGATGAAGGTGCCGTCGATGTCCGAGACGATGAGGCGGGGCGCGGCGGCGGGCATAGCGCCTACTTCCGGACCTTCCGGGCGCGCTTTGCCTGCTTCGCAGCCTTCTTCGCGTCACGCTCGGCCCGCTCGCGGGCGTAGATCCGCTCCGCCTCCTCAACGGTCGGGGCGGTGCCGCCGAGGGCGACGGGCATCCAGGCCTCGCCGGTGCCTGGGCCGGCGAGGGCGGTGTACTCGGCCCGTGAGGCGTCGAGAAGCTCTTGCATCCTGCGCTTGAGCTCGGCGGTGTCCGCCTCGGCGTCGCCGGTGAGCTCCACGGGCTCGCCGTAGCGGACGATGACCGGCACGTTGTGGAAGTGCTTCGGCAGATCCTTGGTCCAGATGCGCTGGGAACCCCACATCACGCACGGGATGAGCGGCACGCCGGCCTGGTAGGCGATGCGCGCGGCGCCGGTTTTGAAGTGGGCGAGCTCGAAGGAGCGCGAGATGGTGGCCTCGGGGAAGATGCCCACCAAGTTGCCGCCGCGCAGCATCTCCACCGCGGGCGCGATGGAGTCGCCGCCGCGGGCGCGATCGACCGGCACGTGCTTCATCACCCGCAGCACATGGCCGAGGACGGGGACGTCGAAGACGGAAGCCTTGGCCATGAAGCGCACGAGGCGCTCCCCGTGGAGGAACGGGCCGGTGCCCAGCAAGATGAAGTCCGCGTAGCCGGTGTGGTTGCCGGCGATGAGGGCGCCGCCCTGTGCGGGGATGTGCTCCGCGCCGATGACCGTGGTGTCGATGCGCAGCGCCCGCATGAGGGTGCGCATGGATCCAACGAGCCGCTGGTAAAACCGCTCGACCGCCTCGTCGCGGTTCGCGGCGATGCCCTCGTAGAAGCGCGGGACGGTAAATCCGCGGTATCGGCGCGTATCCATTAGGGCGTCAACACATCCTTGCCCACCCACGGACGCAGCGCCTCCGGCACACGCACGGACCCGTCCGCCTGCTGGTTGTTCTCCAGGATGGCCACGAGCCAGCGCGTCGTGGCCAGGGTGCCGTTGAGCGTCGCCGCGGTCTGGGTCTTGCCGTCGGCGTCGCGGTAGCGCATGGAGAGGCGGCGGGCCTGGAAGGTGGTGCAGTTCGAGGTGGAGGTGAGCTCGCGGTACGTGCCTTGCGACGGCACCCAGGCCTCCGTGTCGAACTTGCGGGCGGCCGAGGAACCGAGGTCGCCCGCCGCGACGTCGATGACGCGGTATGGCACCTCGACGGCGGCGAGCATTTCGCGCTCAAGGCCAAGCAGCTTCTGGTGCATGGCCTCGGCGTCCTCGGGCTTGCAGTAGACGAACATCTCGAGTTTGTCGAACTGGTGGACGCGCAGGATGCCCTTCGTGTCCTTGCCGTACGAGCCGGCCTCGCGGCGGAAGCAGGAGGACCAGCCGGCGTAGAGCAGGGGGCCGTCGGAGAGGTCGATGATCTCGTCCTGGTGCAGGCCCGCGAGCGCGACCTCGGAGGTGCCCACGAGGTACATGTCGTCGCGCTCGAGGTAGTAGATCTCCTCGTCGTGCTGGTCGAGGAAGCCGGTGCCGGCCATGATCTCCGGGCGCACGAGCACCGGCGGGATGACCACCTTGAAGCCGGCCTCCCGGGCCTTCTGCGCGGCGAGCATGAGCATGCCGAGCTGCATCCACGCGCCGTCGCCCACAAGGTAGTAGAAGCGCGCGCCACCGACCTTCGTGCCGCGCTTCATGTCGATGATGCCCAGCGCCTCACCGAGGTCGAGGTGGTCCTTGACCTCGAAGTCGAACTCCGGGACCTCGCCGACGTGCTCGAGGACGATGAAGTCCTCCTCGCCGCCGGCGGGCGCGCCCTCGATGACGTTGCCGATGGAGTACTGGAGCTTGCTGACCTTCTCCTCCGCCTCCGCCTGCGCCGCTTCCGCCTCCTTCACGCGCGCCTTGAGCTCGTTCGACCCCTCGAGCAGCGCCGGGCGCTCCTCCGGCGTGGCCTGGCCGATCTTCTTGCCGAACGCCTTCTGCTCCGCGCGCAGCTCGTCCGCCGCCTGGATGGCGGAGCGGCGCGCTTCGTCGGCGGCCAGCAGCTCGTCGACGAGCGCCGGATCCTCGCCGCGGGCCCGCTGGGACGCCCGGACTTCCTCTGGGTTTTCGCGCACACGCTTGAGATCAATCACGGTTGTTTACCTTACATCGTCGCCCGACGCGCACCGCTCGACCGGTCATAACCAGTGCGCTATGGTGGCCGTATGATCACCGACGGGCCGGTCCCCAAACACGAGCAGCTGCGCTTGATCCTCGAGGAGATGTGCGACAACGAGCTCTCCCCGGGCGACCCCCTGCCTGGCGAGCGCGCCCTCGAGGAGGCGTACGGCGTCTCGCGCATCACGGTGCGCCGCGCCATCGGCGACCTCGTCGCGGCCGGGCGGCTGCGCCGCGTGCGCGGCAAGGGCACGTTCGTCGCCCCCGCGCCGCTCGTGAGCAGGCTCCACCTCGCCAGCTTCTCCGACGAGATGAAGGCGCAGCGCGTCGAGGCGTCGTCACGCATCCTGCTCTCGGAGCGCACGGCTCCGCCGGAGGACGTCGCAACGTACTTCGGCTCTCCCCCGAACGCGCCGCACATCCACCTGCGCCGGCTCCGGCTTGGCGACGGCGAGCCGTACGCCGTCGACGACGCCTGGTACAATGCGGCGCTCGTGCCGGACCTGCTGGAAAACGACGTTTACCACTCCGTCTACACCCTGCTCGAGGAGGAGTACGGCCTCGGCATCACCGAGGCGGAGCAGACCGTCTCCGCCGTCGCCGCCGGCGCCCACAACGCCCCGCTGCTCGACGTCGCGCTGGACACCGCCCTGCTGCACATCGTGCGCTACGCCCGCAGCGGCGCGCACAACGTGGAGTTCTGCTCCTCGGTCTACCGCACCGACCGCTACCGGCTGACTACCCGGGTCGCACGCGACGTGGAATAATGTCGGCCCATGGCTTCCAAGACGACCACGCTGCGCGCGTTCCTCATCGCCGCGCTGGCGGGTTCGGTCGCGGCCGGCACGTACGGGCTGGCGGCTGACGCGCCCGAGACCGACGAGCGCGCCGAGGGCACGTCGGCGGCGACGACGGCGCCCGACGATGCGCCGGCGTCGTTCACCACCGCCGACGCCGGCTCGTGCCTGACCTGGGAGACCGCCGCGGACGGCACCATCTCCAAGTTCGAGCAGGCGGACTGCGCCGGTGAGCACCGCTTCGAGGTCTCCCTGCGCCAGGACCTGGCCACCTACCCCACGGCGGAGTTCGGCCCCGACGCGCCGATGCCGAACCAGACGCGCCAGGCCCAGCTGCGCGAGGAGCTCTGCGGCGCGGCGACGCTGCACTACCTGGGCGGCAAGTTCGACCCGAACGGGCGCTACTCCATCGCCCCGATCCTCCCGCCCGCCGACGCGTGGGAGCGCGGCGACCGCACCATGCTGTGCGGGCTGCAGGAGACGGACCGGGCGGGCGAGCCGGTGCTCACCACGGGCAAGGTCGCCGACCAGGACCAGGCGCGCGTCTTCGAGCCCGGCCAGTGCGTCTCCATCGGCGACACGAACACGCTCACCGCCGTCGAGTGCGCCGACCCGCACCAGCTGGAGATCACGAGCAAGGTCGACCTCGCCGGCGTCTTCCCAGACCGCACGCCGAGCGTCGAGGACCAGGACAAACACCTCCAAGACGTGTGTACCCAGGCCGCGCAGGATTACCTCGGCGGCGAGGAGCAGCTCTACCAGATCGCGCTACGCCCGTTCTGGACCACGCAGCCCGCCGCCGCCTGGGAGGGCGGCTCGCGCAGCGTGAACTGCGCGCTCGTCTACTCGCGCCCGGAGGGCCAGTTCGCCACCCTCGCCGGCTCCGCGAAGGAGGGCAGGGAGCACCTGCGTATCGACGACGCTCCGCCACCCGAACGCCCCGCCCGCCGCCCACTGCGCTCGGAGCAGCCCGGCGGCCAGCCGGCCACGTCCTCGCAGGTGACGGTCCCGCCGAACCCGAACGACGCCGGGGCCGCACAGGATCCGGCGCCCGCGCAGCAAGACGTCCAGCAGGACACGGGCCAAGACCCGTACACGGGGTACTGATGCTCCCGGTCAGCGACGAGGCGTTCGAGGAAATGATCGACGACGCCTTGGACACCATCCCCGACGAGTTCGCCCGCAACATGCACAACATGGTGATCCTCGCCCGGGACTACAACCCGGACAACCCCACCCTCCTCGGGCTGTTCGAGGGCGTGCCGCTGCCGGAGCAGCACTCGAACCACACAGGCTTCCTGCCGGACGCGGTGTTCATCTACAAAAACGCCCTCGAGGCGATCTGCGTCGACGAGGAGCAGCTACGCCACGAGGTGAAGGTGACCGTCCTCCACGAGGTCGGCCACTACTTCGGGCTCGAGGAGCACGAGCTCCACGCACTGGGCTGGGGCTGAGGCCCTCGCGCCGCGCGCGGCCAGGTGCCCAGCAGCCGCAGCCTGGTGGTGTGCGCGGCCCCGGCCTCCAGCGCGCCCGCGACCGCCTCCTCGTCTGCGTGGCCCGCCAGGTCCACGAAGAAGTCGTACGTGTTCGGCTCCTCGCGCGTGGGCCGCGACTCGATGCGCGTCATGTCCACGCCGCGCGCCGCAAACTCCTGCAACACGCGCACCAGCGCGCCGGGCTCGTTCCTCGTGCGGAAGACGACGGCGGTGCGGTCGTCGCCGGTCGGCGCCGGGAGGGCGGGTTGCTTTGCGACGAGCACGAACCTGGTCCGCGCCGTGCCAGAGTCGGCCACGCCCCGGGCGTGCACCTCCAGCCCGTGCAGCGCTGCGGCCCGTTCCGGGGCGACCGCCACGTCGGCGGCGCCGTCCGCGACCATCTTCGCCGCGGCGGCGTTGGAGGAGGCGGGGATGAACTCAGCGCGGGGTAGGTGTTCGCCGGCCCAGCGCTTGACCTGCTGGTGGGCGACGGGGTGGGTGGCGAGCCGGGAGGCGTCGTCAAGCATCTGCCCCGGCCGCGTCATGACGGCGAACGCGATGGCGAGCTCCGTCTCCCCCACGATGCGCGCGCTCGGCGTGGCGGCGAGCGCGTCCATGGTGGTGGTCACGGCGCCGTCGATGGAATTCTCGATGGCGCACACCGCGTAGTCGGCCTCGCCCGCGTCGACGGCGGAAAGGGCGGCAGCCGGCGAGTCGACGGGGACGTACTGCGCGCCAGGGATGTCGAAGCGGCGGGCGGCCTCCTCCGTGAACGTGCCGGCGGGGCCGAGGTAGGCGACGCGCGTCACTGCGGCCACGCGTCCCGCTCGCCCCACGTGACCCAGTAATTCGTGCGCGCTCCCATAGGCCCGTTTGTACACGAATGTCAGGCAGGCCGCTGGGCGGCGTCCGCGTCCTCCGCGAGCAGCGCGTAGGTGATCAACCAGTGCGTGGCCATGAAGTTCTCTCCGGTGAGGTGCGGCGCCGCTGCCTCGACGAGCCGCTGCGTGCCCTCCGGCCTGCCGATCTCCCGCAGCAGCCACGCGCGCGTGAGCATGAGCCCGACGAGGTGCGCCTGCTGGCCGTCCTCGGGGTCGTTGACCTGGATCGGCGCCGTATAGAAGGCGAACGCGCCCGGCGCAAAGAACCCGCCCTGCCAGGACTCGAACTCGCCAGCGGGCAGCACGCGGCGCATGAGCGCGGCCTCCGCCAGGCCGTTGGGGACGAAGTCGTGGCCCGAGACCTCCCAGGCGTGCGGGTAGTCGCGGTCGCCGCCGAACCAGGCCCGGGCGGTGCGCTCCACCGGCTCGCGCAGGCGCGGCGAGGCGTCGTGGATGAGCAGCAGCGCGAGCGCCGAGTTCGCGTGCGCCCCGTGGCGCACCGGCCACTGCTGGGTGCCCAGCCACGCGGCGACGTTGCGTTCGAGCTGCGCCTCGAGCGGCCCAAGCGCCGTCTCCCAGCGCGTGCCGCGGCATGTCTTGGCCAGCTGCAGCGCCCAGGCCCACCCGTAGGGGCGCTCGTAGAGCGGGTGCGCGCGCAGGTACGCGGCCTCAGCAGCGAGGTTGTCCGGCGTGAGGCGCTCGTCGAGGAGGTCGCTGAGGAGGGTGGCGGTCCGGAGGTCGTCGATACGCAACTGCAGCTTGGCGGCGGTGCAGAGCATGTGCACGCAGGAGTGCCAGTCGTACGAGCCCCAGAACGCCGGGTGCAGCTCGTGCGGCGCGGCGAGACGCGGGCCGTCCTGCTCGTGGTGCATGGCGGCGGGGTACTCCTGGGCGACCACCCGCGCGACGGTGCGCGCCCACGATTCGTACATGGCGCTAAAGTTACCGCATGCAACGACGCCTCAAGCTCGAGATCCTGCTCGTGCTCGCCGTCACGTTCGGCACCTCGGGGCTGCGCGCGATCTTCCGGCTCATCGACTCGCTGCAGAAGGCGCCGCTCAACCAGCAGACCACCACGATCCACGACGCTGCCTCCACCGTCCCCTGGCTCGATCTGGCCCTGCAGGCGACCTCGGCGCTCTCGCTGTTCGCGTGGGGCGGGCTGGCGTGGTACCTTCTCGACGAGCACTGGCGCTGGCCCACGTGGCGCGACCTCGCCCGCGGGGCGGGCTTCGCGGCGCTCATCGGCATCCCGGGGCTCGCGCTCTACGTCGCGGCGGTGCACCTCGGCCTGTCGAAGGTGGTGGTGCCCACGACCGCTGCCGTGCAGATCCCCACCTCCCTGCTGTGGTCCTTCGCCAACGGCTTCGGCGAGGAGATCGTGGTGGTGATGTACCTGGTCACGCGCCTGCGCCAGCTCGACTGGAAGCCGTGGCAGTTCATCGGCGCCTCCGCCCTGCTGCGCGCGTCGTACCACCTCTACCAGGGTGTCTCCGCCGGCTTCGGCAACTTCATCATGGGCGTGATCTTCGCGTGGTACTTCCACAAAACCGGGCGCGTCTGGCCGCTCATCCTCGCGCACTTCCTCATCGACGCCGTCGCGTTCATCGCCTACCCGCTGCTCGACCTGAGCTGGTTAGGAATCTAAACACTCGCGTCACACTGGTTACACTGTGCGCATGCCGATGACGCCCCACTCCAACGACCCCCGCGACAACGCGGGCGAGTTCGCCCTGGGCAAAGACGGAAAGCCGCTGGTGGACCGCTACGGGCGCCCCGTCCACCGCCGCGCCGAGCCGCCCGCTTCTCGACGAGACGAAACGCGCGCCCCGCAGTACGAGACCCGCTACGAAACCCGCCACGAGACCCGTTACGAGCCGGCGCGGGAGCCCCAGTACGAACCCCGGCGCGCCCCGCAGTACGCGCCCGCGCGTGAGGTCCGTGACGCACGTGAGGTCCGCAACGCCCATGACCCCCGCAACGAGGTGCCGATGCAGGTGTCGCGTGCGCGGCGGCGGGGTGAGAGTCGGCCGAAGGTGCGTCGTCAAGCGAAACGCCCCGGCTGCGGCGCGATCATCGCGTTGCTGCTCGCGATCGTGCTTGCCCTGGTGCTGCTCACCGACGCGCGGCTTACTCGCGTCGACGCGCTGCCCGACGAGCAGATCCCCGGCACCGCCGGCACGAACTGGCTGTTCGTGGGGTCGGACTCGCGCACCGGCCTGAGCGAGAAGGAGGTCGAGCGCCTCGGCACCGGCGGGGATCTGGGGACGACGCGCACAGACACGATCATGGTGCTGCACCTGCCGCTGCGCGGGCAGCCGACGCTGCTGTCCATCCCGCGCGACTCCTACGTGTCGGTGCCCGGCTACGGCTACGACAAAATCAACGCCGCCTTCGCGTTCGGCGGCCCGGAGCTGCTCGTGCAGACCGTCGAGGAGACGACCGGGCTGCACATCGACCGGTACGCGGAGGTCGGCATGGGCGGGCTCGCGTCGGTCGTGGACGCGGTCGGCGGGGTGGACATTTGCGTCGCCGAGCCTATCGACGACCCCCTGGCCAACATCAACCTCCAACCCGGCTGCCAGAAGATGGACGGCGCCACCGCGCTCGGCTACGTGCGCACCCGCGCGACCGCGCAGGGCGACCTCGACCGCGTGGCGCGGCAGCGTGAGTTCCTCGGCGCCCTCGTCGCGCGGATGATGTCGCCGGCGGTGTTCCTCAACCCGTTCCGCCTGGGCCGGCTGCTGTGGGTCTCGCCGAAGCTCGTGACCGTGGGGGGCGGCGACCACGTGTGGAACCTTGCCCGGATCCTCGTGGCCATCCGCGGCGGCCTGCGTACCGAGACCGTGCCCGTCGGCGGCTTCGAGGACACCGACGTGGGCAACGTCGTGCTCTGGGATGAGGCGGCGGCGGAGGCGCTGTTCGCGTCGCTGCGGTAGGGCGGGCGGCCGTGCGGGCGCCGGGCCGTGCGGCCGCCGTGCCCCGTCGTGCCCCGCCCCAGGCCGCCCCGGGCCGCCGTGCCCCGTCGTGTCCCGCCGCGCCCCGCCCCGGGCCGCCGTGCCCCGTCTGCACGGAGAAACCGGCTACCTACGACCGGCTACCACGCCGAAAAGGGAGCGCGGACAAAAAGTTGGAGTGTTGGGGGCTGGAAGGTATTCCAATGCCCGCAGGGTTTCCATCTGATATCCGCGATGGTGCGGTTGAGAGGTTTTTGGCTGGGGCGTCTGCCCGTGAGGTCTGCGACTGGGCTGAAGACGTATGTGGTCGCCGACCATCGGTGGACACGGTCGGCAACTGGGTTGCGGCCAAACGCCGCGGCCAGTCCTTTGATGGCACGCGACGCGCCTACGACGCTGAGACCATCGCGAAGGTTGTAGCACGCAGGTTGACCTCGCAGGCGACGGTGCGTGAGATTGCCGTGGAGTTCGATGTCAACGACACCGCAGCACTGACCTGGACGAAGCGGTACTGGCCAGACGATGACGACCGCGATTCGGCAGCGTCGATGACCTTCGACGAGGCGTTTGCGGCGACAATGGAACGCGTGAGCAAACACCGCAAAGTCCAACGCAACCATCAACAGCAGCGAGTCGATGAAGCAGCCGATGCGAAAAGGCCACCCCGGCCAGTCAACGAGTGGCTGCCAGGGCCTGGACCGATAGACGACATCGCTGATTTACCCAGTGACATGGACGAGCTGAAAAAGCTCGTTGTCGAGATGCGCGACCGGGAAACAGTCAAAGACGCCATTATCCAAGTGCTCATGAGCGACGGTGAGCCGCAGGGAAAAGGCAACGTCCGTGGCGGTGAGTCGCGGGGAAAAGACGACGTCCGTGACGGGGAACTGTCCACCGCGGCGAAAGCCGCAGTGGTGGTTGCCCTCACGGACGCCCACGGGTTTTCCATCGCCAAAGCATGCGCGGTTGTCGGGATTGCGCAGTCGACGTTTTACTACCACCGACACACCCACACGAAGGTGGTGCACCAGCGCGAACAGCGCCGCGCTGCACTCAAACCGCTGATCTTGCAGGCAGCAGCCGAATCCGGGCAAAGCTACGGCTACCGGCGCATCCACGCCTGGCTGAAGATCATGGGGCATACAGTGTCGGAAAAGATCGTGCGTACCCTCATGGAAGAGCTTGGGTGCCGCCCGCCGGCGAAAGCGTCGGGCAAATACTCCTCCTACACCGGTGAAACCGACCACAAACCCGCGAACCTGCTGCTGATCGCCCCAACCGACAACAGTGACGATGATGGGGATGCGGATGTGGATGTGGCCCGGCCGGTTGTTGCACCGTCGCAGTACTTCATCGACCACGCCGACGCTCAGGGGCTGACCCACGATTTCCACGCGGATGCCCCGTGGGAGAAAATCGGCACCGACGTCACCGAAATCCACTGCCCAGACGGCAAATTGTTTCTGTCGGCAGCGATCGATTTCTACGACGGGATGCCGATTGCGGTGACCATGTCAACATCACCGAACCACGACTTGGTCGCCGAGATGATCGCGCGAATCGACGAGGTAAAACCCGACGAGGCACAACCGATCATCCATTCCGATCGTGGTGGGCTCTACCGCAGTGAACGCTGGGTCAGTCTGATTACCGACCACACCCACAACATCTTGGATTGCCCCGACTGCCAGGCCGATACATGGTGCGGCAACCGGTGGCGATACATCCCGTCACTGTCGCGCAAAGCCACCAGCGGCGACAACGCGCGCACCGAAGGCTTCTTCGGCACGATGAAACAAGAACTGCTCAAAGGCAGGCCTGTGGTGTCGACGATGACGGTGGCGCAAATGCGCGACTATATTGATTCCTACATCGACTTCTACATCAACACACGATTGAAGTCGACACTCGGCGAGGGCTACACCACCATCGCCGAGCACCGCAAGGCACTGAGTGCATAACAACGAGACAAAGTCCCCCAAAACGCACTCCAACAAAAAGACCGCATCCCCAAACGGGCGGTTAACCGGGTGGAGGTAGCCGGTTTTGTGGTGGGGACGCTCCGAGCTACTCGCCGCGGACGGCGGTGGAGCCAGCCGACCCAGCCGCGCCCGGCGCATCAGCCGCGCCCGGCGCAGCAGGCGCAGCCACCGTCACCACCTTGCCCTCGACGCCGGGCCACGTGCCCGCCTCGATCATCTTGTGCTTGCGCTCCACCCAGAAGTCGGCGTTCTTGATGCCCAGGGCCTCGGGGTCGAACTGCGGGTCGAGGCCGGCCTTCTTCTGGCGCCGGTAGTCCCACAGCGCCTTGAGGGCCGGGACCTGCAGGAAGAGGATTGCCACGATGTTGAGCCACGCCGTGGCGCCGACGCCGATGTCGCCGAGCGCCCAGGCCGTGCCGGGGGTCGTGGTCGCGCCGACGAAGATCGCGATGATGATGAGCACGCGCAGGCCCCAGAGGATGACCTTGCGGGCACTCTCGCTCTTCACCCAACGCATGAGGTAGGCGAAGTTCACCTCGGCCATGTAGTAGTACGCCAGCACGGTGGTGAAGGCGAAGAACATGATCGCCAGCGCGACGAAAGACGGGCCGAGGCCGGAGGCGAAGGAGTTCAGGCCCTCCTGGACGAAGCCGGGGCCGACGGGGACGCCGTCGGGAAGCGAGCCTGCGTAGATCACGTCTCCGTCCTCGGACTGGCCGTCGAAGACCTTGTACATGTCGGTGGAGATGATGATGAACGCGGTGGCGGAGCAGACGAACAGCGTGTCCACGTACACCGCGAACGCCTGGACGAAGCCCTGCTTGGCCGGGTGGGAGACCTCGGCGGCCGCCGCGGACTGCGGGCCGGTGCCCTGGCCGGCTTCGTTGGAGTAGATGCCGCGCTTGACGCCCCACATGATGGCGGCGCCGAGCATGCCAGAGAACGCGGCCTCCTTGTCAAAGGCGGCGCGGAAGATCATGCCGAACACGTGCGGGATGTCCGAGGCGTTGGCGAAGAGCACGATGATGGCGACGATGATGTAGATGCCGGCCATGAACGGCACGACCATGGAGGCGAAGTTGGCGATGCGCTTCACGCCGCCGATGATGATGAAGCCGAGGAGCACGGCCATGACCGCCGCGGAGATCCACACGTTGACGCCCCACGCGTTGTCCACCGCCGCCGCGACGCCGTTGGCCTGGATGCCGGGCAGGAAGTAGGACGTGGCCAGCAGCATGCAGATGGCGAAGATGACCGCGTAGACGAGCATGAACGGGCGGGCCGAGGTGTGCTTGTACGCCTTCTCGATGTAGAAGGCCGGGCCGCCGCGGTACTCGCCGGTGTCGCGGTCGGGTTCCTTGTAAATCTGGGCGAGGCAGCACTCCACGAACGACGTCGCGGAGCCGAGCAGCGCCACGAGCCACATCCAGAACACCGCGCCCGGGCCGCCGAACGCGATGGCCGTGGCCACGCCCGCGATGTTGCCCACGCCGACGCGGCCTGCGAGCGAGATCATGAGCGACTGGAACGAGGAAATGCCCTGTTCGGAGCTCTCGCCCGCCTTGAGCTGCTGGATCATGTCCGGCAGGCAGCGGATCTGCAAAAACAGCGTCACTAGCGTGAAATATGCACCGGCGCCGAGGCACAGGTACACCAGCCAGTTGGACCAGATGATCCCGTTGAGTGAATCAATGAAGTCTGCCATGGCGCCTCCTTAATATGTGTTGCGCTGGGGTTTTCCAGCTCGCCCTTGCAGGTAGTTGCGAATGTAGACCATTTCGTTGTGCGCCGTGTCACTTTTGGTGTATGAATTATCCGCCGACACTCTCTAATGGAAGGACCACCCATGGACGCCCCCACCCCTCCCCCACGCAAGCGGCACCCCGCCCGCAGGTTCACCGCGGCGTGGCCGGTGAAGGATCTTCCCGCGGGGTCGAGCGTGCTTATCGACGACCTCACGGACCCCAACGAGCCCACCACCAGCGACGCCCCCGAGGCGGACCCGCACCCGGCGAACGTGTGGCGCTTCTTCGTCTACAGCGCCATCGGCATCTTCGCGTTCTTCATCCCGTTCAAGATCGGGGACTCGAAGTCGACGATCCTGCTCGACCACATCGTCACCTGGATCACCACCACCCTCGGCGACGGCTCGCGCTACCTCGCGCTCATCGCCATCGTCGCGGGCACGATCTACCAGTTCGTCACCGGCCGGTGGAAAGAGGACTACGCGCGCATGGCGTTTGCCGCGCTGTCCGTGCTGGCGATCCTGCTCTGCGCGATGCTCACGTTCGGCTTCGGCCCGTCCTGGCTGTTCAACCCGGAAATCGGCCCGTTCATCCTGGACAAGCTGGTCATCTCGGTCGGCCTGCTCATCCCGGTCGGCGCGATCTTCCTCGGCATGCTCGTCGGCTTCGGCCTCATGGAGTTCATCGGCGTGCTGGTCCAGCCGATCATGCGCCCGGTGTTCCACACCCCGGGCAAGTCCGCCGTCGACGCGGTCGCGTCCTTCCTCGGCTCCTACTCGCTGGGGCTCCTGATCACGGACCGCATGTACAAGAACGGCAACTACAACGGGCGCGAGGCGGCCATCGTCGCATCAGGCTTCTCGACGGTCTCCGCCACGTTCATGGTCATCGTCGCGAAGACGCTGGACATGATGGACCACTGGACGGCCTACTTCTTCATCACCTTCATCATCACGTTCATCGTCACCGCCATCACGGTGCGCATCCCTCCCATCTCCCGCATCCCCGAGGACTACTACCCGGGCGCCACCCCGCACCCGGAGAAGGCCATCACGGGCAACCGCCTCAAGGCGGCGTGGCGCGAGGCGAAGCTGGAGCTGGCGAAAGCGCCGTCGCTGGGCAAGGTGCTGTGGGAGAACTTCCGCGACGGCATCACCATGGCCGTCCAGGTCATCCCGGGCATCATGTCCGTCGGCGTGATCGGCCTGGTCCTGGCCACGTACACGCCGGTGTTCAAGATCCTCGGCGTGGTGTTCTACCCGCTCGTGTGGGCCCTGCAGCTGCCGGACCCGTGGGCGACCTCGGGCGCGCTGGCCACCGGCCTGGCGGAGATGTTCCTGCCCGCGACCCTCGTCGCCGGCTCGACGAGCATGGTGCTCAAGTTCACCATCGCCGTGACCTGCGTGAGCCAGATCTTCTTCTTCTCGGCGATGGTGCCGGCGGTGCTGGCCACGGACATCCCGCTCAACATCGTGAAGATGATCGAGATCTGGTTCATCCGCGTCGTGCTCACCGTGCTCATCACGGTGCCCGTCGCGCACCTGCTGTTCTAGCGCGCCCCCGCAACCGCATCGTCGATAAGGCGCGCAGCGGCCTTGGCGGTGCGGTTGTCCACGTCGAAGTCGGGGTTGAGCTCCACGACGTCGAGCAGCGCCACGCGCCCGGCCGACGCCACGGCCTCGACCATCGCGCGCAGCGCCGCGTAAGCCACGCCGAAGCCGGCGGGCGCGGACACGCCCGGCGCGACCGCCGCGGGCAGGACGTCGAGGTCGATGGACAGGTGGATCGGCAGGTCGCCGTCGACGGCGGCGAGCGCGCGCTCGGCAGCTTCGCGCACCGTCATCTCGGCGAGCTCGGTGTCCAGCACGGTGGTCACACCGAGCTCCGCGGCGGTATTGAAGAGCACCTTCGTGTTGTTCGGCTTGGAAATGCCAAAGACGGAGTAGTCGAAGTGCTCGCCCTCGAGCTCCGCGATCTGCTTAAACGGGGTGCCGGAGGTGGGCCGGTCGGCGGCGCGCAGGTCGAAGTGGGCGTCGAAGTTGATCACCTGCAGCGGGCCGAGCGCCTCGTACGCCCCGCGGTGGGACGCGAAGGACGTCTCGTGCCCGCCGCCGAGGACGACGGTCATGCCGGACGCGCCCTGCGCAGCCACGAGGTCGCGCACGCGGTCGGACAGCTCGCGCTGGGCGCCCTCGAGGTCGTCGTGCTGGGTGGTCACGGTGCCGGCGTCGATACGCAACTGCTCGTCGTGGATGGCGAGGGAGCCGAGCGCGGCGCGCAACGCCGCGGGGCCTTGCGCCGCGCCCTGGCGGCCGCCGTTGCGCTCGACGCCCTCGTCGGAGGCGAAGCCGATGAGGTGGACGGCACCCTCGCGCGGGGCGGCCTGGGTGTCCACGACGCTGTGCCAGCGCGCGTGCTCGGGGCCGGGGCCGTCGTCGCGGCCGGACCAGTCGGAGGCGGGGGTAAATAGCGGTGCGGTGACTGTGTTCATGCGTCCCGAGCCTAGCGCTCGTGCATACTTGGTGTGATGAGCAAACCCCAGGTTCCCGCCGCGCACAACGTGCTGCGGATCCTGTCGCTGCTGTCCACCACCGACGCGCCGATTTCCGCCACCCGCATCCAGCGCGAGCTCGGCCTACCGCGCTCGACGACGTACCACATGCTGCGGGAACTCGAGGATTCCGGCTTCGTCGTCCACCTGGAGGAAGCGGGGACGTACGGGCTCGGCCTCGCCGCCTACCGCATGGCGCAGGCGTACACGACGCAGCAGCCGCTCGTGCGCCTGGCCACGAAGCCGCTTGCGCGCATCGCCGGCCTCGCCGGGGGCTCGGCGCACCTCACCCGCCTCGCCGGCTCCGAGATCGTCTACCTCCACGAGGTCCGCGCGCCCGGCGCCGTCTCCCTGGTCACGGAGGTGGGGGTGCGCCTGCCCGCGCTCTCCACCGCGTCGGGCCGCATCATGCTCGCGCACCTGCCCGAGGCGGAGCGCCGCGCGGTGTTCACCTCCTCGGGCGAGCGCGGCCGCTACAGCGAGGTGCGCGAGCAGCTTTCCGCGTATCGACGCCAAGGCTGGGCCGGCGAATGCGAGGAGGTCTCGCGGGGGCAGGAGTCCGTCGCCGTCGCCGTCCTCGACCACCTGTCGCGCCCGGCTGCGGCGTTGGCGGCGACGTTTGCCGTAGGTCGCGTCGATAAGCAACTGCTTCTCGACGCCCTCGCCGACGCCTCCGAGCACCTCCGCGAGCAATTTTTCGGCAACGCGGTCGAGTAGGGCCCTGCGCAGGTCTACCATCGCGCCCATGACAACAAACAACGCAATCACTGTGGGAATCGGCGCGCTGTCCATCGAGGACGTCGTCGCCGTCGCACGCCACGGCGCGCAGGTCTCGATCGACCCGGCCGCCCTCGAGGAGATCGCCGCCACGCGCCAGCGTGTCGAGGAGCTCGCGGCCGACCCGACCCCGGTCTACGGCGTGTCCACCGGCTTCGGCGCGCTGGCCACGAAGCACATCCCCGAGGACATGCGCGCGCAGCTCCAGGTCTCGCTCGTGCGCTCCCACGCCGCTGGCTCCGGCCCGGAGGTGGAGGAAGAGGTCGTGCGCGCCCTCATGCTGCTGCGCCTGTCCACCCTGTGCACCGGCCGCACCGGCGTGCGCCCCGTCGTCGCCGAGACGTACGCCGCCGCCCTCAACGCCGGGATCACGCCGGTCGTGCGCGAATTCGGCTCGCTCGGCTGCTCCGGCGACCTCGCCCCGCTCGCCCACTGCGCGCTCGCGCTCATCGGCGAGGGCGAGGTGCGCGTCCACGGCGGCGAGATCGTCCCTGCCGCCGACGCCCTCGCCGAGGCGGGCATCGAGCCGCTCGTGCTGCGCGAGAAGGAGGGCCTGGCGCTCATCAACGGCACCGACGGCATGCTCGGCATGCTGTGCCTGGCCATCGCTGACCTGCGCGAGGCGGCGAAGGTCTCCGACATCGCCACCGCCATGAGCGTGGAGGGCCTGACCGGCACGCTGTCCGTCTTCGACGACGACCTGCAGCAGCTGCGCCCCCACCCGGGTCAGGCCGACTCCGCGTACAACATCCGCACCGTCGCCGCGGGCTCGCCCATCCTCGCCGCCGCGCTCGACGAGTTCAAGGCGAACCAGGTCCAGGACGCCTACTCCATCCGCTGTACCCCGCAGGTCGCCGGCGGCTTCCGCGACACGCTCACCTACGTCACGCAGGTAGCCAACCGCGAGCTCGCCGCCGCCAACGACAACCCCGTGGTGGCCAAGGACGGCCGCGTCGCCTCCAACGGCAACTTCCACGGCGCGCCGGTGGCGTACGTGCTGGACTTCCTGGCCATCGTGGTGGCAGACCTGGCGTCGATTAGCGAGCGCCGCACCGACCGCTTCCTCGACCCCGCCCGCAACCGCGGCCTCAACGCCTTCCTCGCCGGCGACCCGGGCGTGGACTCCGGCCATATGATCGCGCAGTACACGCAGGCAGGCATCGTCGGCGAGCTGAAGCGCAACGCGGTGCCGGCGTCGGCGGACTCCATCCCGTCCTCCGCCATGCAGGAGGACCACGTCTCCATGGGCTGGTCCGCCGGCCGCAAGCTGCGCCGCAGCATCGACGGCCTGCACCGCGTGCTCGCCGTGGAGATCCTCACCGCGGCCCGCGCGCTGGACATGCGCTCCGGGGAGCCGGCCGCCGGCACCGGCGCTGCCGTCGCGGTGCTGCGCTCGCGCGTTGAGGGCCCCGGCACCGACCGGTTCCTTTCCCCCGAGATCGAGCAGTCCGTGCAGCTAGTCAAGGGCGGGGACTACGTCGCGGCGGTCGAGGGCGCCGTCGGCGAGCTGCGGTAGTGGGTTTGTCGGGGGTCTGCTGGTGCGCTACTAGCAGACTTTCGCGCGCTGTCCGGGTTGTCCCCGGTCGCCGGTTTGCTGCCTCGCTATTTTTGCGCTGAGGGCTAGTGCGCGTTGCGGAGTTAGTGGGGTGGCCCACCGTTGGTGCGTCGCTACGAATCCGCAATGCGGAGTTGGATGCGTTGCGGACACTGCCCGCCCCCGCAATGCGGAGTGGTTGGGAAAACCCACCATTGGATCGTCGCAACGAATCCGCAATGCGGAGCGCCGACCGAGAGTACGTTGGGCCCAAACCATAACCCGCAACGCATGAAGCAGAGGTCCAAGCAATGAAGTGGCACCCACAGTCCGAACCGAACCCGCTGCCGTATTCCCCCTTCAAAGCCAGTACTGTTCCGCGCCCGATTGGGTGGCTGTCCAGCGTGGATACGGAGGGGTGCGAGAATATCGCCCCATACTCGCAGTGGCAGAACCTCACCTTTGACCCGCCGATGGTGATGTTTTCGGCGAACCAGTATCCGGATGGGCGTCGCAAAGATACTGTGCTCAACGCCGAGCAAACGGGCTGGTTCGTATGGAATATGGCGACCTACGACCTGCGCGAAGAGGTCAACAAGTCCGCCATGGCGCTCGAGCACAGCGACAGCGAGTGGGACCACCTCGACGTGACCAAGGAGTACGCCGACCACCTCAACATCCCGATGGTCAAGGAGAGCCCGCTCAAGTTCGAGTGCAAGTACAAGACCACGCTGCGCATCCCAGGCAACTCGCCGGTGGGCACGATCGACCTGGTGGTCGCGGACGTGGAGACGATCCACATCGACGACGCCGTCATCGACGACGAGGGCAAGCTGGACATCCTCAAGATCAAGCCGATCGCGCGCATGGGCTACTTCGACTACACCGTGGTCACCGAGAAGTTCGAGATGCGCGTGCCGGGCTCCGACTCCGCGGCGCAGGCCGGGCTGGAGGGCTCTGCGTAGCGACGAAAGCTCCGCCCCTCCCCGCCCAGAACCCCAACCCCACGCAAACCATGAGAACCAGACCAGGAGAATCCGCCAAAACAGGGGATTCTCCTGGTTTGGTTCTCATGGTTTGGCTCACGGCGGGGGTCCGACATGACATCAAGCTCGATGGGCAAGTAGGACACGATCAGTCAACCGTCTGGGATCCAAGACAACTGCCTCCCCGAGAATCGTATGCCCTTGCAGTTTCTCCATACACTGTCGCGCACACCATATTTTGGCGTCGATTGTGATTGGAGTCTCATCATGGCTGGGCGATACCCAAACGGCGATTTTTACGACTTTGAAAGCGAACTGTCCACCGAGGAGAAGGACATCCTCTATCGCGTACGCGACTGGACACAGACCTCCGTCCTGCCTATCGCGGTGGACTACTGGAACCGCTCCGAGTTCCCCCACGAGCTGCTGCCATCAATCAGCGAGCTGAACATCATCAGCCTCGTGCGAGGACAGGGGCGTTCGCGCCTGCTTGCTGGCCTAGTCACCGCTGAGATTCACCGCGCTGATGGCTCGGTGGGCACGTTTTTCTCAGGTCAGGATGGGCTGTTCACCGGCAGCATCGAGCTGCTCGGCTCAGAAGAGCAAAAAGAACGCTGGCTCGACGACCTGTACGCGGTTCGCAAGACCGGCGTGCTTGCGATCACAGAGCCGGAGGCGGGTTCAGATGTCGCGCAGGGCATGCGCACCACCGCGACGAAGGTCGACGGCGGCTGGATCCTCAACGGCGCGAAGCGGTGGATAGGCAACGCCACGTTCTCCGACTACGTGGCCGTTTATGCACGCGACCCCGAGGATGACCAAGTCAAGGGGTTCATCGTGGACACGAACGCCGAAGGCTACAAGGCCACGCTGATGGAAAACCGTATTGCCATCCGCGCGGTGCAAAACGCCGACATCACGCTGGACAACGTCTTCGTCCCAGACGGCGACAAGCTCGAGGGCGCAAACTCGTTCAAGGACATCAACAAGGTGTTCAAGTCGGCGCGCTCCACGGTGGGCTGGCAAGCCGTCGGCACGCAAATGGGTGCACTTGACGTCGCACTGGGTTACGCAGATGAGCGCATCCAGTTCGGCAAGAAGATTTCTTCGTTCCAGCTGAATCAGAACAAGCTGGCCACGATGCAGGGCAACTTGGTCGCAAGCGAATCCATGATGGCGCAGCTCGCGCGCATGGAGGATCGCGGCTCCGCGAACAACGAGCAGTCCGCGCTGGCAAAGGCGTTCACCTCCAAGCTCATGCGCGAGACGGTTGCGCTCGGTCGCGAGATCATGGGTGGCAATGGCCTGATTTCCGACTATCGCATGGCCAAGATCTTCAACGACGCCGAGGCCATCTATTCCTACGAAGGCACGTACGACATCAACCAGCTCATCGTGGGCCGCGCCATTACCGGCGAGTCCGCCTTCGTCTAGGGGGCCAGGATGAACACCCAGAATCCCGCTCCCCTCGACGGTGTACGCGTCCTCGACCTTTCCCGCGTGCTCGCAGGCCCGTTTTGTGCGATGATCCTCGCCGACCTCGGCGCGGAAGTAATCAAGGTGGAGTCCCCCTGGGGCGACGATTCGCGCCAGTTCGGGCCGTTCGTTGACGATACGTCCGCTTACTTCCGCCTCTTCAACCGGAATAAGCGTGGAATCACGCTCGATTTCAAGAACGAGGACGACCTCACCACCCTGCGTGGACTGGTTGAGCGCGCTGACGTGGTAATCGAGAACTTCCGCCCGGGCGTAATGGAAAAGCTCGGCATCGGCCCATCGGCGTTGCGGGAAATCAACCCGCGCTTGATCGTTACCAGCATCAGCGGCTTCGGCCAGACCGGTTCAATGTCGCAAGAACCCGCGTACGACCTAGTCGCCCAGGCAATGAGCGGCCTCATGCACGTCACGGGCTGGCCGGACGGCAACCCCACCCGAGTGGGTATCAGCCTTGGCGACGAGGTGCCCGGGCTGTACGCGGCCATAGCGACGCTCGCCGCGTTGCGTCAGCGGGAGCTGACCGGCGAGGGGCAACATGTCGACTTAGCGATGTACGACTCGCTGATCTCCATCATGGAATCCGTCGGCATGCGCGCCCTGCATACCGATACCCCGCCTACGCGACTTGGCAACGACCACGGGTTGTCCGCGCCGTTCAGCACCTACGCGACGCAGGACGGCGAGGTAGTGATCGCAATCACCACCAACCGCCTCTTCGACCGCCTCGCCGAAAGCCTGGGTAAGCCGGATCTCGCGAGCGATCCGCGTTTCGACGATCCGCTCAAGCGCTCAGCCAACCGGGCTGAATTGCGTGAGGAAATCGAGACCGCACTTGCGGACAAGACCGTCGAGGAAACCCTCGCCCTCTTCGCTGAATACGGCGTCCCGACTGCTCGTGTCTACCCGCTCGACGAGGCCTTGGAGAGCGATCTAGCAAAAGAGCGCGGAGTCGTCGCCGAAGAAACGGATGGATTCCGGACCCTCGCGTCTCCAATCGCTCTGCACAACATGCCGCGGCCTACCCCTGCCCCTGAACTCGGGCAAGACAACGACGCCATCTCGGAGTGGCTCGCGGAAGAACCCCGCACGTCCTAACTAGCAGAAGGGAGTGAGACCATGTCGTCGTACGACACCGCCCCACCCACCACCGCCCCGGCTGCGCTCGGTGGCAAAATTGAACAACGCTCCGTCGGCTATATCCCCGCGAACGAGCGCTACGGCTCCCCGTGGAACCAGTTCACCCTTTGGTTCGGCGCCAATTTGCAGGTCACGTGCCTGGTCACTGGGGCGCTTGCCTTTGTATTCGGCGGGGACGTTGTCTGGTCCATCATCGGGCTGTTCATAGGCCAGCTCGCGGGCGGCTGCGTTATGGCCTTGCACGCGGCGCAGGGCCCACGCCTCGGCTTGCCTCAAATGATCTCCTCCCGTGCCCAATTCGGGGTGTATGGTGCGGCAATCCCCTTGGTTCTCATCGTGCTGATGTACCTCGGATTTTCCGCCTCTGGCACGGTGCTTGCCGGCCAGGCAACCGCGCACCTTTTCCACGCCCCAGAGTGGACCGGAATCGTCGTGTTCGGCGCCGTAAGCGCCGTGTTCGCGATCATCGGCTACGACATCATTCACAAACTCGGGCGTTGGGCAACGGTCATCAGCTCGATCGCGTTCATCTACCTCATCTACCGCTTTTTCGTAGTAGCGGACGTGAACGCCCTCCTGCACATCAATGAGTTTTCACTTCCCTCATTCCTGCTCGCGATGGCACTCGCCGCGTCATGGCAGATTGCCTATGGGCCGTATGTGGCGGATTACTCCCGGTACCTCCCAGTGGATACAAACCCTCGTGCAGTGTTCTTCGCCTGTCTCGGCGGCTCGGTGTTGAGCTCGACCATTGCAATGACGTTCGGCGTGCTGCTCGCCGCGTATGTGGGCGACGGTTTCCGGCACCACGAGGTCGAAGCGCTGGTTTCGCTCGGATCAAACGCATTCATCGCGAGCGTGATTTACCTCGTCATCGCTTTGGGCAAGCTCTGCGTCAACGTCTTGAACACCTACGGCGGCTTCATGTCGGTTTCAACCATTTGGAGCGGCCTGCGGGGCAAGACCGAGATCCCACCACAACTGCGCGTGTTCATCATCGTCATAATGACTGCAGTGGCCGTCACTGTTGCAATGTGGGGACGTGGCAACTTCCTCGACGCATTCAGCTCGTTCCTGCTGTTCCTGCTCACTTTCTTCACGCCGTGGTCTGCAATCAACCTGGTGGACTACTACGTCCTATCGAAGGAACGCTACGACGTGCCAGCTTTGTCCGATCCAAACGGCCGATACGGTAAGTGGAACGCAGCGGCGATCATCTCGTTCGTACTGGGCATTCTCATCCAGCTACCGTTCGTCGACACGGCGTTTTACAGCGGCCCCCTTGTCGAACGCCTTGGTGGCACCGACATCTCCTGGATCATCGGTCTCATCGTTACCGCGCTGCTTTACTTGGCTCTCCAACCGCTGGATAAGCGCATAATCCCGCCTGAAACGATCCTCCCGCCAGCGGAACCGGAACCCACTGAGCCGCCTGCGTAGCGACGAAAGCTCCGCCCCTCCCCGCTCAAAGCCCCAACCCCACGCAAACCATGAGAACCAGACCAGGAGAATCCGCCAAAACAGGGGGATTCTCCTGGTTTGGTTCTCATGGTTTGGCGGCTCTTCGTGTTTGGGAGTGCGTGGGTCGTTTTTCGGGGTGCTTGGGTGTGGCACAAGATGTGGGGGTCCTTGCTGGGTTAAGGATTTAGGTGTTCAAGCCAATCCGAACTCAACAAGGACCCTGTAATGCAGCCTAGTTCCAACATTGTCGCCGATACCATTTGCCGCACCGCGGAGCTTGGGTTGGCGATTACGAATGCCGCCCACAACGACACGCTCACCGTCATCGACTGTGAAGCGCTCGACCCGATCAACTCCTGCCCATCGTGTGGACAGCCAGGTGTGCTGCGTGACCACGTCTGCCGGGAGTTGGTGGATCTTCCTGTTGTCGGGTTTCCCACCCGGTTACGGGTGCGTCTGCCGCGCTTTCGGTGTGTGAACCGCCTCTGTTCGCAGAAGATCTTCCGGGCTGGCCTGGCATGTGCTGACGATCGCTCGAAGGTCACGCATCGGGTGGTGCGCTGGATCTTGCAGCGTTTAGCGATTGACCGGATGAGTATCGCCGCCACCGCCAAAGCACTCGGGATCAGCTGGCAGCTGACATGCGATCTCGCATTGTCCATGGCCAGGGAACTCGTCGCCGACCCCGACCACTTGGCCGGGGTGCGCATTATCGGGGTTGATGAGCACAAATGGGCCCACGATCGACGTGCGGCCGGCGGCGGGTTCGTCACCGTGATCGTGGATATGACCCGCCACCACACAGGCCAACCAGCGAGGTTGCTCGATGTCATTCCGGGAAGAAGCGCGAACGTGCTCACATGCTGGATCAACCAACAGCCGAAAGCATTTCGCGACGAGGTGGAAGTGGTCACCATGGATGGGTTCCAGGGCTACGCCACCGCAGCTGACGAGGCGCTTCCTCACGCAACCCGGGTGATGGACCCGTTTCACGTGGTGCGTCTTGCCGGCGACAAAGTCACCGCGTGCCGTCAGAGGCTGCAGCGTGAAACCTACGGCAGGCGCGGCAGGACCAACGACCCGTTATATAAAAACCGTCGCACCATGCTCACCCGCACCGGTCTGCTTAATGGCGAGCAGCAGCACCGCTTGGATGTGTTGTTCAACTACGACGATGACTACGCGGTGCTGCAAGAGACATGGCTGGTGTACCAGGAGATCATCGACTGCTACGAAGACCCCAACAAGCGCCGTGCGAAAACGAAGATGCGCAGGCTGATCAACCGGCTCCGCGGGCTTCGTCAGGCCGGGCTTCAAGAGCTGACCCAACTCGGGCGAAGCCTGCACAAACGCCGCACCGACATCCTCGCGTTCTTCGATATCGGCGCCTCCAACGGGCCGGTCGAAGCCATCAACGGCCGTCTCGAACACCTCCGCGGCATCGCGCTAGGGTTCCGCAACATCAACCACTACATCTTGCGTTGCCTGATTCACTCCGGCGGCCTCCAACCCAAGATCAACGCACTCTAAAACACGAAGAGCCGGTTTGGCTCTTCTGGCCCGGCGCCGCCCGCCCCGTCTCGCATCCGAGACACCACGCGACGCAAGCCCCTGCCCGCGGCGTGTGACCGGCGTTACCCTCTACCCGTTAGCACGACTGGGCAACATCCACGAAAGGACATCGACATGGCGAAGAACTGGTCCGAAGGCGCACGCGAGGTCCGCGCACCCCGCGGCACGGAGATCACCGCGAAATCTTGGCAGACCGAGGCGCCGCTGCGCATGCTGCAGAACAACCTCGACCCGGAGGTGGCGGAGAACCCCGATGAGCTCGTTGTCTACGGCGGCACCGGCCGCGCGGCGCGGAGCTGGGAGGCGTTCGACGCGATCGTCGCGACGCTGAAGGAACTCGAGTCCGACGAGACGCTGCTCATCCAGTCCGGCAAGCCGGTCGGCGTGTGGAAGACCAACGAGTGGTCCCCGCGCGTGCTCATCGCCAACTCCAACCTCGTCGGCGACTGGGCGAACTGGGAGCACTTCCGCAAGCTCGAGGACGAGGGCCTCATGATGTACGGCCAGATGACGGCCGGTTCGTGGATCTACATCGCCACGCAGGGCATCCTCCAGGGCACGTACGAGACGTTCGCGGCAGTCGCGAAGAAGCGTTTCGACGGCACCCTGGCTGGCACCCTCACCCTTACCGGCGGCTGCGGCGGCATGGGCGGCGCGCAACCGCTGGCGGTGACCCTCAACGGCGGCGCGTGCCTCATCGTCGACGTCGACGAGTCCCGCCTGAAGCGCCGCCAGTCCAAGCGCTACCTCGATGAGGTGACCACCGACATCGAGGAGGCCATCAAGCTGGTCACCGAGGCGAAGGAGGAGAAGCGCGCGCTCTCCGTCGGCCTCGTGGGCAACGCCGCCGAGGTGTTCCCGGAGATCCTGCGCCGCCACAAGGCGGGCAAGCTTACTGTCGACGTCGTCACCGACCAGACCTCCGCGCACGACCCGCTGTCCTACCTGCCCACCGAGATCACCGTCGAGGAGTGGCACACCGAGGCGGACGCGGATCCGGTCACTTTCACCAAGAAGGCTCGCGAGTCCATGGCCGCCCAGGTTCAGGCGATGGTCGAGTTCCAGGACGAGGGCTGCGAGGTCTTCGACTACGGCAACTCCATCCGCGACGAGGCCCGCAAGGCCGGCTACACCCGCGCCTTCGAGTTCCCGGGCTTCGTGCCCGCCTACATCCGCCCGCTGTTCTGCGAGGGCCTCGGCCCGTTCCGCTGGGTGGCACTCTCCGGCGACCCGGAGGACATCAAGGTCACCGACGAGGCGCTCAAGGAGGCCTTCCCGGACAACGAGCACCTGCACCGCTGGCTCGACGCCGCCGAAGAGTACGTGGAGTTCGAGGGCCTGCCGGCGCGTATCTGCTGGCTCGGCTACGGCGAGCGCGCCAAGGCCGGCGTGATCTTCAACAACCTGGTCAAGGAAGGCAAGGTCAAGGCGCCGATCGTCATCGGCCGCGACCACCTGGACTCCGGCTCCGTGGCCTCCCCGTACCGCGAGACCGAGTCCATGCTCGACGGCACCGACGCCGTAGCGGACTGGCCGCTGCTCAACGCCATGACTGCCGTTTCCGGCGGCGCCACCTGGGTGTCCATCCACCACGGCGGCGGCGTGGGCATGGGCCGCTCCATTCACACCGGCCAGGTCACGGTTGCCGACGGCACCGAGCTCGCCGAGGCGAAGCTCAAGGCCGTGCTCACGAACGACCCGGGCATGGGCGTCATCCGCCACGTCGACGCCGGCTACACCCGCGCCTACGAGGTGGCGCAGGAGCGCGGCGTGCGCATCCCGATGGAGTTCAAGGCCCGCGACTAACCGCGACGAGAAAGGACCCTATGAGCACCCTCATCACCGGCATCTCCGAGCTGCGTACCGTCTCCGAGCTCGGCACCATTAAGGACGCGGCACTGCTTATCGAAGGCGAGGTCATCGCCTGGGTCGGCCCCGCGTCGGAGGCACCCGAGGCGGATGAAACTGTAGACGTCGAGAAGCGGGCTGTGCTTCCGGGCTGGGTGGATTCGCACACCCACATGGTCTTCGACGGCAACCGCGCCGAGGAGTTCGAAGCGCGCATGGCCGGCGAGGGCTACGCCGCGGGCGGCATCGCCGTGACCATGGAGGCGACCCGCAACGCGGGCGAGGAACGCCTCGACCAGCTCGTCGCCGAGCGCGTCGCCGCGGGCCACGCGCTGGGCACGACGACCTTCGAGACGAAGACGGGCTACGGCCTCAACGTCGAGTCCGAGGCGCAGGCCGCGCGCGTCGCGTCGCGCCACGTCGACGAGGTGACGTTCCTCGGCGCGCACCTTGTGCCGCCGGGGGCCGACGCGGAGGAGTACGTCGACCTCGTCGTCGGCCCGATGCTCGACGCGGTGAAGGACCACGTGAACTGGATCGACGTGTTCTGCGAGCGCGGCGCGTTCAACGAGGAGCAGTCGCGCCGCGTGCTCGAGGCGGGCAAGCAGGCCGGCCTCGGGGTGCGCGTGCACGGCAACCAGCTCGGCGAGGGCCCGGGCGTCAAGCTCGCCGTGGAGATGGGCGCCGCGAGCGTCGACCACGTCAACTACCTGTCCGACGAGGACATCAAGGTGCTGGCGGAATCCGAGACCGTCGCGACGCTGCTGCCCGCCTGCGACCTGTCCACGCGCGAGGATCTCGCGCCCGGCCGCAAGCTCATCGACGCCGGCGCGACCGTCGCCATCGCCTCGAACCTCAACCCGGGCACGAGCTTCACCTCCTCGATGAACTTCTGCGTCACCACCGCGGTGCTGCAGCAGCGCCTCACCCTCGACGAGGCGATCGAGGCGGCGACCACCGGCGGGGCGAAGGCGTTGCGACGCCACAACGTCGGCGACGGCAAGGATCCGCAGGGCCGCCCCGCGAAGGGCACGCTCGTGCCCGGTGCGGCCGCTGACCTGCACATCCTCGACGCGGAAAACGCCATCAACCTCGCCTACCGCCCGGGCATGCCCATCACCTGGCAGACCTGGGTCGCGGGCAAGAAGGTCTACGGCTAAATGGCGCGCCGGCTTTCATCGAGAGGGTCGCGCTCGAGGTGGGCGGCGAGCAGGCGGCCGACGACGTATTTTGGAACAACGCCGCCAGCTGGTACCGGCGCTAGAGGTAGTCGTAGTTGATCTCGGTCTCCGGGTCGAAGAAGACGCTGCCTCCCTCGATCGGGCGGAGGTAGACGGTGTCGCCCTGGTCCACCTCGACGCCGCGCTCCACCTTCACCGTGATGCGGTCGCCGCGCACGGCGATGAGTTCGTCCGCCTGCTCCTGGCGGTGGCCGTAGATGTAGAGCTCGGAGCCGAGGTGCTCCACGATGTCCACGTGCACCGGCAGGCCGTATTCGGCGCCCGGCTGGTTCACGCCGACGATTTCCCAGTTCTCCGGGCGCACGCCGACGATGACGCGGTCGCCGCGCACCTTCGCCGCCAGCTCGCGCGGCATGTAGTAGTCGAGTGCGTGGCCCCGGCCGCCGACGGCGCGGCCCTCGATGAAGGGCACGTTCTCGATGAGCGTCATCGCCGGGGAGCCGATGAAGGTGGCCACGAACGTGTTGCCCGGGTTGTCGTAGAGGTTGGCGGGCGTGTCCACCTGCTGGAGAATGCCTTTCTTCAGCACGCAGACCCGATCGCCCATGGTCATGGCCTCCGTCTGGTCGTGGGTGACGTAGACGGTGGTCGTGCCCAGCTCGCGCTGGAGCTGCATGATCTGGGCGCGGGTGGACACGCGCAGCTTCGCGTCGAGGTTCGACAGCGGCTCGTCCATGAGGAACACCTTCGGCTGGCGTACGATGGCGCGGCCCATGGCCACGCGCTGGCGCTGGCCGCCGGACATGGCCGCCGGCTTCTTGTCGATGAGGTCCTCGAGTTCGAGCATCTTCGCCGCGAAGTCCACCCGCTCGTTGATCGTCGCCTTATCCACCTTCGCGTTCTGCAGCGCGAAGGCCATGTTCTGGCGGGCGGTCATGTTCGGGTAGAGCGCGTAGGACTGGAACACCATGGCAACGTCGCGGTCGCGCGGGCGGGTCTCCGTGACGTCCACGCCGTCGATGAAGATCTGCCCCTCGTCGACGGGCTCGAGGCCCGCGAGCATGCGCAGCGTCGTTGACTTCCCGCAGCCGGACGGGCCGACGAGTACGAGGAACTCGCCGTCGGCGATGTCCAGGCTGACGCGGCTCACGGCCGGCGGGCGAGACGGGTCGTAGATACGGGACGCCTGGCGGAACTCAACGGTTGCCATGGACGTGCTCCTTCCAGGGTGGGGTGGGGAGAGGGACTTACTTGTTCAGCTTCGGCGTGATGTCGCGGTCGATCACCTGCTGGGTCTCCTTGTCCAGATCCGCGAAGACCTGCTCCACGTCCTGGTTGCCCACGGTGATCTTGTCCAGCGCGCCGCCGATGCGCTTGCCGCCGCCCGGCACAAACACGCGCGCGTAGTCCTGCGGCTTCGTGTTCTCGTTGAGCTGCTTGATCGCGGTCTCGGCGTTCGGGTTGTCGTCGAGGAACTTGCGCTCGTCGGCGTTGTCCAGCGCGTCCTTGCGCACGGGCATGTAGCCGGTGGCCTGGGAGAACTTGATGGTGTTCTCGGTGTTGGTCATGAAGTCGATGAACTTCACGGCGTTCTTCTTGCGCGCGTCCGAGATGCCGTTCGGCACGGCGAGGCCAGCGCCGCCGGTGGCGGCCGACGGGCCCGGGCCCGGCAGGTAGGTGGTGATGAACGGGATGGTGGCGGACTTGGTCAGGCCGCCGAGGGAGCCGGTGGACTCAAGCAGCGCGGAGGCGTTGCCGTTGCCGAACGTGACGGTCGGGTCGGTGCCGATCTCGATGTTGCCCTTCTTCACCTGGTCCTGGAGGAACTTCGCGGCCTCGATGGTCTTCGGGTCGGAGAACGTCGGCTTCCACTCGTCGGAGTACGCGCCGCCGAACGCCCACACCATGCCCTGGAAGTACCAGTCGAGGTAGCTCGAGCCGTCCGGGATCACCAGCGCCGCGTGGCCGGTCTTCGCCTTGAGCTTGTCCGCCCAGTCGGCGAACTCCTGCCAGGTCTGCGGCCCTCGGTCCGTCGGCAAGCCGGCTGCCTTGAGGTCGTCGGTGTTCCAGTACATGAGGTTGGTGGAGCGGGAGTACGGCACGCCGTAGTGCTTGTCGCCGTACTTGTAGTCGTCGCGCAGGGTGTCCACGTAGGAGTCGGAGTTGATGTTCTCCGACTTCCACAGGTCGTCGAGCGGCGTGGTCGCGTCGTTGAGCGCGAAGTTGAACCAGGTCACGTCGGAGGCGACGATGACGTCGGGCAGGTCCGAGCCGGCGAGTGCGGCGTTGAACTTCTGCGCGAGCTCCTCGTAGTTGGCGCCGCCGTCGACGAGCTCGACGTGGAGGTCGGGGTTCTGCTTCTCGAACTCGTTGATCATCTCGACCTCGAGGTCGCGCGAGGAACCCGGGTGGTTGGACCAGAAGACGATCTTGTTCTCGTCGCCCGAGGCGTTGCCGCCGTTCTTGTCGCCGTCGTTGCTGCCGTTCGTGGAGCCGCCGGCGCAGGCGGTGAGGGACACGGCGGTCATCGCGGCGAGCGCGGCGGCGCCGAGGCGCTTGGTGAGGGAAGTGGACATTGATCTCTCCGTTTCTTGAGTTGGTTTGAGTGGGCTAGCCCTTGACGGCGCCCGCGGTCAGGCCCTTGATCATCTGCTTCTGCAGCGCCAGGAACACGATGATCATCGGCAGTGTGGTCAGCACCGTGCCGGCCATCACCGGGGCCCAGTTGGTCAGGCCCTCGGCGTCCTGCAGCCTGGTCAGGCCCACCGGCAGCGTCGCCGCGGCCGGGGTGTCGGTGATGAGGAACGGCCACAGGTACTCGTTCCACTCGTTGACCACGGTGATGAGGATGAACGCCGACAGCGTCGGCCACGACATAGGCAGGACGACCTTGAACAGCTTGGTAAAGAACCCCGCGCCGTCCATCTCTGCCGCCTCCATGATCTCCGTGGGCAGCGACTGGAAGTGGTTGCGCATGAGGAAGCAGCCGAACGCCACACCCGCCAGCGGCACGATCACGCCCATCCACGTATCGCGCCAGCCGAGGGAGGCGGCGAGGGCGTAGTTGGAGATGATCGTGATCTGGTTGGGCACCATGAGCGCGGCGATGACCAGGAGGAACAGCGCGTTGCGGCCCGGGAAGCGCAGGAACGCGAACGCGTAGGCCGACAGCACGCCGAGCACCACCTTGACCACCGTGAGGATGAGCGTGATGCCGATCGAGTTGCGCAGGTAGTTCGGGAACCCGGACGTCTCCCACACGCGCTTGTAGTTCTCGGGCACGAACGGGTTCGGCCAGAAGGTGATCGGGTCCGAGTACACGTCCTGGTACGTCTTAAACGAGGTGATCACGATGAAGTACAGCGGCACCATGATCATGAGCACCGTGAGCACGAGCGCCACGTAGCCGAGGACCTTCATGCCCACGGAGCCGCGCTCGGCCGGCGCCCCCTTGCGCTGACGCTGCGTTTGCGTGACGACGGGCTCACCTTCGGCTTGGCTGCCGGGGACTGGAGGAAGCCCGGCGGAGAATTTCGTCGACATCTACTTGTCCAGCCTTTCCTGCAGCTTGATCTGGAGCACCGTGATGATGAGGACGACGACGAACATGATCGTCGCCACCGCCGCGCCGTAGCCCGCGCGGTTGTTTACGAACGTCTCGGTGTAGACCTGGAACACCATCGTCGTGGTGCCGTAGGTGAACGGGCCGCCGCGGGTCATCGCGTTGATCACGTCGAACACCTGGAACGAGTTGAGCAGCACCGTGATGAGCAGGAAGAACGTGGTACCGCGCAGCTGCGGCAGCACGACGCGGAAGAAGTGGCGGGCCGGCGGGGTGCCGTCGATCTCCGAGGCCTCGTCGAGGTCGGCGCGGCGGCCCTGCAGCGCGGCGAGGTAGATGACGAAGACGTAGCCGACGTTCTTCCAGATGTACGTCACTGTGACCATGAACAGCGCCCAGCCGGAGCGCTGGTAGAAGTTCGGCACCGGGATGTGCATGAGGCCGAGGAAGTACTGGATGAGGCCGTAGCGCGGGTCGAAGACGAACTGGAAGGCGACGCCGATCGCGGCGCCGGCGATGACGTACGGCGCGAACACCATCGAACGCACCGCCGCGCGGCCGAACAGCTTTTGGTCGAGCAAGATCGCGAGCGCGAGCCCAATGACCATCGAGCCGGCGACCGCGAAGAACGTGAAGAGCACAGTGTTCCACACCACCGTCGGGGTCTCGGGCGCGTGGAACCAGTCGAGGTAGTTCTGCAGCCCCACGAACGTCATCGTCGGCGAGGAAATATTCCAGTTGTAGAACGAGATGCGGATGTTGTCGATGAGCGGGCGGTACGTGAACAGGATGAGCAGCAGCAGGTTTGGCCCGATGAGCAGCGTCGCCAGGCCCACCTGCCGCCAGTCCGTCTTCGATCTCCGCTTCTTGTGCGTTGCCGCGTATTCCTCGGAGACCACTGGCTCCGCGGAGATTGCGGGGATCATTGTGTTCATGCGGAGGACTCTATGTGCCGCCCGTGAACACCCGGTGAACATGAGATTTTATTAAAAGGAACGTTAATGCAACGGTTCGTGCAGGTCACACGTCGCGCGCGGACTGTCCCAGCACACACAGCATCCAGCTACCAAGACCCAGCTTTTCGCAATCTGATCGCGAAAAGCTGGGCCTTGGTAGCTGGATTTGGCGGGAGAGCGGGGCGGGAGAGCGACGCCTAGATCGTCACCTGGCGCGACTTGATGTTCTCGAGCTGCTTGCGCTCCTCGGCGCTCAGCGCGGCGTCGTTGGCGTACTCCGCCGTGATGGCCTTGTCCAGGGCGGCGAGGGCGTCATCGTAGGATTCGGCGTCCACCGCTGGGTCGAGGTCGAAGACGGGAACGACGAGGCCGTGGGTGCGGAAGGCGCCCGCGAACTTCGTGCCCTCGCCGAGGTTGAGCTCGCCGCGCGCGGCGATGCGGGCGAGCGCGGCGAGCATCTGCGCCTCGTTGTCCTCGGTGCGCACCCAGCGGATGTGCGCCTTGCCGCCGCCCGGGTTGACCCACCAGATGGAGCCGGGCAGGTCGCTGCCGAGCTGCTGCGACGGCAGGACCGCGTCGTTGGCCTGGCGCATCGCCTGCTGGATCTGCGGCGGGATCTGGGTGCCCTCCGGGAACCACCAGGCGAAGTCCTGGTGGTTGGTGATGGTGGGCGTCGCGTCGGCGGCGATGAGCGAGGCGAGCTCCGGCTGGGACCCGTCGGCGGCGGTGGACTGCAGCGTCTCCCCCGGCTCCGCAGAAAGGACCCAGTTCAGGGCGTAGGCGAGGTCGCGGCCCGGGTTCTGCGAGTGCGAGGTCGCCTGCAGCGCGACGAAACGGCCGCCGCCCTGCGCCTCCTCGCGCACGAGCGCACCGCCTGCGCCCGGGAGCACCGTGACCACGTTCACCGGGGTGCCGTTTACCTCGAACTCAGCGATCGCGGAGGGGACGAACTCCTGCAGCGCGACCAGGTCCGCCTCGGCGGCGAGCCCGCCGAACGGGCGCGGGTCCTTCTGAAACTGCTCGCGCTCGGCGGCGCGGGCGGCGAGCTTCGCCTCGCGGCGGCTCATGCCCTCGGGCAGCTCGTCGCGGGTCTTCTTCTTTTTCGGCTTGCGTTGCACCATGCGGGCAAATCTACCGCAGCGTCTCCGCGGCAATGTGCGGCAGGTCGGTGCCGATCAGGGACGCGCCGCGCTCTGCGAGCCAGAGCATTTCCTTGGGCAGGTTCACCGTCCACACGTAGGTGCGCGCGCCCCCGTCGAAGAGCTCCGGCTGCGCCTTGGCCTGCCAGATCGACGGCCCGGCGCCGCAGGTGCCGATTGGGGCGAAGGGGGCGGAACGCTCGTCGTAAAGCAAGAATGCTTCGAGCTCCGGGAGGAGGCGCTGGAAGCGCTCGATGGCCTCGGGGTTGAAGGAGATGAGGTGGACGCGCTCATCCGCCTCCAAGCCGCGGGCGCGCAGGACGCGGGCGACGGCCTCCTCGAGCGCGGCGCCGAACGGGGAGGGGTGCTTCGTCTCGATGAGGATGTGCTTGCCCGGGTGCTCGCAGACGAGGTCGAGCAGCTCGTCGAGGGTCATGATCTGCTGCGGGTCGCGCTCGGTGCCCACGTTGAGGCGGCGCAGCTCGTCGAGGGTCATGTCGCCGACCTCGCCGGTGCCGTCGGAGGTGCGGTCGACGCTGAGGTCGTGGATGACCACCACCTCGCCGTCCTTGGTCAGGTTCACGTCGCACTCGATGCCGACGATGTCGAGCTTGAGCGCCTCCTCGAACGAGCGACGCGTGTTTTCCGGGTAGAGCCCGTTCAGCCCGCGGTGGGCGATGATGCCGGTCATTGCAGTAGTTCCTCTCTCTCGAGCCCGTAGGTCTCCAGCGCCAGGTCGGGCAGGTCGGTGGCGATGACGTCGACGCCGTGGTCCGCGCACCAGCGCATCTGGTGCGGTGTGTCCACGGCCCAGGTGTAGGTGCGCAGCCCGCGGAAGCCGAGCAGCTCCCGGCGCGCCTGCAGGTGCGCGAGCGCCGGGCCGACGCCGTACGGCCGCGAGAACATCGCCGACCGCGGGTTCCACTTCCGCTCGAGCAGTCGAAACAGGTAGAATGTCTCCAGCTCCGGCGCCATCTCGGTGAAGTAGCGCACCGCGCGGTGGGAAAAGGAGATGAGGTGGATGCGCTCCGACTCGTCGAGGCGGGCGTACTTGAGCGCACGCAGCGTCTGCTCGTCCACCTCGGGGCCGTAGAAGGTGGGGTGCTTCGTCTCGATGTAGAGGTGCTTGTCCGGGTAGTCCTCCATGAGCTCGAGCAGCTCCTCGAGCAGCATGACCTGCTGCGGGTCCTCGGCAGTGCCGTTGTTCAGCGCGCGCAGGTCGGCGAAGTCCATGGCGTCCACGCGCCCGCGGCCGTTCGTGGTGCGCCCCACCGTCGCGTCGTGGAACACCACGAGCCGCCCGTCGCGGGTGAGCCGCACATCGCACTCGACGCCGTGGATCGGCAGCTTGAGCGCCTCCTCGAAGGCCCGGCGGGTGAGCTCCGGGTACCGCCCGGAAAACCCGCGATGGGCGACTATTTTCGGCAGCTTCGTCTCGCTCACGTGCCATCACGCTACCCGCGCCCCGGTGCCCGCGCGACCGCTGCAAGTTTGGGACAATGGACCCCATGCTTATCGACGACGCACGCGCCGCCAGCGCCAAACTCCCCGACGCGCTCAACCGGGCCCGCCGGCGGTACTCCGTCAAGCGCGACGGCGTGCTCGCGTTGCCGATCGGCGCGCTCGAGGTGCTCGGCGACATCTCGCCCGCGGTGCGCATGCGCGGCCTGCGCCGGCTGCCCGCCACGTTTCGTGCGGGCCTCGTCGGCGCGGAGGTGGCCACGTGGGGGGCGGTCTCGCCGTCGCTGCTGCCGCACAACTGGTGGGCGACGGCGGCGAACGTCGGCGTGCTGCAGGGCATCGGCCACGGCATCGGCACCCTCGTCTCCCAGGCGGCCCGGCCCGTCGTCCACGACACCGCGCGCGGGCCGCTGCCCGTGCCCGCCCGCCTCGCGCTCACCGGCGTCACGCTCGGCGTCTTTGCCACGTCGGCGAAGCGGCGCCTGCGGCAGGAGAAGCTCGTGGAGAGCGACGACACGTTCAAGGTGAGCGAGCAGGCCCTCGGCATCACGCTGGGCACCCTCGGCTACGGCGCGGTGCTGCTCGTCGGCGAGGCCGTCCAGTCCTTCATCGACGCGCTCAACGACCTGCTGGGCAAGAAGCTGCCCCCGGTGGCGTCGTGGCCGCTGGCCGTCGCCGGGGGCGGGGCGATCCTCGTACTCGTGGGCGACAGGATGGTGGTCCGCCGCTTCGCGTCGAGCGTGAGCCGCTCCGCCCTCAAGCTCGACCGCGAGTTCATGCGCGGCGCCGCCCAGCCGCGGCGCCCGGAGCGCTCCGGCTCGCCGGCCTCAGCGGTGGACTGGAACACGATGGGCCGCCAGGGCCGCGCCGTCGTCTCGGGCGGGCCGCGCAAGGAGGACATCGAGCGGCTGCTCGGCGGCGACGCCAAGGAGCCGATCCGCGTGTTCGTCGGCCTGGACACCGACGCGAAAACGGACCCCGACTTCCGGGCGATGGCGGAGGTGGCCGTGCAGGAGCTGCGCCGCACCGGCGCATTCGACCGCGGCCACATCGCCGTGATGTCCGCGGCCGGGACGGGCTGGATCAACGACTTCCACACGTCCGGCCTGGAGTTTGTCACCCGCGGGGACTCCGCGGTCGTGGCCATGCAGTACTCCTACCTGCCCAGCGCGTACGCGTACCTCGCGGACCACTCCTCCCCGGTCGCGTCCTCGCGCGCGCTCATCGACGCGATCCTGCGCGAGATCGACGGCCTGCCCGAGGGCGCGCGCCCGAAGCTCTACGTCGGCGGGGAGTCCCTCGGCGCGTACGGGGTCTCGGACGCGTTCGACTCCGTCGACGAGTTCCTCGAGCGCACCGCCGGCGGCGTGTTCACCGGCACGCCGGGGTTCTCCGCGAACCACCGCACGCTGACGAAGGGCCGCGAGAAGGGCTCGCCGCAGCGCCTCCCGCGTATCGACGGCGGCCGCCACGTCCGCTTCACCGCCCACCCCGACCACATCTCCCGCGATTTCCGGGGCGACCCGTACGCGCACACGTGGGAGGAGCCGCGCTTCGTCTTCGCCCAGCACGCCTCCGACCCGGTGGTGTGGTGGGAGCCGAGCCTGGCGTGGAAGATCCCGGATTGGCTGAAAGAACCGGGCTCGCGCGGGGTGCCGGCGCCGGCGGCGCAGCACTCCGACGCCCTCGACACGATGCGCTGGATGCCGCTGGTCACGTATTGGCAGATCGGCATCGACCAGCTGCCGTCGAAGGACTACCCGTCCCCCCACGGGCACAACTACCACGCGGAGACGGTGGCGTACTGGAACGCCGTCATCCACGGCGAGGGCGAGGCCGCCGGCCCCGGCGCGCTCACCGCGGACGAGATCGCGCGCGCGGCGCAGTGGATCCACAGCGACGCCACGAAGCTGCGCATGCCCAAGGGCGGCTTCCCCTCAAAGCACGGGTACTAGATGCCGCAGGCGACGCCGGTGGAGTGGTGCGGGCAGTAGCCGTCCGGCACCTTGTGCAGGTACTGCTGGTGCTCGTCCTCGGCGAGGTAGTAGTCGGCCCCCGCGCGCACCTCGGTGGTGATGTCGCCGTAGCCGGCGTCCTTGAGGTCGGCGGCGTACTCGCGGATCCAGCCGCGGATCTGCTCCGCCTCCTCCTCGGTGTCGGTGAAGAACGCGGAGCGGTACTGCGTGCCCACGTCGTTGCCCTGGCGGTAGCCCTGCGTCGGGTCGTGCGCCTCGAGCGCGGTTTTCACGATCTCTTTGAGCGAGATCACCGCCGGGTCGTAGACCACCTCGACGAGCTCGGCGTGGTTCGTCTGCCCGGTGCACACCTCGCGGTAGGTCGGGTTCGGTGTCACCCCGCCGCCGTAGCCCACGGAGGTTGCCTCCACCCCGTCGAGCTGCCAGAACATCTTCTCGGCACCCCAGAAGCAGCCGATGCCGATGAGGACGCGCTTCTGCCCCTCGCGCCACAGCCCAGTGATCGGGGTACCCAGCACCGCGTGCGCGCGGGGGTTGACCAGGATCGGCTCGGGGCGGCCGGGGAGGGCGGAGCTTGCGTCGACAAGCGATGGCGTATTACTGAACAGAAATCCCATGCCCCGTACAACGACGGGGCCCACGACGCTGTTCCCGAAACTTCTCTACCATGGGGCCCGTACACGAAATCGAACGAAAGGACACCATCATGGCTGTTTACGAGCTTCCGGACCTGCCGTACGCATACGACGCGCTGGAGCCGCACATCTCCGCCGAGATTATGGAGCTGCACCACGACAAGCACCACGCCAACTACGTCAAGGGCGCGAACGCCGCGCTCGAGGCGCTCGAGGCGGAGCGCAACGGCGACGCGGACGCTGACAAGATCCGCGCGCTGTCGAAGAACCTCGCGTTCAACCTCGGCGGCCACACCAACCACTCCATCTTCTGGAAGAACATGGCACCGAACGCGGGCGGCAACCCGACCGGCGCGATCGCGGAGGCCATCGACCGCGGCTTCGGCTCCTTCGAGGGCTTTAAGAAGCAGTTCTCCGCCGTGGCCAACGGCCTGCAGGGCTCCGGCTGGGCGGTCGCGGGCTACGACCACATCGCCGGCCGCCTCATCATCCAGCAGATGACGGACCAGCAGGGCAACATCTCCGTGGACTTCACCCCGGTGCTCATGCTGGACATGTGGGAGCACGCGTTCTACCTGCAGTACAAGAACGTCAAGGCCGACTACATCGAGGCCTGGTGGAACGTTGTCAACTGGGACGACGTCAACGAGCGCTACGCCAAGGCAGCTGCGTAACGACGGCTCGTTCCGCCCACCACGTACCAACGCCCGCCACTTCCGTTTCCGGAAGGGCGGGCGTTGGCGTTCCCTGTGATACGTCGAGTCCCTGCGAACTCACGATTGATACTAGGTTAGCCTTACCTTAACGCGCAAGGGGTTCCGCAAAATAATCCGCGCGGGTTTCGTAACATGGGTCACATGAAGCGAGGGAGCCCGGAGTACCGTCGCGCGACGCTGGCGATGCTCGCGTTCGGCCTCGCGCTGCCGCTCGCCCGGGGGGCGGACCAGCTCATCGCGCTGCGCGCGGCGCAGGGCGCGCTCGTTGCGGGCACCCCGGCGGTGGCCATGACGTGGCTGTCGGAGGAGCTCGACCCGGACGACCTGCCCGGCGCGATGGGCCTCTACATCGCCGGCAACACCATCGGCGGGCTCACCGGGCGCCTCATCCCCGCGCTGCTGCTCGAATTCGCCTCCTGGCGCCGGGCGCTGTTCGGCACCGCGCTCGTCGCGTTCGCGCTCGCCGTGGTCGCGGCGTGGGCGCTGCCGGCGCAGCGCAACTTCGTGCCGAAGGCGTCGATACGCCCGAGCGTGGAGGTGCGCGCGATGCTCGGCCACCTGCGAACCCCCGCCTCGTGGGGCTCTACGCCACCGCCTTCGTAGCGATGGGCGTGTTCGTGTCCATGTACAACTTCTTCGGCTTCCGCGCGGTGCTGGACTACGGGCTGCCAGCGGCGCTGTCGGGTCTGGTGTACGTGGTGTACCTGTCCGGGACGTGGTCCAGCGCGCGGGCCGGGGCACTTTCACGACGCTACGGGCGCGGCGTGGTCGTGCTGGCGTCGGCGGCGATGATGTTGCTGGGCGCGCTGGCCGTGGCAGCGTCTTCCCTGTGGATCGCGCTCGCTGGCCTTTTGACGTTCACGGCGAGCTTCTTCGCACTCCACTCGACGGCCTCCGGTTGGGTCGGCCTCATCGCGGAGCGCGACCGCGCAGAAGCCTCCAGTATGTACGTGCTCTGCTACTACATGGGCTCGTCAATCCTGGGAGCCGCCACCGGCTGGGCGTACGAGGGTTTGCCGTGGGCCGGATTCGTCGCGGTGCTGGCGGCGCTGCTCGGCGCGCTCGCCGTGGTGGCCGCGGCGCTGTGGAAGGGCGCGCGGTAGCAGAGTAACGTGGCGGTAGCCGTAGCCACACATTTATAAAGAAGCAGAGATGCCGCGACGCCGAAAATCCCATTTTTCTGACGACGATTTCCCGCCCAGCCGCAATGAATAACTACATAATGCAATTAGACACAATTCGACAGCTGGATCAGCGGTTCTTCCATTCTTGCCAAGCCCTCAAATCAAGGTCATCATTCGTACGTCTAGCGTCAGTGTTTGATTTGCTTCATATCGCTGATGAATGGGCATCGCTTGACCCCGGCTCTGTTGCGGGTCGGTTACAGGAGATCGTTGACGTTCTGATCTCTTTCATTCACTCAGGCGATCCTCAACAACAGGGCCAGGATCCGAATTTGCGCGCCCGCGTCGCCGCTTTTGAAGGTCTTTCCGCAAGGTTGAGAGCCCCGTTGCAGGGCGAACAGGCTGGCATACCCACACCTGCGAGTTGGGATGAGTTTTCCCCAAACTACAGCTGGGCATCGCTGGCTTCCGGGCCGGGCGAGCGAACTGCGGAAGTTCGGGTGAATTTCTCGGATATCAACCTGAGGGGTGTGAGAGTGAGCGGCGCCCGACTATCGGGGTTGATGTGGCAGGGTGCGTGCCTGGATTACGCCGAATTCAACAACTGCGTGTTGGACGAGGGGAATTTCAAAGGTGCGTACCTCGATTCGACGACGTTCAGTGGGAGCCTGAAATGGTCCTCTTTTTCCCATGCACACGTCAACGCATTGATCGTTCAACACGCCGATATGCGCGGTTCGGACTTCACGATGTGCGACTTGAGCATGTCCCTGTTCGAGGATTCAAAATTAGAGGAGTGCGATTTTCGGGGCGCGACTCTTGTCGCAGCGAATTTAAACGGGTGTAGTTGCGACGCGAACACCTTCGATGGAGCAACGATTGACGAGCGAACAGTGTTCCCCGATGGGTCCAGTCTGCAGGAAGTGGGCAAAGCGGAAATCTGCGAGAGGTGGCCCGGCATCATAATTCAGGAGGCTATCTTTTAACGACGCTCCGGCCCCTAGACCGACCTCGTCATGGCACGATTGATGTAGTAGATACTCAGCTCGATTTCCGCGTTGGTTGCCGCAAGGGTGCGAATAATCGACTCGAGCCCGAATTCCCCCGGTTGTCTTCGATAGACTTGGCGACCACTTGCGTGGGCGGTCGAGCTCGGCCGCGAACCCGGGGATAACCGGCTCTTCGTGTTTGGGAGTGCGTGGGTCGTTTTTCGGGGTGCTTGGGTGTGGCACAAGATGTGGGGGTCCTTGCTGGGTTAAGGATTTAGGTGTTCAAGCCAATCCGAACTCAACAAGGACCCTGTAATGCAGCCTAGTTCCAACATTGTCGCCGATACCATTTGCCGCACCGCGGAGCTTGGGTTGGCGATTACGAATGCCGCCCACAACGACACGCTCACCGTCATCGACTGTGAAGCGCTCGACCCGATCAACTCCTGCCCATCGTGTGGACAGCCAGGTGTGCTGCGTGACCACGTCTGCCGGGAGTTGGTGGATCTTCCTGTTGTCGGGTTTCCCACCCGGTTACGGGTGCGTCTGCCGCGCTTTCGGTGTGTGAACCGCCTCTGTTCGCAGAAGATCTTCCGGGCTGGCCTGGCATGTGCTGACGATCGCTCGAAGGTCACGCATCGGGTGGTGCGCTGGATCTTGCAGCGTTTAGCGATTGACCGGATGAGTATCGCCGCCACCGCCAAAGCACTCGGGATCAGCTGGCAGCTGACATGCGATCTCGCATTGTCCATGGCCAGGGAACTCGTCGCCGACCCCGACCACTTGGCCGGGGTGCGCATTATCGGGGTTGATGAGCACAAATGGGCCCACGATCGACGTGCGGCCGGCGGCGGGTTCGTCACCGTGATCGTGGATATGACCCGCCACCACACAGGCCAACCAGCGAGGTTGCTCGATGTCATTCCGGGAAGAAGCGCGAACGTGCTCACATGCTGGATCAACCAACAGCCGAAAGCATTTCGCGACGAGGTGGAAGTGGTCACCATGGATGGGTTCCAGGGCTACGCCACCGCAGCTGACGAGGCGCTTCCTCACGCAACCCGGGTGATGGACCCGTTTCACGTGGTGCGTCTTGCCGGCGACAAAGTCACCGCGTGCCGTCAGAGGCTGCAGCGTGAAACCTACGGCAGGCGCGGCAGGACCAACGACCCGTTATATAAAAACCGTCGCACCATGCTCACCCGCACCGGTCTGCTTAATGGCGAGCAGCAGCACCGCTTGGATGTGTTGTTCAACTACGACGATGACTACGCGGTGCTGCAAGAGACATGGCTGGTGTACCAGGAGATCATCGACTGCTACGAAGACCCCAACAAGCGCCGTGCGAAAACGAAGATGCGCAGGCTGATCAACCGGCTCCGCGGGCTTCGTCAGGCCGGGCTTCAAGAGCTGACCCAACTCGGGCGAAGCCTGCACAAACGCCGCACCGACATCCTCGCGTTCTTCGATATCGGCGCCTCCAACGGGCCGGTCGAAGCCATCAACGGCCGTCTCGAACACCTCCGCGGCATCGCGCTAGGGTTCCGCAACATCAACCACTACATCTTGCGTTGCCTGATTCACTCCGGCGGCCTCCAACCCAAGATCAACGCACTCTAAAACACGAAGAGCCGGATAACCCCCTCGCAGCGTGGCGTCGCGGGAACAACCGGCCGCTCCCGGCCAGCGATTCGCCTACACCTCGCCGAGCTCCGGCACGCCCGGCGGGGTGGCCAGGCCACCCCGCCGGATGGTATAGCAGCGCGGAGGTCCTGCTATACCATCCGCACGCTATTGAACATCACTTCCAGCACGACCTGGGAAAATCAAGAGGTCACCGCCGGATGGTATAGCAGCGCGGGCGTAATCGCTATACCATCCGGCAGGCACGGAGCACCGCGCGCGTCACACCTCCCCAAGCACCGGAATCCCCGGCGCGCCCGCGGCGAGGAAGTCACGCACGGCCCGGGTGGCGCGGCAGTCGTCCTCGTTGTAGCGAAGCAGCATGTCGCGGGCTGCCTGGTCGCCGAGGCGGGCCGCACGCCGCAGGGCCACGGAGCGTTCGCCGTCCACGTCGTCATCCTCCCACTCAAAGCCCACTACCGGGCCGAGCACCTTCAGGCCCAGCCCGTCGGTGCCCACGAGCGAGCGGCGCACGTGGGCGAAGACGTCCACCCACTCGTCGGAGGAGATGAACGCGGCCACCTCCGCCTCATCCACCGAGCTAAAACGGCGAGCAGATGAGCGCAGCCAGTGGTTCTCCCCGCCCGCGGCGTAGCAGTAGGCGCGGAAGGTCTTGCCCTCGGCGTGAGCGGAAGCCCGGCGCGCCATGAGCCAGGACCAGAACGCAGCGAAGTTTTCCTCCTCCGCCGCGCCGCCGACCTCGTCCCAGGTCACGAACGGGCGGTAGTCCACGCCGTCGAACGTCCCCCACAGGTAGGCGCCCTGGTCGAGGTACGCCTCCATGTCCACGTCGACCTCCACGTCGGCGCGGGGCACCGCCTGCGCGGCGGCCGCGGCGACCCCCGGCCGGCGCAGCACGGGCACCCCGGCGCGCCAGGCGCGGGCGAGGGCGGCGGGTTCGGGCGGAGCTTCGTCGATAAGCTGCTGCACCGTGTGGATGCCGCGCTCGCGCCACACGTCCCCGCGGCCGCCCGGCAGGAGCAGCGAGATGTCGTCGAGCTCGACGAGGCGCGGCTCGCACAGCGGCCAGAAGCGGCAGGCGGCGCACTGCTTCAGGCGCTTCGGCTCGTCCGGCAGCTCGGCGGCGAGGACGCGGGTGAGGGACTCGACGAAGCGGGCCGGGTCGCACAGGTAGGCGCGCGTGCGGTCCTGGCCGATCACCCCGGCGCGGCCGTCGGCGAGCTCACCGAGCAGTAGGTGCGCCATGGCCACCCGGTAGCCGTCGACGGTGTGGTGGCGCACCTTCGCGCCGACCCTGATCGGCTGGCCCAGGCCGAGCCGGCCCGTGGGCACCATCTCGAGGTGCTCGTCCGGGTGGGGGCGGGCGACGCGGTGGTTCGAGATCACCACCGGCATGTAGCCACGCTCGGTGCGCACGAGCACGTCCACGTCCGCCTCGGCGGGCACGCCGTCGACCTCCCCGGCGAGCGCGGCGTTGGTGATGAGGTGGGCGCGGCGGCGCAGCGCGGCGCGGGTGTCGGCGACGCGGTCGCCCGCCGGGTCAATGTCGACGCGCACGAACGCCTTGCCCGCACCGTCGCCGAGGGCGCGCTTGACGGGCAGGAGCTCGAAGACGGCGGCGCGGGCGGCGTCGATCTGCGGCTGGCGGATGAGCGCGTCCGGCAGCTCCGGGGTCTCCGGGTGCGCGCGGCGCTGGCGCAGGCGATAGCGGCAGCCCACGAGGTCCGAGGCGCGCACGGGTTGAGTACTCACAATGCCCGCCACGATACCTGGGCGTGCCGGGCGGACCGGCAGGTAGAGTGGGCAGGCGTTCACGCTCACACGACGAGGAGAAACAACCATGGGTGTTTTCGAGGCGATCCGCAAGTCCCGCGCGCGCACGAAAGCCGAGGTGAAGGCTGCCGAGGTGCACGCCCGCCAGCTGGCCAAGCAGGAGGCGAAGGCCGACCAGCGCACCGCGAAACTCCTGGACAAGGCGGAGAAGCGCCTACTCAAGGAGGAGAAGAAGGGCCTGAAGCGCAAGCAGAAGCACGAGAAGGACCTGGCGAAGGCGCACCTCAAGCGCATCGAGGAGTCCGGCATCACGAAGAAGAAGGCGAAGCAGGCCACCGGCGCCGCCCGCGTCCTCGTGCCGATCCTCCTGCCGCTCGCGTACAAGGGTCTGACCTCCCTGCAGCAGCAGCGCGTGAACAGCCGCGCCGCGGGGCTCGGGCTGAGCTCGCAGGACCTCGCGCGCCACTCCGGGCGCGGGGCGGAGCTCAAGGCGCGTATCGACGCCGCCCGGGAGAACGTCGAGCACTCCGACTCCCTGAGCGAGGGGTTCAAGAACGACGCGCGCGTGCGCCTCGACGAGCTCGAGCAGGCCGTGCGCAACGCCGAGGTGGCCAGCCCGGAGCAGCGCCGCCTCGCGCTCAAGTCCGTCGAGGACGACCTCGCCGAGCTCACCGCCGAGGTGCAGGCAAAGCTGCGCCGTTAGCCTCCGGCCGCTACAGCACGCCCTGCTCGCGCGCCGACGCCACGGCGGAGGTGCGCGAGCGCACGCCCAGCTTGTCGTAGATGTGCACGAGGTGGGACTTCACGGTCGCCTCGGAAAGCATGAGCTGACGACCGATCTCCCGGTTCGATGCGCCGGCGGCGACGAGCTGGAGCACCTCGAGTTCGCGCGGCGTAAGCGAGGAGCGCGGCGCCCGCTCCCGCGTCTCCAGCCTGTCGCGCACCACCGGCGACATCGTCGCGTCCCCGCGGGCGGTGGAGCGCACCGCCGCGACGAGCTCTTCCGGCGGGGCGTCCTTGAGCAGGTAGCCCACCGCCCCGGCCTCGATGGCGCCGAGGATGTCCGCGTCGGTGTCGTAGTTCGTGACCACGAGCACCTTCGGCGGGTGGGCCATGCTCGCCCGGATCGCCGCCGTGGCCTGCGCCCCGGTGGTCACACGCTGGCCCTCGGCTCCGGCGCCGAAGCGCAGGTCCATGAGGATGACGTCGATGCCGCCGGCCTGCGCGGTGGCGATGGCACCCTCCGCGGTGGCCACCTCCGCGACGACCTCGATGTCGTCGGCCTCCTCGAGCACGGCGCGCAACCCGAGGCGCACGATCTCGTGGTCGTCAGCGAGCAATACGCGAATCACCGTGTAGCCTCCTCATCCATCGTTTGGTTGATCCTAACCGGGATGGCGACGGAGAGCGCGGTCGGCCCGCCGGGCGCGGACTCGATCTCGAGGCGCCCGCCCAGCTCCGCCGCCCGCGAGCGCATCGCGTCGAGCCCGAGGTGCCCGAGCCCGCTCGGCTTGAGCGCTTGGGCGCCGACGTCGAAGCCGCGGCCGTTGTCCACCACGTCGAGGCGCACCTCCCCGGGCGCGTATGTGAGCGTGATCCGCGCGACCGTCGCGTCGGCGTGGGCCACCACGTTGGACACCGCACCCTGCGCGATGCGCAGCAGCCCCGCCTCGACGCGCATGGGCAGCGGCACCGGGTCGCCGTCGACCTCCACCCCGATCTCCACACCGCCGGCGGCGCCGAACTCCCCCGCCACGCGCGTGAGCGCGTCGCGCAGCGAGGCCTCCGACAGCGGCGCCGGGGCCAGCGCGGCGATCATCGCCCGCGTCTCGGCGAGGTTGTTCGACGCCGCCCGGCGCGCTGCCTCCATCTTGCGCAGCGGCTGCTCCACCAGCGCCGGGTCCACGTCGAGCGCCCGCACGTCGCGCTCCGCGGCATGGAGCAGCATCTGGATCGAGGAGAGGTTCTGCGCCACCGTGTCGTGGATCTCGTGCGCGAGGCGCTCACGCTCCTGCGCCACGCCGGCCGCGCGCTCCGTCTCGGCGAGCCGGTCGCGGGTGGACAGGAGCTCGTCGATAAGCTGCTGCCGCTCCCGGCTCACCCGGGTGATGGTGGAAAACGCGGTGTTGATGGCGATGACCACCACCGCCGACAGCGCCGGGCCCATGACGCCGCCGAGCGTGAGCCCGGCGGGGATCTGCATGGCCACGCTCACCGCGAGGCACACCGCCATCCACGCGTAGCCGAGCCACGAGTCAAACGCCCGCAGCGCCACGAAGAACAGGATGAACACCCAGTACACCGCCACCGCGGAGACCGTCATGTCGGCCACCCACACCGCGCTCGCGCCGAACATCCAGATCATGCGCCCGGGGCGGCCCCACCGGTGCATCTCCACCATGCCGTAGAAGAGCAGAAACGCGAATGCGGTCACGAGGACGATGTGCAGCAGCGCGGCGTCGAGCGGCATCCGCGCGAGCGCGCCGAGCGAGACCACCATGAGGCACACCGCGAGGAACGTGATGCCCGAGTCGAGCGCCCGGTTGTCCGCCGTCTTCACGGGGTGCTGCTCCAACAGCACTAGTCTGGAGCTCATGCGTCTGAGATTACCCACCGCCGTGCTCGTGCTCGCCCTCGCAGGTTGTGCGCAGGGGCCGACGCGTGACGACGCCGATTCCGCCGCCCCCGCGCCAGCCCCAGCCCCGGACCAGGGCCTGCCGGTGGAGGCGCTGCCGGACACCGCCCGCGACGGCTGGACGGAATGCCCGTACCTGGACACCGAGTGGGTGGCGCAGACGAACGGCCAGCGCGTCACCGGCGTGGGCACCGACGACCGCTTCGACACCCCCGCCTGCCAGTTCTGGTCCTTCCCGGAGGAGCCGCAGCTCACCGTCATCGTGCGCCACATGCCCACCCCCGAGCAGGCGATGGCGGTGGTGGACTGGGCCACGCCGGTGGACCTCACCCAACCCGCGGACCAGCCGGCCGGCTGGAACGGCGGGCGCCACGGCGGCGGGGCGGTGCCGGGGCGCATCGGCGCGGCGTACTCGGTGGCGAAGGGCCCGGTCGCCGTCACCGTGTTCACCAACCAGGACGAGTCCGTGAAGGCGGAGGCGGTGGCCAAGGAGGCCATCGCGAACCTGGGGCTGTGATGGCGCGAGATATCGCCGTCGCGGCCATCGTATTCACCGACGAGGCCGGCCGGGTGCTGTGCGTGCGCAAGCACTCGAGCCCGCGCTTCCAGCTCCCCGGCGGCAAGCCCGAGCCCGGTGAGGGCCCCGTGGCCACCGCGCTGCGCGAGACCCGCGAGGAGGTCGGCATCGACGTCGACGCCGAGGACCTGAGCTTCCTCGGCCGGTTCACCGCCGCCGCCTCGAACGAGCCGGGCTGCACCGTCACCTCGACGGTGTTCCTCCACCCCGGCCCGGGTCTGCGCCCGAGTCTGCGCCCGGCCCCGGCGGCGGAGATCGCGGAGGCCGCCTGGATCGACCCGGCCGCACCCGACCGGGAGATCGCGCCGCTGCTGCGCGAGCGCATCTTCCCCGCCCTCGGCGCCCGCGAGATCACCGCCGTGGCGGTCTACGCCGGGGCGCGCGACGGCACCAACCCCGCCAACCGGGCGCTCGCGCGCGCGTTCGGCGAGGCGCTCGCGGACGCGGGGATCACGCTCGTCTACGGCGGGTCGAGGCTCGGGTTGATGGGGCAGGTGGCCGAAGGTGCGTCGAGAAGCATTGGCGTCATCACCGAGCACCTGCAGGGATACGAGATCGAGTACGACGGGCTCGAGCGCCTCGAGGTCGTGCCCACCATGGCGGCGCGCAAGGCGCGGATGAGCGAGCTGGCCGACGCGATCGTGGCGCTGCCCGGCGGCGCGGGCACCCTCGACGAGCTGTTCGACGACTGGACGAGCCAGCAGCTCGGCCTGCACACGAAGCCGATCGGGCTGCTGGGCAGCGAGTTCTGGGCGCCGCTGGTGACGATGGTGGATCACATGGTCGCCGAGGGCTTCCTGCGACCGACGGACCGCGCGCACATGGTCGTGGCCGACGACCCGGCAGAGCTGCTGGCGAAGCTGCGCGCGTGGGCGCCGCCGGTGCCGCGCTGGCTGTAACTCGCTGGGCTAAACCGCGACGTCGTTGTACGGCATGAGCGAGGACACCCACGGGAACACGACGTCCATGAGCAGGAAGAACACCCCCGTGAGAATGATCAGCGTGAGCAGCCACTTCACCGGGGTCGAGCCCGGCAGCTTGCGCCAGAGTGCCGCGTACATTACTTCACCTCTTTCATCGCCGGGGGCAGCGCGCCCGCGGGGTCCTTTGGCATGACCTCGGTGCGCACCGCGTGGATGATCATGCGCTGCGCGTTGGAGAACTGGGGGTGGCACGTGGTCAGCGTGATCAGGCCCTCCATGCCGGGCGCCACCTTCGTCGAGCGCGCGCCCGGCATCGGGTTGACCACGTTGATGTCCCCGGGCACCGTGATCTGGCGGCCCTGCACGCCGGCGTAGTCCTTCGCGGCGACGCGCTCGTTGAGCTGCCCCGGCAGGCAGCCGGCGCCCTCGCCGCGGCGCTCGCCCGGGTCGAGCGACATCGGCAGCACGCGGTAGGTCACCCACTCGCGCTGCGTCTCCACGACGATGGCGTCGCAGGCCTGCAGCGCGCCGAGGTCATTGAACGGCGCGCCCTTGCCCACGCGGTGCCCGGCGACGGCGAAATTGCCGTCCTCCCCCGGCAGCTGGGTGCCCGGGTAGTGGCCTGGGCCGGTGAGCAGCTGGGCCTCCTGCACGCCCTCGACGATGGCGAACTGGTAGTCCTGGCCGAATGCGGGGATGTACATTTTCGCGAACGCGTCGCCAAGCTGCGGCGCCGCGTTCTGGCGGGGGTTGACCCACGCCGCTTCCAGGCGGGCCTGCGCCTCGTCCTGCTTGTGCCCCGCCTCGATGTTCGTCCAGTAGGACTCGTAGAACGCGAAGAGCAGGAGCAGCACCCCCACGGTGAGCAGCAGTTCGCCGATCACCTGCGAAACGCTCACGCGAGTGGTCATGGCCATAGAGGGTAGCGCCTTAAATCGAGTAGTCCGGCGGCGGGGCGCCGAGCTTCGACTCCGCGAGCGAGCGCGCGGTGCGCAGCGGCTGACTGTCGCGCAGGATCCGCGCGCCGGCGAGGCCGCCGTCGAGGAAGATGAGCAGCTCGTCGGTGAGCGCGGACGAGTCGTACCCGTTCTTCTCGGTCAGCAGCGCCGTGATCGTGTCGTGCATCCACGTGCGGTGCGCCACGCACGCGGCGACGATCCGCTCCTCCGACTCGGCCTCGGGGCGCGGGTACTCCGCCGCGGCGTTGAGGAACGGTGAGCCACGGAAATCCTTCTCCGGCTCCTCGTCGATGGCCATGTCGAAGAAGGCGAGGATCTTCGCATCCGCATCCGGCGCCTTCGCCGCCCGCTCGCCCCAGCGCGCCCGGTACTGCTCGTCCAGCTGCTCGAGGTACGCGATGACGAGGTTGTCCTTCGAGCCGAGCAGCGAGTACAGCGACGCCTTCGCCACATCCGCCTCGCGCAGGATGCGGTCGATGCCGATGACGCGGATGCCCTCCTCCGTGAACAGCTTCGTCGCAGCGTCGAGCAGCCGCTGCCGTGGGCTCGGCCGGTCCCGCCGCCGCGGCGCCGGCTTCTTCTTGCTGGTGCCAGGTGCCAAGTGGGACTCCTTCGAACGCGGGTGGGTGGACGATGCTCTCAATATAGACAAACCGGTACGTCTTACGCACGGCAATGCCCCCGGGAGGCAGGTCCCGGGGGCATTGTTGGGCTTTTTGCTTAGCGACGGCGTCCCGTCACCATGTTGATAATCCACAGCAGGATCACCGAGCCGAGCAGGCAGGTGAAGAAGCTGAACCACAGCCCGCCACCCTCGACATCAACGCCGAACGCGGAGAGCAGCCAGCCGCCGAGCAGGCCGCCGATGATGCCGACGAGGATGTTCAGGCCGATGCCCATCTGCGCGTCGCGGTTCTGCATCTTGGAGGCGATCCAGCCGGCGATGCCGCCGATGATGATCCAGCCGAGGAAGCCCATGGAAAGAGAAGACATGATGTTCTGACCCTTCTAAATACAACAGTTGGTTCCTCGCCCATTATCCCCCCGCGCGGGGCGAGAGTGGGCAACGCTTCGGGCGAGTTTATATAACGAATCGCTTACACGTCCTGCGGGCGGACTACCATCATCGGGCACGGCGCGGACTGCAGCAGCGCGCGGGAGGTGGAGCCGAGCAGCATGCCCTTGAAGCCGCCGCGCCCGTGCGAGCCGGTGACCAGCAGCTGGGCGCCCTCCGCCTCGCTCGCGAGCGCACGCACCGGGCGGTCCCGCGTGATGGTCTTGGTCACCTTCACGTCCGGGTACTTCGCGGAAAGCTCGTCGAGGTAGCTGCCCAGAACCTCCGCCTTCTCCTGCTGCACCGCCTGCCAGTGGTCCTCCGAGACCGCGTAGCCGGCGCCCGGACCCTGGATCTGCGTGTCCACCCAGGTGTGCACGGCGTGCAGCTCCGCGCCGCGGGCCGCGGCCTCCTCGAACGCGACCTCCGTCGCGCGTCGGGACACCTCGGAGCCGTCGACACCGACGACGACGGGGCCGTACTTGTTCGCGTCCGTCACCGCGTTGTCCTCGCGCACCACCACGACCGGGCAGTGCGCGTGCGAGACCACGGCGCCGGAGACCGAGCCGAGCACCATGCCGGACAGCCCGCTCAGGCCGCGCGAACCCATGACGATCATGGTGCAGTCCCGCGACATCTCCAGCAGCATGTCAATCGGCGAACCCTCCGCAACCGCGTGCCCGATGCGCAGGTCGGGCGCGACCTGGAGCGCGATCTCGCGGGCCCGCTCCACGGTCTGGAGCGTCTCGCGCTGCAGGTCGTCGTACACCTCCTGCGGCGGGACCATGCCCTCGGCGTAGAGGAACTGGGGCATGGTGTAGCTCGCGGCGAGCCGCAGCGGGATACCGCGCTTCATCGCGGTGTTCGCCGCCCAGCGCACCGCGTTGTCAGAGGCCGGGCTGCCGTCAACGGCAACGACGACGATATCTTCGTGGGTCATAATGCACCTTCTTCGAGTCGGCTGGTTATACCCACAGTCTAGTGCCGTGCGTGGTTGTTAGCGCGGAATCTCCACCGGGGTTGCTGCCGGGGCATTCGCGGGGAAGAGCACCTCGTAGACCAGCGTGAGCACGTCGGCAATCGTCTTGCCAATGCCCTGCGAGAAGAACGCGACAACCGGTTCGATGAGTGCGCTGAGATCCATGGCGGATAATCTACTACACGACATGGCACGAAAGAAGGCGTTCCAGCCGGGCCCCCTCCCGCCCCGCGAGGGCCTCGGCGCCACCCGCGCCCGGGTCCCCGAGGGCCCGGGCATAAGGGCGGACGACTTCGTGTGGCACCTCGTGTCCACCCAGCGGCACCGCCACCCCGAGGACGACATTGCCGCGGTTGCGGCGCGGTTCGCCGAAGGTTGCGTCGTCACGCGAGACGGCTCCGCTCTGAGCCCCGACGCGTGGCTTGTGCCCGGCACCGACGTCTACTTCTACCGGCGCCCGGCGCCCGAGGTGCCCGTCCCGTTCGAGATCCGCCCCGTCTTCGAGGACGGCGACATCCTCGTCGTGGACAAGCCCCCGTTCCTGGCGACGATGCCGCGCGCCTCCCACATCACCGAGACCGCCACGGTGCGCCTGCGCCGCGCGACCGGCAACGAGGAACTCACGCCGGCGCACCGCCTCGACCGCGCGACCTCCGGTCTCCTCCTGCTCACCAAACGCCGCGAGATCCGCGGCGCGTACCAGGAGCTGTTCGCGCGCCGCGAAGTCCGCAAGGAGTACCAAGCGATCGCCCCGCTTATCGACGTCCCTCCGGCCCCCTGGCGCCACCACCTCACCAAGGCACCCGGCGAGCCCGCCGCGCAGGTCGTCCCCGGCGCCGAGCCGAACGCCTTCACCACCCTCGCCGCCGTCTCCCGCCTCGCTCCGTTTGAGGAGTTGGAGCTCCAGCAGCGTTACGACGTTCCCGCCCCGCTCGCCCGCTACACCCTGCGCCCCAAGACAGGCCGCACCCACCAGCTGCGCGTGCAAATGATGGTCGAGGCGGCCCCCATCCTCGGCGACCTCATCTACCCCGTCCTCCGCCCCGCCGAGGACGAGGACTTCTCGCGCCCCATGCAGCTGCGGTGCACGCGGCTCGAGTTCACCGACCCACTGTCCGGAGCCGCGCGTTCCTTCGCGGTGGGGTAGATGCCTGGGTGTGCTGGTTGCTTGGGTGTGCTGGGTGCTTGGGTGTGCTGGGTGCTTGGGTGTGCTGGTTGCTTGGGTGTGCTGGGTGCTTGGGTGTGCTGGGTGCTTGGGTGTGCTGGGTGCTTGGGTGTGCTGGGTGCTTGGGTGTGCTGGGTGCTTGGGTGTGCTGGGTGCGGTTGCTAGCCCTCAGCATTGTGGCCCACGCGTTTCCCCTGGTGGCCTGTTACTCGTGTGGCGGTTTTGTCGTTGAGCGCTAGCGCCCTGGTGTTACTAGCCCTCAGCGTGGTGCGTTGCACGTTTGCCCTGGTGGCGTGTGACTGGTGTGGTGGTTTCTGCACTGAGGGCTAGTGGCGCTCAGTGCCGCATTGCGGAGGTACGGTGTCCGCAATGCAGAGTTGTGGAGTTTCCAATAAGGCCCGGTCACAATCTCTCGCCGTGACAGGTGGAGTCCGCGTTGCGGAGTGTGTAGGTACCTGCGTTGTCTGCAATGCGGAGTTGCGGAGTCCGCAACAAAGCAGGCCCTCTCCCCATTGGTCGAGTTGTCCGCAACGCGTAGTGGCTGGTCCCAAAAACTGTCGTATCTGCGCTTACGGTGCGGGTTTCCGAGTCCGCAATGAGTCCGTGCCACCCCTGCCTGCCGACGAGTCCGCGTTGCGGAGTGTGTAGGTACCTGCGTTGTCTGCAATGCGGAGTCGCGGTGTCCGCCAGGAGTCCGCAATGAGGTTGGGTCTTCTTGCACGCCGGCGAATCCGCGTTGTGGAGTGTGCAGGTGTCTGCGGTGTCCGCAATGCAGACTGGTGGAGTCCACAATCGTTCGGGTTAGCCGTATTGGGGACTTCGAAAGTCCGCAATCCAGGGCAATCCAGGACTCCGCAATGCGGAGGGGCGGTGTCCGCAATGAGGCTGGTGTGCCTTCTCCCGCTGCGAACCAGGTCCGCATTGTGGAGTGTGAAGGTACCTTCGTTGTCTGCAATGTGGAGCGGCGGAGTCCGCAATGCGTTACCGGTGCTGTCCGAAAGCCGCCTCCCCGCCGGCAAGTCCGCGTTGCGGAGTGCGTAGGTACCAGCGTTGTCCGCAATGTGGGGCCGCGGAGTCCGCATGTGTCTGATCTGATGTAGGTGGTCCAGTTCGGCTTGGGAAGTAGTCCGTTTCGGCGGCCTGTTTTGGTCCGTTTCAGCGCGGAAAAGTAGGCCAGTTCCCCGGTGCGTTGCTGTGGCTGGTGTGGCCCCTTTTCTGGAAAGGGAAAGGGCCATGCCGATAACCACCCCCCAGTAGGTTTCTGTTCCTGAGAAACGTCCCATCTTCGTTTGGCCGCGAGGTTGGGGACTTGGATTTTTCAGGAAGGGACCAGAAAGTAGATGACGATCAGCATGACCACGATCGAAACTATCAGACAGCTCGACGACGAGGGAATGTCCAGACGAGCGATCGCGAAGGCGGTGAACGTGTCGCGCGCTACGGTCGATAAGTACGTCAACCAGGACGATTTCAGCCCGACCGCGCCGGTGAAGACACGCAAACCAGGCTCAATCGTGCTGGGTGAGGCGTTGTGCGCGGTTGTTGATCAGTGGCTTGAGCAAGACCAGCGCATGCCGCGCAAGCAACGCCACACAGCAAAACGGATCTGTGACCGGCTTACCAACGAGCATGGGTATACAGGCTCGTATTCACCGGTGCAGCGCTACGTGAAGCAGTGGAAGAAGGACCATAAAGCCCCAGGCGATGGGTTCATGGAGTTGGAATGGTCACCGGGGGTCATCCAGGTCGATTTCGGCCAGGCAGAAGTCATCATGGCCTCAGCCGCGCGGGTTGTGCACCTTCTGGTGGTGACGTTTCCGTACTCAAATATGAGGTTTTGCAGGGCCTTTGCCGGTGAAACCGCCGAGTGCGTCATTACCGGGCTGCTGGATGTCATCGACGCCGCCGGCGGGGTGCCAACTGAGATGGTCTTCGATAACGCGACCGCCGTCGGGCGTCGCGTCGGCCCGAAAGTGGTGGAATCGGAGCTTTTCGCCGCGTTCAAAGCGCACTATAGGACCCGGGCGCGGTACTGCAACCCGTATTCGGGCCATGAGAAAGGCAATGTGGAAAACGCGGTCGGCTTCATCCGCCGAAACCTGCTCGTGCCTGTGCCGGAAGTTGCCTCCCTAGCGGAGTTGAACACCCTTTTGGAGTCCGGGTGCGCCGCGTTTGCTACCCACACCCACTACAAGAAGGCAGCCACGGTCGCTGAGCTGTTCACACATGATCAGCATGCGCTTAAAGCGTGCCCGTCGGTGCGGTTTAACCCGGTGCGTTTCGACGTGCGCCGCACCGACAAAACCGGTGTTGTCACGCTAGACGGCAATCGCTACCTGGTCGGGCCTGCCTGGGCGAACAGGCAAGTCACGCTGGAGTTGTCCCACGACACCGTCACCGTCTTAGATGACGACACCAGACGTATCATCGCGCTGCCGAGAGTCTTCGGCACTGCGGACTCGACGGTGATCAACCCGATGAGTCTGCTGCCTGGGTTAGCGAAGAAACCCGGGGCGTGGACGAACTCGCCGCTTCGCCATCACATGCCGGACGCTGTCGTGGGCTACCTCGACGGGGCGGATGCCGCTACACGCCGGGATTTTTTCACCCACGCCGAAACCACCGCCACAGAGTGCGGATTCGACGCCACCGTCACCGCAGCCGCAGCACTGTTAGAGACCGACGCCCAACCAACTGGGCCTCATCTGGGTATCGCCGCACGCTACAGCGCCCCACCACCAACACAACACAGCAGAGCGAACCTCACCACCTATGACCAGCTCCTTGCCACCACAACCACCACCTCACAGCATGCGGAGGCAACCGCAAAGTGACCACCCCAACCCCCAAAGATCGCGTTGTCGCACTTGGCCGCCAGCTCTACCTCACCACCGCCGTACTACGCGAATGCGCAGACCATGCCACCCCACGCCAATGCGACATCCTCATTGAGCTCTTCGAAGCGGAGCTTGAATCCAGGGCCGCATCCAGAGCGCGCCGCCTGATGCACCGCGCGCGTGTCCCGGTACGCAAAACCCTCGACAGCTACGACTGGTCACCGGTCACCCTGCCAGCCGACATCACCCGCGAACACCTCACCACACTCGAGTTTCTCAACGGCAGTGAAGACCTCGTCTTCTACGGTGATGTCGGCACCGGGAAAACACATCTCGCTATCGCACTCGTCACCCAAGCGTGCCTGCAAGGCATCCCCGCAAGATTCTTCACCGCCGCCGGACTTGTCGACCATCTACGCAACGCGAAACACGCAGGCAGGCTCGATAAAGAGCTCACAGCTCTGGGCAAAAACGAACTCCTCGTCATCGACGAACTCGGATACATCCCCATCGACACCGACGGGGCAAGACTGTTGTTCCAAGCCATCGCCGACGCTTACGAACAACGCAGCCTGATCATCACAACCAACCTCGCGTTTTCCCAATGGGGCCAAGTCTTCGGCAACGACGACATGGCAGCAGCAGCGATCGACCGCATCGTCCACCACGGCCGCATGATCACCTTCACCGGCCAGTCCTACCGCATGGCCAACGCCCTCATGAAATAACCCCGAAACCCCAGTAACGCTTAAACGGCCCAAAACCGTGCAGACCTGGCCTAAAAATCCGAGCCGAAATGGCCTACAACAACTTGACAAAACACATCCGCAACCGGGTTGGGCCGTCTTGCACGCCGGGAAGTCTGTATTGTGGAGTGTGTAGGTACCTGCGTTGTCTGCAATGTGGAGCTGCGGTGTCCGCAATGAGGGTGAAGTACCTTCCCCCGCTGCGAACCAGGTCTGCATTGCGGAGTGTGTAGGTACCTGCCGTGTCCGCAATGCAGACTGGTGGAGTCCGCAATGAGACTGAACCGACTTACCCGCCGGAAAGCCCCCGTCGCGGGATCGGTGGGTACCTGCAGTGTCCGCAATGCGGTGTCTGCGATGCGCGTGCGTGGTGTGTGCTGGGGGTTGGGTATAAGGCAACACCCGCCGCGCACCATTAGGGTTGGTGTGTGGCGGGTGTTGGTGTGAAGTTGTTGGGTCGGCGGTAACCTACTCTCCCACCTCCTCCCGGGGGCAGTACCATCGGCGCGGGCGGGCTTAGCTTCCGGGTTCGGAATGGGACCGGGCGTTTCCCCGCCGCTATCAACCACCGACACATCTATGTGGGGTGTACACGATGTGTCTGTGTGTATTTGGTTGTGTGATTGTGTTGGTGTTGTGTCAGTGACTGCACAGTGGACGCGGTGGATTGTTTTCTTGTCGTGTTTCGTGTTTGGTTGTTTGGTGTTTTGCACACCTGGTTGAGCGTGTTGGTGTGTTTATTGGTGTATTAGTACCGGTCGCCTCCACACCTTGCGGTGCTTCCAGTTCCGGCCTATCAACCCAGTAGTCTGCTGGGAACCTCGAATGAAACCTCATCTTAAAACAGGCTTCCCGCTTAGATGCTTTCAGCGGTTATCCCTCCCGTACGTAGCCAACCAGCGATGCTCCTGGCGGAACAACTGGCACACTAGAGGTACGTCCGTCCCGGTCCTCTCGTACTAGGGACAGCCTTTTTCAAGTTTCAACGCGCGCGGCGGATAGAGACCGAACTGTCTCACGACGTTCTGAACCCAGCTCGCGTGCCGCTTTAATGGGCGAACAGCCCAACCCTTGGGACCTACTCCAGCCCCAGGATGCGACGAGCCGACATCGAGGTGCCAAACCATCCCGTCGATATGGACTCTTGGGGAAGATCAGCCTGTTATCCCCGGGGTACCTTTTATCCGTTGAGCGACACCACATCCACAAGTAGGTGCCGGATCACTAGTCCCGACTTTCGTCCCTGCTCGACTGGTAAGTCTCGCAGTCAAGCTCCCTTGTGCACTTACACTCTTGCACCTGATTGCCAACCAGGCTGAGGGAACCTTTGGGCGCCTCCGTTACATTTTGGGAGGCAACCGCCCCAGTTAAACTACCCACCAGGCACTGTCCCCAACCCAGATCATGGGCCAAGGTTAGATATCCACTACGGTCAGAGTGGTATTTCAACAACGACTCCACCACCACTAGCGTGACGGTTTCACAGTCTCCCACCTATCCTACACAAACCGCACCGAATGCCAATACCAAGCTATAGTGAAGGTCCCGGGGTCTTTTCGTCCTGCCGCGCGAAACGAGCATCTTTACTCGTACTGCAATTTCACCGGGCCTGTGGTTGAGACAGCAGGGGAGTCGTTACGCCATTCGTGCAGGTCGGAACTTACCCGACAAGGAATTTCGCTACCTTAGGATGGTTATAGTTACCACCGCCGTTTACTGGGGCTTAAATTCTCCGCTTCGACCCAACAAGGGGTCTAACAGGTCCTCTTAACCTTCCAGCACCGGGCAGGCGTCAGTCCGTATACATCAACTTCATCGTCTTCGCACGGACCTGTGTTTTTGATAAACAGTCGCTCCCCTCTCTTCTCTGCGACCACCCTCAGCTTCCACCACGTGTGTGGTGCCACCGAGTGTGGTCCCCCTTCTCCCGAAGTTACGGGGGCATTTTGCCGAGTTCCTTAACCACAGTTCACCCGAGCGCCTTAGTATTCTCTACCTGACCACCTGTGTCGGTTTAGGGTACGGGCCGTACACGCACATCGCTAGAGGCTTTTCTCGGCAGTCCAGGATCACCAACATCACCCAACGTTTGGGCTACGCATCACGCCTCACACTTATTGACAGCCGCATTTGACATGCTGTCGTGCCACACGCTTGCACCGCAATCCAATAAGCGGCTCGGCTACCTCACTGCGTCACCCCATCACTGACCTACCACGGATCAGGCCCCACGCGTTACCACCAACTGATCATCAATGATGATCATGCCGGAGGGTCAGGGTGGTTAGTATCACCGCTTCGATACTGGGCGCGCGTATACGGGTACGGGAATATCAACCCGTTGACCATCGACTACGCCTGTCGGCCTCGCCTTAGGACCCGACTCACCCTGGGAAGACGAACTTGACCCAGGAACCCTTAGTCATCCGGCGGGCAAGATTCTCACTTGCCATTCGTTACTCATGCCTGCATTCTCACTCGCGTGCAGTCCACCGCGCCTTACGATACGGCTTCACCCCACACACGACGCTCCCCTACCCAACAAAACATTGTTGCCGCGGCTTCGGCGGTGTGCTTGAGCCCCACTACATTGTCGGCGCGGAACCACTCGACCAGTGAGCTATTACGCACTCTTTCAAGGGTGGCTGCTTCTAAGCCAACCTCCTGGCTGTCATCGCGATCCCACATCCTTTTCCACTTAGCACACCCTTAGGGGCCTTAACCGGCGATCTGGGCTGTTTCCCTCTCGACTATGAAGCTTATCCCCCACAGTCTCACTGCAATGCACCACTTCAACCGGCATTCGGAGTTTGGCTGACGTCGCTAAGATGATAGTCCCGCTCAACCAACCAGTAGCTCTACCTCCGGCAAGCTCACATCACGCTGCACCTAAATGCATTTCGGGGAGAACCAGCTATCACGGAGTTTGATTGGCCTTTCACCCCTACCCACAACTCATCCCCTCAGTTTTCAACCTAAGTGGGTTCGCGCCTCCACAACCTCTTACAGCTGCTTCACACTGGCCATGGGTAGATCACCCCGCTTCGGGTCCAGGACATGCCACTAACAACACCCTATTCGGATTCGCTTTCGCTACGACTACCCCACACGGGTTAACCTCGCGACATGCCGCTGACTCGCAGGCTCATTCTTCAAAAGGCACGCCATCACACACATACAGGTGCTCTGACGGATTGTAAGCGCATGGTTTCAGGAACTCTTTCACTCCCCTCCCGGGGTACTTTTCACCATTCCCTCACGGTACTTCATTCACTATCGGTCACACTGAGTATTCAGGCTTACCGGGTGGTCCCGGCAGATTCACAGCAGATTCCACGAGCCCGCTGCTACTCGGGAACATAAACAACACAACCACACATGCCTTCACGTACGGGACTTATCACCCACTCCGGTGCACCATCCCAGATGCTTCCGCTGACACACGCGCATCATGCTCACAGTTGACAGCCTGCGACATTCATGCCCCACAACACCGCACACGCAACCCCTGCCAGGTATCACACGCACACGGTTTAGCCACCATCCGCTATCGCTCGCCACTACACACGGAATCACAATTGTTTTCTTCTCCTACGGGTACTGAGATGTTTCACTTCCCCGCGTCAACCCCCACACAGGCTATGCATTCACCTGCAGGTAACACCACACAACTGGTGCTGGGTTTCCCCATTCGGACATCCTCGGATCAACGCTTTGTTGGCAACTCCCCGAGGCATAACGCAGCCTCACACGTCCTTCATCGGCTCAGCATGCCAAGGCATCCACCATACGCCCGTAACAAAACACACGGACACACAATCAGCGCACAAAACACTAAAACACAAAAAAGAAAGAAAAATAATGCTCGCGTCCACTATACAGTTCTCACACAACACCACCCCCCACAAGCACACCACCACCAAAAGCAGCAGCACACCCACGACAGGGGCACAATCAGGAACACACACACTCGTGCTGCCCCAGACACCCAACAGTGCACCAACAAACCACTTTTGCCACGCAACCAGGTCACTCAACCCACCACACACGCACACAAACCGTGTTCACGCTCAACCCCTTTGTGGTTGCTCCCTATCCACCCCACACACAATGAGGCAGGTGCGCATCCACTCCGGATTTCTCAAAATACAGGTGGCAGTCACACACTCGGTGACATCAACCACCACACCCACAACTGCGGGCAAACATAAAGCTCCTTAGAAAGGAGGTGATCCAGCCGCACCTTCCGGTACGGCTACCTTGTTACGACTTCGTCCCAATCGCCGATCCCACCTTCGACAGCTCCCTTTGACAGGCCACTGGCTTCGGGTGTTACCAACTTTCATGACGTGACGGGCGGTGTGTACAAGGCCCGGGAACGTATTCACCGCAGCGTTGCTGATCTGCGATTACTAGCGACTCCGACTTCATGGGGTCGAGTTGCAGACCCCAATCCGAACTAAGGCCGGCTTTCAGCGGTTAGCTCACCCTCACAGGCTCGCGGACGCGTTGTACCGACCATTGTAGCATGTGTGAAGCCCTGGACATAAGGGGCATGATGATTTGACGTCATCCCCACCTTCCTCCGAGTTAACCCCGGCAGTCTCTCATGAGTCCCCGGCCGAACCGCTGGCAACATAAGACAAGGGTTGCGCTCGTTGCGGGACTTAACCCAACATCTCACGACACGAGCTGACGACAACCATGCACCACCTGTACACCAACCACAAGGGAAACTACATCTCTGCAGCGATTCAGTGTATGTCAAGCCCAGGTAAGGTTCTTCGCGTTGCATCGAATTAATCCACATGCTCCGCCGCTTGTGCGGGCCCCCGTCAATTCCTTTGAGTTTTAGCCTTGCGGCCGTACTCCCCAGGCGGGGCGCTTAATGCGTTAGCTACGGCACGAACCCCGTGGAAGGGACTCACACCTAGCGCCCACCGTTTACGGCATGGACTACCAGGGTATCTAATCCTGTTCGCTCCCCATGCTTTCGCTCCTCAGCGTCAGTTACTGCCCAGAGACCTGCCTTCGCCATCGGTGTTCCTCCTGATATCTGCGCATTCCACCGCTACACCAGGAATTCCAGTCTCCCCTACAGCACTCAAGTTATGCCCGTATCGCCTGCAGTCCCGCAGTTAAGCTGCGGACTTACACAAACGACGCGACAAACCACCTACGAGCTCTTTACGCCCAGTAATTCCGGACAACGCTCGCACCCTACGTATTACCGCGGCTGCTGGCACGTAGTTAGCCGGTGCTTCTTCTCCAGGTACCGTCAATTACTCTTCGTCCCTAGCGAAAGGAGTTTACAACCCGAAGGCCGTCATCCCCCACGCGGCGTCGCTGCATCAGGCTTGCGCCCATTGTGCAATATTCCCCACTGCTGCCTCCCGTAGGAGTCTGGGCCGTATCTCAGTCCCAATGTGGCCGTACACCCTCTCAGGCCGGCTACCCGTCGACGCCTTGGTAGGCCATTACCCCACCAACAAGCTGATAGGCCGCGAGCTCATCCCACACCGAAAAAACTTTCCACCACACCATCCAAAATGCGGTCCTATCCGGTATTAGACCCAGTTTCCCAAGCTTATCCCGAAGTGCAGGGCAGATCACCCACGTGTTACTCACCCGTTCGCCACTCGAGTACCAGTGCAAGCACTGGCCTTTCCGTTCGACTTGCATGTGTTAAGCACGCCGCCAGCGTTCATCCTGAGCCAGGATCAAACTCTCCACAAAACGTTTCAACAAAACCAGTGAAACAGGCCGTGAAAAGCCCAAAACCCAACCAAAAAACAAACCAAACCAACACCACCACCAAAAGCAGCGGCATCAGACCTGGCAAAAAATCCAAAAATTACAAAGGTTCAACAACCAACCCCCACCCGACAGGGAAAACAGGGGTCAGCAAAAATACGCGAGAAAATCAACCAACCCGCGCACACCAAACCAAACAGCAGCATGATCCATCAATGGATTCAACCACACCACCACCGGCACACACCCAAACAAACACAAAGGATGCAAAACACAGTGCACACAAGGCAGGCAAACAACCCACGCAACAAAAGTACATTGGCACACTATCGAGTTCTCAAACAACACCAGCACACCCAAACCAACCCACACAACGCGAGCCAGCCTCAAGTGACTTTGGAATCCGCCAACGATCGTTTTCCTGCCCGCCACACAAACCAGGAGAATCTCACTCACCGGCGGGGCGTTGTCGGTCTCGCTGACTTGATATAAGTTACACACACCCCACGCACAACACAAACCCGCAGCTTGTACCGCGTTTTCATGTGCCGATAAACGCGCCTTCATTCGGCTTTGGATCGAGCTTTCCGGCGGCGTAAAGGGCGAGGAGCACTACGCCGAATGCCAAGATCACCGCGGCAATGACCAGGGAGGCGACGGCGAGCCTCCCGTTGGGTTCCCCACGGATGTCGAGCAGATCGCTCATGACGAAGTACATGAGGAAGGCGCACAAGATCGCCGGTGTACCGAACCGGATCCGGCTGCCGGCACCGCCGATAATGACTGCGAACGCACCCACGGCCGCCACGAGGATCGCGATGAGCGGGAGGCGCGGGAGGTCCAGCGCACCTGCCACGACGAGGTTCACCACACAGGCGAGCGCCAGGAAGATGAGAACGGACGCGGCGGCTGCGCCGACGGTGTTCGCGACCCAGGTCTTTCGCGGGATGCCGTAGGCCGCCGCGTGCTGCGGGCCCGGCGAATCCGCAGTCACGCTGGCGTGCGCGCAGTACCAGATGAGCAAGGGAAGCCCTGCCACGAACGTCCGGAACTCGACCTGTTCGATGAAGCTGGTCAGGTAGTAGGTGAGGTTAAGGGCACATGCGATGACCACCGCCCACAACAGGTGCGGCGACCAGATGACTTCGTACAGCAGGGAGCGGTCGCCGAGCTCTCCGGCACGACTGCTCTTGGTCTCTGCGGGTTCCGCCTGCGGCAGGTACCTCGCACCAAGCGCGCACCCCACCACGGCGGCGCCCAGCGCGCCAAGTACGCCAATCCAATCCGGCCTGCCCGACAGCCCTACCGCTGCCGAGACCAGTACGACGGGCACGGCCACCCAACCCACCGCCCGGAGCGCGCGCTGCCGCGGGATACCGTAGGCAGTGAACACGGACTCCTCCGGCAGCACGACCCCGAACAAGAACAGCGTCAGCATGGCCGGGCCGAAAAGCTGCACAAATACGTTGTCACGCCTCGACACAACCGCTGCGGTGAGCATTGCCCCGGCAGGGAGCATGTACAGCAGGCGCCACAGGGAACTGGCCGTGAACTGGTGACGGAGGAGTGCCGCGGGATTCATTTAAGACACCTCCAGGGCGTGCTCGATGAGGTCGTCGAAGTGGGCGGGGCGGGAATGACGCGGTGCGTCGTCGATAAGCAGTAGCTCGGGGCCCGAGACGGCGTAGGCGTCGGCGTCTCCGGGGAGGATGTGGCGGGCGACGCGGCCGTCGCGGCCGAGGATTGTGGCGGTGTCGAGGACTTTGGCTGCGTCTTCGATGTGGTGGGTGGCCATGACGATGGTGCGGCCGGTGTCGGCTTGGGCCAGGAGGTGGCGGTAGAACACGGTGGTGTTGTGGGTGTCGAGGCCGACCTAGGGTTCGTCGAGAAGCAAGAGCTCCGTGCGCGAGGCGAGGCCGACGACGATGGCGACCATCGCGCGCTGGCCGCGAGAGAGTTTCGAGTAGGTGGTGGCGAGGTCGAGGTTGAAGTCGCCAGCGAGCTCGTCAGCGAACGCCTGGTCCCAGCTGGGGTAGCGCAGGCTCGCGCCCTTGAGCACGTTTTTGGCGGACCAGGAGCCAGGGTAGGCGGTGTCGACGCCGGTGAGGCATGTGTTGTCCATGACGCGGGCGTTGTCGAAGGGCTGCTCGCCGAAGACCTCGATCGTGCCGGCGGTGGGTTTCATCTGCCCGCCGATGATGGAGAGCAGGGTGGATTTGCCCACACCGTTGCGGCCGAGGAGGCCGTGGATGCCGGGCCCTAGGTCGAGGTCAACGCCGGTGAGCACCTCTTTCTTGCCGAAGGAGCGGGTGAGATCGCGGGTGATAATTGTCATTGGTACATGCCTCTGCTTTCTGCGACGCGGTTGATGAGGTCGTGGAGTTCGGCGCGGGTGGTGCCGAGGTGGAGGGCTTCGTCGATGAGCGGGGCGACGAACTGGCCCGCAAACGCGTCGCGGCGCTGGGCCAGGATCCGCTCGCGGGCGCCGTCTGCGACGAACATGCCCAGGCCGCGGCGCTTTTCCAGCACGCCGGAATCCGCGAGCATTGCCAGTCCTTTGCGCGCCGTGGCCGGGTTAATTTCGTGGAACTGCGCGAGCTGGTTTTGCGACGGCGCCTGCTGGCCGGGGAGCAACGTGCCGTCCACGATCAGGTCCTCCACGAAACGTGCGACCTGGATGAAGAGCGGTTCGGAATCTGGGTTCATGACCCCTCGATCGGTGAGTCGGTTAGTTAGTGGAGTAACTAACTAGATAGCATACGGAGCCGTCGCAAAGCAACGGCTCATTGGTGGGCCCCGTGGTAAAAGGCGGGGATTTCGGGCAATATAGGACAGGTAAAAGACGTGAAAAAACGAAAAGAATCGGAATTTAGGAGCCATGATTGAACGCACACTCGTGTTCGTGGATACGTCGTACCTGCTTGCGAGCTTTTACAACTCGTGGGAGATCGGCGCGCGCGCACAGTTAGAAATTGACCTGCCCGAGGTTGTCGCAACCCTGGACAAAATGATTACGAACCAGCTGCATCAACCCATCCATAGGCAGTTCTGGTACGACGGCATCCCCGACACCGGCCCTCACCGCTATCAACGCGCGCTGCGCACATGCGACGGCGTACAGCTACGCACGGGCCAGCTCATTGAATGGGGGGAGCGCCGCACACAGAAGGGTGTGGACACCCGTCTCGTCGCCGACCTCGTGGTCAACGGGATGAGCGAGAAGTTCACCGACTTCGTCCTCGTCTCCGGCGACGCTGACATGATCCCGGGCGTCGAGGAGGTGACCAGCCGCGGCGGGCGCATGCACCTCTACGGCTTCGGCTGGGATTCCATGTCCTCGGCCCTGCGCCACGCGTGCGACACCACCACCATCCTCGACCCCCGCGAGGATTTCGCCGAAGCCATGCGCCTCCAGGTGCTCGAAGGCCCCCTCCCGCCGAGCATCAGGGAGCGCCCGCTTAACGACGCCACTCCGCTCGACGAGGCGGAAGGCCCCGTCGCTGTCCCAGGCTTGGGCCCGGAACCGCTGTCGCCGGAGGCGCCGGCCGCGTCCGACGCGACCGGGGACGCCGACACCGAGGCCCCGAGCGAGCAGGAGGAGGCGCAGGAGGCGCCGAAACCGTCCGACATCGTGGGCCAGCCCACCGCCCAGCAGCGCACGCACGAGCCCGACTCCCCCGAGGTAGACGAGCCGTCCGAGGCGCAGGTGGAGGCGAACAACGAGACGAACAAGCCGGGCAACCAGCACGTCTCCAGCGAGCCGGCGAGCCAGCAGGTAGTGCAGGCGGCACCGGAGGCGTCGCCAAGCGACAACGCCCCGGCGCCGAAGCCGGGACCGAAGCCCGCGCCGAAGCCGTCGATGATGGCGCCGCGGCGCAAGCTGCGCTCGCGCTACGTGCCGCTGCCGGAAGAGGTGTGGACCTCCGCGGGCTTCCAGACCCCTTACGACGTGGGGCAACAGTACGCGTCGTGGTGGTTCGAGAACGCGGCGTCGATGGAGCAGCGCGACAGCGCCCACCTACTCTCCGGCGGCGGGCTGCCGCCCGAGATTGACAGGCCGCTGCTGCAGTTCGCCTGCGAGACGCTGCACGAGTACACGCTCACCGAGACGCAGCGCGTGAACCTGCGCGACGGGTTCCATTCGGGGATCCGCAGCGTGCTCATCAACATCCGCCACGAGCAGTAGCGACGCAAAACGGCGGCGCCCCCGGGTTGCGGGGCGCCGCCGTTTCGCGTGGCGGGAGGCCGGGTTACTCGCCGTCTCGCATGTACTTCTCGGCGTCGGCGAGGATGTCGTCGGTGTCCGCGGTGTTGCCGGCCAGGGCCTCCGGGGCGACGCGGCGGGAGCTGCCGGACGCCGCCGACTGCTCGGCCTCGGCCGCGCCCGCCTCGAGCTGGCGCTCCGTCGCGGCAGTGCCGGACTCGAGCTCGCCGCCCATGGAGGCGCGGATCTGCTCGAGGCGACTCGCGGCGGCGACGTCGGCGGTGCCGGACTCGATCTCCGCCATGCGGTCCGTCATCGAGTCCTTCATCAGCTCCTGCTGGCCCAGCGCGTTGGCGTAGCGGCGCTCGATCTTGTCGCGCACGCCGTCCAGCGTCGGCGCGTCGCTGTCGCTGAACTGGTTCATCGAGTCCATCGTCGCGGCGGTCTGCTCCTGCATCTTCGCCTGGTTGAGCTGGGACTCGAGCTGGGAGACCTGCGCCATCTGCTCCTTCAGGCGCGCCTCGGACTGCTGCTGCTTCTGCTGCGCCTCCTTCGCGGCCTGATCCGCGGCGGCGTAGGCCTGCTTCGTCTGCTCGAGCTCCTGCTCGACGGAGACGAGCTGGGTGGCAATGACCTCGGCGGCGGAGTTGAACTGCTGCGCCTTCTCGGCGTCGCCGGCGGCCGCAGCCTTGTCCGCCGCCTGGAGCGCGGTGCGCGCCTTCGTCTGCAGGTCCTCCTGGGACTTGATCAGGCGCTCCATCTTCATCTGCAGCTGGTTGCGGTTGCCGATGATGTTCGCCGCCTGCTGCGAGATCGCCTGGTGCTGCTCCTTCGCCGCGTTAATCGCCTGCTGGATTTGCACCTTCGGGTCGGCGTTCTCGTCGATCTTGGTGTCGAACGACTGCATGAGGTACTTCCAGCCCTTGCTAAACGGGTTCGCCATGGGGTGTGTCCTTCCGAATGGGGGGATTCGTCGTAGGACAAGTGTACGCATGAAAAAGCGCCCGGCACGCGGGCGCTGGCGCGGCATCGGACGCTACTCGGTGGCGTTCTGCTCCGCGATCTGGCGGCGGACATCTTCCATATCAAGCGCCTTGACCTGCTCGATGACGTCATCGAACGCCGCCGGCGGCATCGCCCCGGCCTGCTGGAACAGCAAGATGCCGTCGCGGAACGCGAGCAGCGTGGGGATGGCCTGGATGCCCAGCCCCTGCGCAACCTGCTGGTTCGCCTCGGTGTCCAGCTTGGCAAACGTGACGTCGGTGTGCTTCTCGGAGGCCTTTTCGTAGGTGGGCGCGAACTGGCGGCACGGCCCGCACCAGGACGCCCAGGCGTCGACGAAGACGATGCCGTCCTGGCTGACCGTGTCCTGGAAAGTGTCGTCCGTTACATCTATGGTGCTCACGATTCCGCTCCTTAAAGCTTTTAGTTACTGTTTGAAATGTTGTCTCTCGTACAACCCTAACAATTCCCGCCCTATTCCGACCCCAGCCGAGGAGGCGTGCACCGACCATGACCAAGACGTACCGCATTATGGGACCGAAGGAAGACGTCGCGGTTGAGTCCCTGGCGGACGAGCTCTCCCTGGTTGAAGGCACGCACGAGGTTGACATCGACGTGGAGGCGGGCCGCCTCACCGTCATCGGGTTCACCTTCGCGGACGAGGAGATCCGCCAGGCCGCGCAGAACGCCGGCTACACCGTCGAGGCCTGAGCGCTACCATCGGACGTGGAACCGATTTCCCGACTTCAAGGAGGAAACACCATGGCTGAGCGCGAATTCAACGTCGAGGGCATGACCTGTGGCCACTGCGAGCTGAGCGTGCAGGAGGAGGTCGGCGAGGTCGCCGGCGTCACCGCGGTGAAGGCCGACCACACCACTGGCAAGGTCGTCGTCGAGGGCGAGGACTACTCCGTGGACGACATCGCCGCCGCGGTAAAGGAAGCGGGCTACACGCTCGCCTAACTAGGGGATTTTGCTGCGGGTATATGGTGAGGGTATGACCCAAACACCCGTGGCACAGCAACACATCGAGCTCGGCGTGACGGGGATGACCTGCGCGTCGTGCTCCTCGCGCATCCAGCGCAAGCTCAACAAGCTCGACGGGGTCGACGCCGCCGTGAACTTTTCCACGGAGACCGCCGCCGTCGATTTCGACCCGGCGAAGGCGACGCCGCAGCAGCTTATCGACGAAGTACGAAACGCCGGCTACGACGCCTTCGAGATGCACGCCGACGGCGGGCCCGGCGCGGAGTCCGACGCTGGCGCGGAGGGGGCCGGAGGTGCGTCGTCAAGCGACAAGCTCGACAACGCGCGGCTGGAGGAGGCCGACCGCCTCAAGCGCACGACCATCTGGTCCGCGCTCGTGTCGCTGCCGGTGATGCTCGTGAGCATGATCCCGGCGCTGCAGTTCACGAACTGGCAGTGGGCCGCCTTCGCCGCGACGACGCTCGTGTACTTCGCGGCCGGGTCGGTGTTCCACCGCGCGACGATCACGAACCTCAAGCACGGCGCGATGACGATGGACACGCTCATCTCGCTGGGCACGACCGCCGCTTACCTGTGGAGCGTGTGGGCGCTGTTCTTCGGCGGCGCCGGCGAGCCGGGCATGACGATGGAGATGTCGATCCTGCCCTCGCACGCGTCGATGGACGAGATCTACCTCGAGTCCGTCTGCGTCGTGATCACGTTTTTGCTCCTCGGCAGGTGGTTTGAGACCCGCGCGAAGGGCCAGTCCTCCGAGGCGCTGCGCGAGCTGCTCAACATGGGCGCGAAGGACGCCGCCGTGATCCGCGACGGCAAGGAGGTGCGCGTACCGATCAGCCAGGTAGCCGTTGGCGACAAGTTCGTCGTCCGACCCGGCGAGAAGGTGGCCACCGACGGGCGCGTGGTCTCCGGGCACTCGGCGGTCGACGAATCGATGCTCACCGGCGAATCCGTGCCCGTCGAGGTGGACGAGGGTTCCACCGTCACCGGCGCGACGCTGAACACGTCCGGGCGCCTCGTTGTCGAGGCGACGCGCGTCGGCTCCGACACCACGTTGGCGCAGATGGGCAAGCTCGTGCGCGACGCGCAGTCCGGCAAGGCACCCGTGGAGCGGCTCGTAGACCGGATTTCGCAGGTCTTCGTGCCCACCGTCATCGTCGTCGCGCTGCTCACGCTCGCCGGCCACCTCCTCGCCGGGCACACCGCGGTCCACGCGTTCACCGCCGCCGTCGCCGTGCTCATCATCGCCTGCCCGTGCGCGCTCGGCTTGGCCACCCCGACCGCGATCCTCGTGGGCACCGGCCGCGGCGCGCAGCTCGGGCTGCTGATCAAGGGCCCCGAGGTGCTCGAGTCCACCCGGCAGGTGGACACCGTGGTCATGGACAAAACGGGCACGGTGACCACCGGGCAGATGGGCGTCGTCGACGTCGTCCCCGCCGCGGGCATTACCGCCGACGAGGTATTGCGCCTCGCCGCCGGCGTCGAGGCCGGCTCCGAGCACCCGATCGCCCGCGCGATCGTCGCCGCCGCGCCCGAGGCGCCGGCCTCCGAGGATTTCCAGAACGAGGTGGGACAGGGGGCTTCCGCGCGTATCGACGGTCGTTCCGCCCGCGTCGGCCGCCCCACCACCGACCTGGGCGAGCTGGCCGCCGCCTTCGACGAGGCCCAGCGATCCGGCGCCACCCCGGTGGCCGTCGAGGTCGACGGTGCGCTGGCCGGCTTTGTGGCCGTGCGCGACACCGTCCGCGCGGATTCGGCCGAGGCGATTGCCCAGCTGCGCGCGCTCGGGCTCACCCCGCACCTGCTCACCGGCGACAACGAGGGCGCGGCCCAGGCGATCGCGGCCGAGGTGGGCATCGACCCGGCCAACGTGACCGCCGGCGTGCTGCCGGAGCACAAGGTCGAGGTGATCAAGCAGCTGCAGGCGCAGGGCAAGCGCGTGGCGATGGTCGGCGACGGCGTCAACGACGCCGCCGCGCTCGCCCAGGCCGAACTCGGGTTGGCGATGGGCGCCGGCACCGACGTCGCCATCGAAGCGTCCGACATCACGCTCATGCGCGACTCCCTCATGTCCGCCGCCGACGCGATCCGCCTGTCCCGCAAGACCCTGAAGACGATCAAGGGCAACCTGTTCTGGGCCTTCGCCTACAACGTCATCCTCATCCCCGTCGCCGCGTTCGGGTACCTCAACCCGATGCTCGCCGGCATCGCGATGGCGTTCTCCTCGGTGTTCGTGGTGTCCAACTCGCTGCGCCTGCGCGGTTTCACGTCGCTGGCGTAGCGGGGGCTGGGGCGGCAGGGCCTGAATATTATCTGTTCATTTGCAGAATTACCGGCGCCCGCGGTCCTACAATCCCGCGCATGACCACTGAACAGCAGCCCACCCGCACCGAGCGCCTCGACAGGCTCCCGGTCACCCCCAAGCACAAGCGGCTCCTCCTCGGCTCCGGCCTCGGCTGGGCGCTCGACGCGATGGACGTCGGCCTCGTGTCCTTCATCATCGCCGCGCTCGCCGCCCAGTGGGAGCTGGACAAGTCCACCACCAGCTGGATCGCGTCCGTCGGGTTCATCGGCATGGCCATCGGCGCGTCGCTCGGTGGCCTGCTCGCGGACAAGATCGGGCGGCGCCAGGTGTTCGCCGCCACGCTGCTCGTCTACGGCCTGGCCACGGGCGCGTCCGCGCTCGCCTGGTCGGTGGCGTCGCTCATGGTGTTCCGCTTCTTCGTCGGCCTCGGACTCGGCGCGGAGCTGCCGGTGGCATCCACACTGGTAAGCGAGTTCTCCCCGCGGAAGGTGCGCGGTCGGATGGTCGTCTGGCTCGAGGCGTTTTGGGCGGTGGGCTGGATATTTGCGGCGGTGATCGGAACGTTCGTCGTTACGCAGGGCGATAGTGGCTGGCGCTGGGGCTTCGCGCTCGGCGCGGTGCCGGCGCTCTACGCCATCTACGTGCGCATGGGGTTGCCGGAATCGGTGCGGTTCCTGGAGTCGAAGGGCCGCCACGCGGAGGCTGAGGCAATCGTGCGGTCCTTCGAGGCGGAGGCCGACCCGTCACAGTACGACACCGCCACCGCGCCCCGCGAGGAGCCCGTCCGCGGCGGCATCTGGGGCCCCGACCTGCGACGCCGCACCGCCGCGTTCTGGGTCGTGTGGTTCTGCGTCTCGCTCGCCTACTACGGCGCGTTCATCTGGATCCCGTCACTGCTGGTGGAGCAGGGGTTCTCGCTCGTGCGCTCGTTCGCGTTCACGCTCGTCATCACCCTCGCCCAGCTACCGGGGTACGCCGCCGCGGCCTGGCTCATCGAGGTCTGGGGCCGCCGCACGACGCTCGCGGTTTTCCTCGCGGGCTCGGCCGTCTCGGCGTTCGTGTACGGCATGGCCACGGCCGAGTGGCAGATCATCGCCGCCGGCTGCCTGCTCAGCTTCTTCAACCTCGGCGCGTGGGGCGCGCTCTACGCCATCGGGCCGGAGCTCTATCCCACCGCCGTGCGTGCCACCGGCACCGGCGCGGGCGCCGCGTTCGGTCGCATCGGCTCCATCCTCGCCCCGCTCATCGTCCCACCGGTGCTCGCACTCGGCGGCTCCCCGGCCGTCTTCGGCCTCTTCGCGGCGGCCTTCGCGCTCGCGTGCGCGGCCGCGTTTACCCTCCCTGAGCAGCGCGGGGTCGCGCTCGGCTGAGGTAGCATGAAAGACCTCCAACCTTGCGTGCTCCGTGGGTTCGGACGGGCGAACACTCAGTTGCATGGGCGCCGGCAATGATCCCCTGGTCGCCTTCGACAGCCCGGGGCGGCGGTGGGTCGACCTACTGAACATCGTCTAGCTACCCCCGCGCCATGTTGACAAAACGGGAGTAGTGGAGCTGGTGCGCCACCGGGATGGTGTCGATGGGGCCGCCGCGGTGCTTCGCCACGATGATGTCGGCCTCGCCGGCGCGCTCGTCGTCGCGGTCCTGCGAATCCGGGCGGTAGAGCAGGAACACCATGTCCGCGTCCTGCTCGAGGGAGCCTGACTCGCGCAGGTCCGCGAGCTGCGGCTTCTTGTCCGTGCGGGCCTCGGGGCCGCGGTTGAGCTGGGAGATGGCGATGACGGGGACCTCGAGCTCCTTCGCCAGCAGCTTGAGCTGGCGGGAGAACTCGGAGACCTCCTGCTGGCGGGACTCGACCCTTTTGCCCGAGCTCATGAGCTGCAGGTAGTCCACCACGATAAGGTCGAGGCCGTGCTGCTGCTTGAGGCGGCGCGCCTTCGAGCGGATCTCCATCATGGTGAGGTTCGGCGAGTCGTCGATGTACAGCGGCGCGTCCTGGATCTCGGTGAGGCGCTGGGTGAGCTTCTCCCAGTCGCGCTCCTCCATCTGACCGGAGCGCATCGAGGAGAGCTTGATCTCCGTCTCCGCCGAGAGCATGCGCATGATGATCTCTGAGGCGCTCATCTCCAGCGAGAAGATCACGCTCGTCTTGCCATTGTGGATCGAGCACGAGCGCATGAAGTCGAGCGCGAGCGTGGACTTTCCCACACCGGGACGCGCCGCGATGATGATCATCTGCCCAGCGTGCAGGCCGTTCGTGAGCTTGTCTAGGTCGATGAACCCCGTGGGCACGCCCTGCTCGAGCGCGCCGCTGGAGGCGATCATCGTCAGCTCGTCGATGGTGGGCTTGAGCAGATCCGACAGCGGTCTGAAATCCTCGCCTACCTGATTGCGCGAGATGGCGAAGATCTTCTGCTGGGCGTGGTCCACGAGCGCCTCGATCTCCATGCCCTCCTCGCCCTCGTAGCCGAGCTGCACCACCTCCGTGCCGGCGTTGACCAGCTGGCGCAGGATGGACTTCTCTTCCACGATCTCCGCGTAGTAGCGCGCGTTCGCGGAGGTGGGCACCTCCGAGATGAGCGTGTGCAGGTACGGCGCCCCGCCGACGCGCTCGAGCGCGTTGAGGCGGTCGAGGCGGCCGGCGACAATGAGTACGTCCACCGAGCTGCCCTGCGCGAACAGGTCGAGGATCGCCTGGTAGATGAGCTGGTGCGCCGGGAAGTAGAAGTCCTCCGGGCGCAGGCCCTCCACGACGTCGAGGATCACTTCCGAGTTGAGCAGCATCGCGCCGAGGACCGAGCGCTCCGCGCGCTCGTCGTGCGGCGGGGTGCGGTACTCCTGCAGCTCGCTGCTGCCACGATTGAAGTTGGAGTAGCGGCTGCTTCTCGACGAGCTGCCGCCCCCCGAACGCCCCCGGCGCGTCGAGCCGCCCCCGTTGCCGCTGAAGTCGTCGAAGTCGGCGTCGCTGAAATCCCCGTAGTCGGCCGCCGGTTCCGGCGGCGGGACGTAGCCGTCGTCGAAGCTGTTGTCTGCGCCCATGTGCTCCCCTTTCGCTGTGGGTATGACACTACCCCGCGAAGCAAACCGCAACCCGAGTTATCCACAGGGGGTGTGCACAAACTCGCAACTCGCGGGTATGTTTTCCACAACCCGGGCTGGCAGGGTGTGGAATTCGTGTGGATTCGGCCCCTCCAACCCCAGGTCAAATTCCAGAATGCGCAGGTCAGCGACTATATGTTCAGATGGGCACACCGTGACGGAAACGGTGGATAACTTTTCTGACCACGGGGTTTGACAACGCCGCGGTGTCCACTCGAGTGGACAATTTGGGCCCTATGCAGGCGTTCTAACTTTCTACTTATCCACATTCCGTCACAGGACGCGGCGCCGCGAAAACATCGCCAAGGCCTCACGCGCGCGAGGCGAACGCGAGCGGTAGGACCTCCACGCCGAAGCGCTCGGCAATGTCCGCGGCGGCGACGGTCACCGACCAGCCGGTATCCACCTCGCCCGTGAGCAGCAGCACCGGGCCGTCGACCGCGTCTACGCCGGAGAAGTCGAAGTACCGGTCGAGCGCGTTGACGCGGAACGCGGAGTTGCGGGCCTCCACCTCGGCGTTGCCGGCCTGGACCACCCCGCCGAAGCGCATCTGCCCCACGCGGGCGAGCGCTTCCGCGGTGGCGGCAACCATCGCCGTGCGGGCCGGGTCCGCCGACCCGAGCGCCACCACCGTGGACGGGCGCGCGTCCCAGTCCCAGTCCGCCAGCACCGCAACGAACCGGGTGAGCCACTGGTCCTCGCGCCAGTGTTCGGCGGGCCGGTACGCGTTGTCGCGCAGCAGCGCCGCGAGCGCCGGGCCGCGAGCGACGTCGTTGAGCCTGCCCAGGGCCTTGCCGGGCTGCACACCCTTGATCTTGCCGCGGCGCGCCGACCCGGTCGGCCAGAGCTTGCGCTGCGGCAGCGGCACGCCGGGGGCTTTGAGGCGCGCGTCGACGCGCTCGGCCAGCGCGGCGTCGACCTCGACGGGCAGGTGGTTGCCGGTGCAGTTGTCGCAACGTCCACAGCGCTGGCCGTCCCCGAGCGTCGGATCGTCCAGCTCGCGGCGCAGGAACGCCATCCGGCAGCCGTCAGTCGCCTCGTAGGCCAGCATGAGGTCCTGCTCGCGCTCGCGGGCGGCCGAGAGGCCGTCGTAACGCTGGTGATCGTAGGACCACCCCTCGCCTGTGGAGACCCAGCCGCCCTTCACGCGCCGCACCGCGCCGTCGACGTCGAGGACCTTGAGCGCCTGGTCGATGCGCGAGCGCGAGAGGTCGACGGCGTTCTCCAGCTTGGCGGTGGAAAACGGCTCGTCCCCGAGCGCGGCGAGCAGCTGCCGCACCACCGGCTCCTCCGGCATGGACACCGACGCGAAGTACTCCCACACGCGCTGGTCCTCCGGGCCGGGCAGGAGCACGACCTCGGCGTGGTCGGTGGCGCGGCCTGCGCGGCCGATCTGCTGGTAGTAGCTCACCGGGGAGCTCGGCGCGCCGAGGTGGACGACGAAGGCAAGGTCGGGTTTGTCGAAGCCCATACCCAGCGCCGACGTGGCCACTAGCGCCTTGAGCTCGTTGCCGATGAGCGCCCGCTCGAGCCGCTCGCGCTCCTCCGCCTCCGTGCGACCCGTGTAGGCAGCAACGTTCCACCCGGCAGTCTCGAGCGCCTCCGCGAGGTCGTGCGCGGCGGCGACGGTGAGGCAGTAGATGATGCCGGAGCCCTCCACCTGCGCGAGGTACTGCGCGATCCACGCGGCGCGCTGGGTCGGGTCGGGCAGCTGCACGACGTTGAGGGAGAGCGACTCCCTGTCGAGCCCGCCGCGCAGGACGCCCGTGTCCGCGCCGAGCTGCGCCACCACGTCGGCGACGACGCGGTCGTTCGCCGTCGCGGTGGTGGCGAGGACGGGCGTGCTGGCCGGGAGGTCGCCGATAAGCACGGCAATGCGCCGGTAATCTGGGCGGAAGTCGTGCCCCCAGTCGGAGATGCAGTGGGCCTCGTCGACGACGAGCATGCCGACACTCTTGCTGAGCGACGGCAAGACCTCCTCCCGGAAGTCCGGCGCGTTGAGGCGTTCCGGGCTGATGAGCAGCACGTCGAGGGCGCCGATGTCGATCTGGCCCCACTCCGTGACGTTCGCGGAATTGATCGTCGCGGCGCGAATGCCGGCGCGGGCGGCCGCCTCGACCTGGTTGCGCATGAGCGCGAGCAGCGGCGAGACGATAATCGACGGGCCCGCGCCCTGCTCCCGCAGCAGCTTCGCGGCGATGAAGTACACCGCCGACTTACCCCAGCCGGTGCGCTGCACCACCAGCATGCGTTTTCGCTGGTTGACGAGCGCATCGATGGCGGACCATTGGTCGTCGCGGAGCTGGGCGTTCGGGCCCGCGATGCCTTTCAGGAGTTCGTTTGCGTGTTCGCATGTGGCTGTCATGAGGGACACGCTATAACACGGGCCGGACACGACCTTTTGGCCGCGGTACTGCAGCGCCACCCCGATGTGGATGCCCTTGCCGCCCGGATCAGGGCGCTCGCTGGTCACTAGCCCACTGCGCCATGAACTCCGCGATCCCGTGCGGGTCCTCGAGGAAGTCGCGCATCGCACGAAACGCCATCGTCTCCTCTACCTCGCGCTTGTGGATGCCGTGCTCGTCCACCTCGAGCAACTGCGCGCCGGGCACCGCGGTGAGAATCGGCGAGTGCGTCACCATGATCACCTGCGCATCGTGTTCGGCCAGCGCGTGCAGCTGCGCCAACAGCGCCATCTGTGCCACGGCCGATAACCCGGACTCAGGCTCGTCCAAGAGGTACAGCGCGTTCGGGATAAGGCGCGAAGTCAGCTCCATGACACTTTCCCCGTGGGAACGCCCGCCGAAATAGTTGACCCGCGCGATCGCCTCCGCGCGCAAGAAGTACCCGGCCTTCGCCTTCGGACCGGTGGTCAGCGTCAGCGCCCCGAACATCGCGTCCTGGGCTCTTGGCTTATCGACGCCCCAGGTTCCCCCCTCCACACCAAACCCCCACGCCCGGGCAATCCCCTCCAACAGTGTCGACTTCCCGACGCCGTTTCCGCCGGTCAAAATGGTGATCGGTTGCTGGAACTCCAGGCCGAACTCTGCGACGTGTTCGATCGCTGGTGTCTTCACAGCCCACTCGGGCGCCTCTGCGGGATCGACGTGCACGCGCTGGATGAATAGGGGACCGGCCATAGGCGCACCCTACCCGCGGGCCCGCTTCCCCCTGTGCCCCTAGACCCCAGCACCCCGGCGCCCCCGGCAAGTTTCCAGCGGATCGGTTGTAGCGAATCGGCCCAAATCGGGGATTCGCTACGACCGTTTCGCTGGATTCTGCGGTGCGGGGCGAAACGGGTCCGGGTGGGCATTGGGACCGGGGCGGGGCGAAGCGGGTTTGGGGGGCATTGACCGGGGCAGGGCGGGGCGCCCCGGCGCGTCAGGGGCGGGTGAGGTACTGGGCGGTGCCGCGGGGGTCGCGGATGAATTCTCGGGTGGCGGTGACGGGGCCGGAGGCGTCGTAAAGCAATGGCTCGAGCGTGGGTACCTCGAGGATGCGGGCGTCGGGGACGGCGAGCAGCACCGGCGAGTGGGTGGCCATGAGCACTTGCGCGCCGCGCCGGGCGAGGTCGCCGAGGTAGCCCAGGAGTTCGAGTTGGGAGAAGACGGAGAGGCCGTCCTCGGGCTCGTCGAGGATGATGAGGGTGTCGGGGCCGAAGCGGGTGCGCGCGAGGTGCATGATGCCCTGACCGTGGCTTTTGTGGGGAATGTCGGCGAGCGGGTCCGTTGGGCCGAACGGGGTGTCTCTGGCTAAGGATTGGTGGTATTCGCCGAGGTCGAGGAAGGTTTCGCCGCGCAGGAAGTAGACGTCGCGGGGGTTGTGGCTGCGGGTGAGCGTGAGCGACTCGTGGAAGGAGGAGTGATTGGAGGCGCGGAAACGCGCGTGGCGGGACCCGCCGGCGGCGTTGGCGCCCGCGGCGATGGCGATCGCCTCCACGAGGGTGGACTTGCCCGAGCCGTTGTCGCCGGTGAGGATCGTGACCTGTGCCAGTTCGAGCGGCCTTCGCGCCAGCTTATCGACGACCCCAAGGCCCGCCGCGTACCCGGAAACCGGGGCGGTGACGGAGATTTTGGTTAGGAACACGGCGACTCGAAAACTACAACGGAAGCTCGATCCCCAGCTCCGGCGCGAAGTACACCAGTGCGCCAACGCCCGCCGCCAGCACGGCTAGCACCCCGAGCACGATCCCGAGGACAGGTTTGGAGCTGCGCTTGGTGTCGCTCGGCGGGGTGGGGGAACTTTGAGGGGCTTTGGATTTCGCGGGCGCGGGGGCCGGTTCCGGAACCTCATGCCCACGCTCCGCCAGCACTGGTTCCGCTGCGCCGAAACGGTAGGAGGATGGGAGCGCGACGGAAGTGTTGCCGCCGGTGAGGCAGGCGATGCGGAGGGTGACGTCGGCAAGCTTGAGCGCGTGCTCGTCGGCGTAGAACTCTTCCATGCCGGGAGTCGCGAACGCCGCCTGGTTGAACGCGGCCGCCTGAGCCGGGGACAAAAACCGCGGAGCGAGGGATCGGCCCGCGGTCGGATGCGCCTCTAGCGCGGCCTGGCGCTGGCGGGCGTGCGTGAGCATCGTGTCCCAGTCGGTATCCACGGTTTGCGTGGTCAACGTGTCGTCCGGGGGCGTCGACAGGATGACCGGGTTTGCCACGTCAGCGGCGTAATCCGTGGCGGCGAGGTCGGCGGCGATGCGCTGATCTGTGAGCACATCAACGCGATGGGACGCGAAAAAGTGGACCACCTCGTCGGCGACCTCACCCGGCATCCCCGCCTCCCGGATAAGGCGCGAGGAGTAACGGTCGATGAGCGCGTCATCTGCGGCGGACTGCGCCTCGCTGAGCTCAAACGTGTCGCTTTCGAGGGCGGCGAGGTACGCGTCGTATGCCACCTGTACCTCTGGGTCCGCCCACGCCGCCTCCACAACCTGGCGGGTCCCCGGGTAGACCGCGTCGAAACCACTCACGTACGCCCGTTCGTGGAGCGCGCGGGACTCGTTCGCGTTGGCGTACATCTGGGACACAGCCGCGGTCTCGGCAGACGTGGGGGCTACGGTGCAGACCCCGTCGTTGAAGGGCGCGACCTGCGCGGCGTGGGCTGCGGGGGCGAGTCCCCCCACCGCGACGCCGAAGGACACCGCAACTGACGTGATCCGGTGAGTCAGGCCACGCACGTGCGTCTCCTCAGATTGTTGGCTAACACGCCTAGATCATACGACCACTCCCGCATACCGGTAAGCCGGTATGCGGGAGTCATCCATCCGAGGTGGGCGCGGAACACACGCCCGGTTCGCGGGCGGGAACCCGGTTTAGAGGTAAACCGAATCGCGTAGGTCACCGCCGATAACAGTGCGGTCATCCGCCGCGTAAATGGTCACCGGCACCGCCTCCCCGATCGGCTCCAGGCAGTGCCCGGCGGTCACCCCGTACATCGCGTCCCCCCGGTACGCCACGGAGTTCAGGGTGCACGAGAACCGCTCCCCGTTGCTGTAGCGGATGTGGATGCTGTCGCCCGGGTACACCGTGTACGCCGCCGCAGGCGCCGCCGTCGCCCCCAGCCCCAAAACCATCGCACACAGCGTTGCGACGACCCCCCGAACCTACCTCCAGGCCATACCGACTCCTCCACACTCAACCCCGCGAAAACGACGACAGTGTATCCGCCCCAGCCGACACGAAAGCGCGGGCCCCACTCCTCACAAGTGGGGCCCGCGCCGAAATGCTGTTGTCGTTGGATTGCAGCCGCTCGGGCGGAGCAATCGTCGTAACGCGAATGCTTACGCGCTAACGACCTCGAAGTTCACCTTGCCCTCCACGTCGTCGTGGAGGTTGACCTTGACCTGGTAGCCGCCGGTCTTGGTCACGAGCCCCTTGGGCACGTTGATGCGGCGCTTGTCCAGGTTCGGGCCGCCGGCCGCCTTCACAGCGTCGGCGATGTCGCCCGGCTTCACGGAGCCGAACAGCTTGCCGTTGTTCGCGGTGCGAACGGCAACCTTGACGCCCTTGAGCTGGTCGAGCTGGTCGCGCAGCTCCTTGGCGTGATCCAGGTCGCGGACCTGGCGGTCAGCCTGAGCGCGCGTGATGTCTTCAATCTGCTTCTCTGCGCCGCGGGTGGCGGGGATAGCCAGGCCACGCGGGAGCAGGAAGTTGCGTCCGTAACCGTCCTTGACCTCGACGACCTCGCCAGGTTCGCCAAGCTTATCGACGGCAGCGGTGAGGATCAGCTTCATAATCCTAACCTTCCTTCTGGTGAAAAATGCTTGATGTGTGGTTGTCGTTTAGAACGGTGGCTCGTCGCCCGCTCCGCCGTCGAAACCGCCGGCCTCGGGTGCGGAACCCCATGGATCGTGATCGGGCTGGGACTGGTTCTGGCCGCCCTGGTTGGGCTGGCTGCCGTAGCCACCCTGGTTGCCCTGGTAGCCGCCCTGGTTGCCCTGGTAGCCGCCCTGGTTCTGGCCGCCGCCGAAGTTGCCGCCGCCCTGGTTGCCGCCGTAATTGCCGCCGCCGTAGCCGCCCTGCCCGCCCTCACGCGGGTTGCGGTTGACGGAGGCGGTGGCGTACTTCAGGGACGGGCCGACCTCGTCGACCTCGACCTCGAACACGATGCGGTTTTCGCCCTCTTTGGTCTGGTAGGAGCGCTGGCGCAGCTTGCCGTTGACAATGACGCGCATACCCTTCGTCAGGGTCTCCGCGACGTTCTCGGCCATCTGGCGCCAGCAGTTGCACGTGAGGAACAGGGCTTCCCCGTCCTCCCACTGGTTCGTCTCACGGTTGAACGAACGCGGGGTGGACGCGATGCGGAAGTTCGCCACCGCGGCGCCGCTGGGGATGAAGCGCAGCTCCGGGTCCGCAACGAGGTTGCCGACGACGGTGATCGGGGTATCGCCTTGAGCCATCTTCGTAAACCTTTCCTACCTGGGTGATCGTGTGGGTTTCGAGCCTACCGGTTCTTACTTATCGGTACGCAGAACCTTGGTGCGCAGCACGTTCTCGTTCAGGTTCAGCACGCGGTCGAGCTCGTTGACCGTCGCGGACTCGCAGTCCAGGTTGACGACGGCGTAGATGCCCTCTTCCTTCTTGTTGATCGGGTAGGCAAGGCGCTTCTTGCCCCACACATCAACGTTTTCCACCTTGCCGTTGTCCTTGCGGACGATCTCGAGGAACTTATCCAGGGACGGGGCAACGGTGCGCTCATCCTGCTGCGGATCGAGGATGATCATTACTTCGTAGTGACGCACGGACCTCATCACCTCCTATGGTCTTAGTCTGTTTCGGCCATCACCCTTGTGGCGATGGCAGGAGGGTCGTTGCGTCAAGCAACCTGGCCAGCCTACCCCACGGTTTCCCCAGCTCAAAACCGGGCCGTTGCGTATCGACGCACCTTCGGCCCCACCCCGCCAACCCACAGTCAGGACGGGTTGGGCACCGCGACGAAGAGGGCGAGCGCGACGGGGATGAGCGTCATGAACAAAAACGCCACCGCCCCCAGGACGATCGCCGGGCGCTTGCGCCCCCGCACGGCCAGGTAGAACGACGCCGTGAAAAGCACAAACGCCACCACGATCGAGGCGATGCCCAGGATGGTGGTGGCGTTCACGTCGCGCGCCTAGCCCGCGACGGCGGTCGAACCGGCTGCCGCGGAGACCGGCTCGTCGGCGGCGGTGGCGTCGGCGTGCGGGGCCGGAAGGGCGTCGTCAAGCTTGGGCTCCTTCCACTCCGGCGGCAGCGACATGAGCGGGTCATGGCCGTTGTGCGCATCGCGGACCTTGTCCGGGCGCTTGCCAAGCATCTGCAGCACGATGAGCACCATGATCGCGATGATGAAGCCGTCGCGGCCGAGGATGAACAGGTTGAGGAACCAGCCCGGCACGCCGAGGTTGTCGGCGCCCATCATGTGCCACATGAGGACGGGCCAGACGCACATGTCCACCGTCATCCAGCCGAGCAGCACTCGCCAGTACGGCAGCGCGAGCACGGCGGGGACGACGAGCCACAGCGAGTACTGGGGGCTCCACACCTTGTTGAACAGGAGGAAGAAGCCGACGATGAGCGCGACGAGCTCGGCGATGCGCGGCGTCTGCGGCGCCTTGAGGCCAAGGACGAGCACGAACGCGCAGCCCAGGAGGAACAGGATGAGCGTCACCGAGTTGAGGATCACCGGGGCGCCCTCGCCGGAATCGAAACCGGTCCAGCCGAACGCGCGCGAGATCACGGCATAGATAGTGGTCCACTCCCAGCCTCGGTCGGTATTCAGGCGGTTGAACTCGCCCCACGCGTCCGGGTTGCGCAGGTACACCGGCACATTGACGACGACCCACGCGACCGCGGCGCCGACGAGCATCTTGCCGAACGGCGCGAAGTCGCGCTTGCGGATCGCCACCGTGAGGTACGCGCCGAGGAGGAACAGCGGCCACAGCTTGAACGCGGTGCCGAGGCCGATCAGCGCGCCGGCGAGCCACCACTTCCTGTTGCGCGCGGCGAGCATGGCGGCGACGGCGAAGAAGATCGAGGGGATGTCCCAGTTCGTGAACGCGTGGACGATGAGGAGCGGGGAACCCGCGACGAGGAGGGTGTCCCAGACGCGGTTGCCGGCGAGCTCGGCGACCATGCGCACGGTGCACACCCAGAGGATGGACATGACAAACGCGGTGACATAGAAGTACCAGCCGGAGTCCGGCAGGAAGCTATCGACGAGGAAGTAGGTGCCGCGCGAAATCCAGGCGCAGAACTGCTGGAACATGCCGGCGAGCACCGGGTACTCCATGTAGCGCGTGACGCCGTCTTCCACCCACGAGTAGTCGTAGACGAAGCCGGGCTTGTCCAGGCCGCGCGCGCCGTAGAGCGGGATGATGTCGTTGTAGCAGGCCGCTGTGTACTGGCGGTTGCCGTCCCAGTTGAGCTGGATGATGCCGTTGTCGTCGGCCTTGCCACCGGCGCAGTGCGACTTCTGCAGCGCGCCGAAGGAGAGGAAGACGTAGGCGACGGCGAGGATGGAGCGCAGCGGCGTCCAGAAGCGGGCGCGGCCGATCTGCGCGAAGCGGCCCATCGGCCCACCGAGGAAGTTCACCCAGCCCTGCGCGAGCGGCTCAGTGCGGCCAGGTTGGACGCGGTCTGCCGGGTCGGGCCACGTGGTGGAGGTGTTCGTCTGCGACATTTACTGCAACGCTCCCTGGACTTGGTCGATCACATTGTTCACCGCGTCGCGCAGGTCCTGCGCGGGCGGGTTCGCCGGAGCCGGCGCGGGCGCGGGCGCGGGCGCGGCCGGGGCGGGCGCGGGGGCCGGCGCTGGCGCAGGGGCTGCCGGGTTCGCGGGCTGCGCCGGGTTCGCGGGCGCGGCCGGGTTCGCCGCCGACAGGGACGCCTGCCCCGTCGTGCCGGTACCGGTGCCGGTCTCCGTCCCAGCGCCGGTGCCCGTGCCCCAGCTCTGCGTCGGGTCAGAGTAGTACCCGCCAAGGCCCGTGCCGCCCTTGTACGGGTCGACACCCCAGTACACCGGGCTGGCTTCCGGGAAGTTCTCGAACTCCTGGCCCTCCAGCTCGGTGTCCAGGATGTCCTTCCAGATCTTCGCCGGGGTGTTGGAGCCGAACATGTTGCCGCCCCACTCGTTGAAGATCGGCGAGGTGTTGTCGGCGGTGCCGACCCACACGGCCAGCGCGAGCTGCGGGGTGGAGCCGACCATCCACGCGTCCTTGTTGTTACCCGTGTCGCCGAGCTGCGCGGTACCGGTCTTCGCCGCGGACGGGCGCCCGCCGGCGAGCGTGGCGTTGGAGTAGCCGACCACGCCCTGCATCGCCTGGATGACGTTGTCCGCCACCTGCTCAGAGACGCGGCGCTCGGTGTAGTTGTTGTCCACCTGGTAGAGCACCTCGCCGTTGGCGTCGACAACCTTCTCCACGAAGTGGGTCGGGTGCATGAGGCCGCGGTTGGTCAGCGTGGACACGGCGCTGGCCATGTCGAGCACGCGGGACTGGTACTGGCCGAGCACGATGCCCTCGTACGGTTGCCCGCCGTTCTCGCGCAGCGTCACCGGGATGCCGGGGATCGACTTAGCGACGCCAAGGGCGTGCGCCATGTCCGCCGTGTCCTGGGTGGTGTTGTCCAGCTCGTCCTGGATGCGCATAAACGCGGTGTTCGAGGAGATGCGCACGGCGTCCGCCATGGAGAGCATCCCGCCGCCGCCGCCGTCCCAGTTGGTCACCTGGATGTTGCCGGGCAGCGTCACCGGGGACGAGTCGAACATCGCGGTGAGCGGGATGCCCTGCTGCAGCGCCGCGGCGAGCGCGAAGATCTTGAACGTCGAACCCGTCTGCAGGCCGGCGTTGGCGTAGTCCCAGCCGCTCGCGTCGTCGCCGCCGTAGTAGGCGCGCACCGCGCCCGACTTCGGGTCCACTGCGACCACGGCGGTGCGGGCGTCCTCCTGCAGCGCCGACAGGCGGTTGCGGGAGATCTCCTCGACGTTGGCCTGCGTTCCGGCGTCGATAGTGGTGGTGATCTGCAGGCCGCGGTTGGTCAGGTCGCTCTCGGTGATGCCGAGGGCCTCGAGCTCCGTGATCACCTGGTTCTTGATCAGGCCGTTCGGGCCGGTCGCCTCGGTGTAGGCGGAGTACGTCGCGGGGTCGCGCGTCTCTGGGTAGTGCAGCCCGGCGCGCTGCTCCGGGGTGATCTTGCCCATCTCCACGAGGCCGTCCATGACGTAGTTCCAGCGCTGCTCCGCGGCCTCGCGGTTCGTCCACGGGTCGAGCTCGCTGGGCAGCTGGATTGAGGAGGCGAGCACGCCGCCCTCCTCGAGCGTGAGCTCGGAGGCGGACTTGCCGAAGAAGGCGTGCGCGGCGGCCTCGATGCCGTAGGCGTTGCGGCCGAAGTACACGGTGTTGAGGTAGGCGCGCAGGATGTCCTGCTTCGACCACTGGTTGGTCATCTTCACCGAGTAGACCAGCTCGTTGGCCTTGCGCTCGTAGGAGTGCTCGTTGCCCACCAGCGCGTTCTTCACGTACTGCTGGGTGATCGTGGAGCCGCCGCCTGCCGACGCGTTGCCGGTGACCTGCCCCACCACGGCGCGCGCGAAGCCGGTGGGCGAGAAGCCGGAGTTCGTCCAGAAGTCGCGATCCTCGGCGGCGAGCACGGCGTTCTGCACGTCCTCGGGCACCTGGTCGAGGGACACCTGCTCGCGGTTGCCCTCCGGGGGCACGATGCGGGCGAGCTCCTGCTGGCCGTCGTTGAAGTAGATCGAGGAGATCTGCGCCGTCTCAATCTCGCCCGGCTCGGGCACGACGGCCTTCGAGTACTTCCACGCGAACCACCCGATCGGGATGCAGGCGAGCAGCAGCAGGAACAGCAGGAACGCGAGCACCCACTGCCAGACGCGGGACTTCTTCTTCTTTTTCACTGCGGTGCTGCCGGCCTTTGGCTCGGCCTTGCGTACCTGCACCTTGTCGGCCCGGTCTGCGCCCTTGCCGTTACTCTTGTCAGTCACACGTTTTCCCTGCACAGTTGTACCCGCCCCGCCCCGCGGGAGAGGGCGAGACGGGCAAGTTCCTACTTCATACCTATCGGACACCCTACCTGCCCAGTGCGGATTCACACTACAGGGACAGCTGTGACTTCCTTTAACAGATGGTTCCACTTGCACGCGGCGCACACTTCGACGACGTGCACGGTGATCGGACCCACCTCCGCGACGAGCCGGTCGATCTCCTCATCGCTGCGCGCCGTCCCGGTGCGCCGGCCCAGCTTCTCCGAGTACACCCACTTCACCTCGCGCATCGGCGCCCCGCACACCGGGCACGGCCGCGGCGAGTCCACGCCGTGGTGCTCCGCGGCCGCGCGGAGGAGGAAGTCGGCGTCGCAGGCGTCGTCGACACGCAAGCGCCCCTGGCTGAGCTCGCGCAGGGCGGTGCGCCGCTGCCACTCGTGCGACACCTCGTGCTCGAAGCTGAACATCCGCCCGATTGTAAACGGCTGTTTTTGCCCCCGCGGGCGGCTGTTTATGATAGCTGCCATGACCTGCCCCTCCATCTCCCCCGAGTCCGCGCGACTGCCGGACAACGGCTCGCCGCTGCGCGTCGTGGTGGGGTGGGATATGGCCAACACGGAGGCCGTCGAGTTCGCGGCCTGGCTCGGGCGCTCCCTGCCGGTGACGGTGCAGGTGATGTCGAGCACCCAGGTCCCGCCGGTGAAAGCGCTGACGAAGGCGACGAAGGGCCGCAAGAAGTGGCTCAAGGAGGCGCGCGAGGCGTTCAGCAGCCGCGTCGAATCCACCCTCGACCAGCACCTCCCCCGCTCCCAGTGGTCGAAGCACCCGGCGCGCCTTGTGGACAGCAAGGACACGGTGCGCTCCCTCTACGACACGGTGGAGGACTTCCACGCCGACCTCATCCTGCTCGGCTCCCGGGCGAAGACGCCGAAGGGCCGCTTCCGCCCGTCGAGCGTGGCGGACGAGATGATGCGCTCCTGCCCGGTCCCCCTCGGGCTCGCGCCGCGCGGCGTGAAGCTGTCGAAGAAGGGCGTCACCCGCGTCACCTACGCCATCGTCGAGGGCGGCCCGGACGACTCGGTCTTCTCCGGGCTCGACTACGCCACCGCGCTCGCCTGCGCGCTCGGGCTGCCGCTGCGCATCATCGCGTTCTCCCCCACCGCCTTCGACCAGCACACCTCCGCCTGGAACGAGGAGACGCTCGGCCTGCTCGACCGGGCCCGGGACTGCGCGTGGGCGCTCGCGGCGCAGCTCGCGCCGGAGCGCGTGGAAACCTTCGACGTCACCAGCGCCGTCTCCTCCGCGAAGGGGTGGAAGCGCTCCATCGACTCGGTGAAGTGGAAGAAGGGCGACATCATGTGCCTCGGCTCCCAGCCCTCGGGCCAGCTGCGCAGCGTCTTCGTGGGCACCCGGGAGGGCGAGTTCATCCGCTACGCCTCCGTCCCCGTCATCGTCTGCCCGCGCGCGGAACGCTAATCCGGGGCGCTAGATTGGGCCGCATGGAGCACCCCGAGAACGACCTGCACTCCCCCGCCGACCGCTTCTCGCGCGTGCGCCCGGAGCCGCGCACGTTCGACGAGCTCGCGGACGAGCCCGACCCCCTCGAGCTCGTCCGCCGCAACCGCCGCTCCACCCGCAACGCCGTCGTCTACGCGCTGGGCACCGTCGCGGTGACGCTCCTGTTCGCCCTGCTCTTGGCGGGTATTTCGCGGTCCCAGGGCGGTCCGCTTTGCGACGCCAGCTCCGCCTGGCTCTGCACCGACACCTGGCGCACGTGGTGGGCCGTGCTCACCTCGATCCCGCCGGTCGCCGGGCTCATCGGGTGCGCCGTGATCACCGTGCGCAAGCTCAACCGCTACGAGCGCTGGGTGCCGTGGATGGGCGTGTTCTGGGTCCCCCTCGTGCCGTTCACCATGGCCTGGCTCATCATCACCGTGGGCATGCTCGCCGCCTAGCGCTCGGCGCACTCCTTGCAGTACGGGTTCGCTTCACGGCACGCCTCGCAGCTGAGGTACTGGCGGCGGCACGCCGGCTCGTTCGCGCAGTTGTAGAACTGGTTCGTCGGCGCCCCGCAGTGCACGCAGTGGCCGAGCTGGACGTAGTCCGGGTCGTCCGGCGCGCCGAACTCGGTGTGCATCCGGTCGTCGAAAACGTAGAGCGAGCCCTCCCACAGCCCGGAGTTGCCGAACTGCTCGCCGTAGCGCACGATGCCGCCGTCGAGCTGGTAGACCTCCTTGAACCCCCGGTTGACCATGAGGCTCGAGAGCACCTCGCAGCGGATGCCGCCGGTGCAGTAGGAGATGACGGGCTTGTCCTTCATCCAGTCGTACTTGCCGCTGTCCAGCTCGGCGATGAAGTCGTGGGTGGTCTCCACGTCCGGCACGACAGCCCCCTTGAACCGGCCGATCTCGGCCTCGCGCGCGTTGCGGCCGTCGAAAAGCACGGCCTCCGGGTTCGCGGCGACGAGCTCGTTGACCTGCTGCGGCGTGAGGTACGCTCCCCCGCCGACGACGCCGTGCTCGTCGACTCTGAGCTCGTCCGGCGCGCCGAACGCGACGATCTCCTCGCGCGCCTTGACGCTGAGCTTGGGAAAGTCCGCCGCCGAACCCTCAGACCACTTGAACTCCATGCCGTGGAAGTACTCGCGCGTCTTCTTCGCGTACGTCTTGCACGCCCGGATGTCCCCACCGACGGTGCCGTTGATGCCGTGCGGGGAGACGATGATCCTGCCGGTAAGCCCCAGCCCCTCGCACAGGTCGCGCTGCCACAGGCGCACCGCGTCCGGGTCCGCGACGGGCTGGAACTTATAGTAGAGCAGGATCTTGTCGGTCATGCCCGACAAGTCTAGGGTCAGCCGCGCTTCTGCTTGAACGCGTACGCGTCGCGCGTGTACACGCGGCGGTGGGTGCCCACCTTGTGCCCGGGAAGGCGGCCCTCGTCGATGAGCTTAACCACGAAGGGGCGGGAGACGCCGAGGAGGTTGGCCACCTGCTGGGTGGTCATCTCCTCCTCGGGCTCGGGGGCGCGCATGAGGCGGCCCTCCGCCATGTCTTCGAGCAGGTCGCGCACCCACACCGCGGTCTGCTTGGGCAGGACGACTTCGTCTTTGGATTCGGCGCGAGCGACGGCGAGGTTGCCGTTGAGCTCGGCAAGCGCGGATTCGACGGGGGAGAGTTTGTCAGCCATGCCCCCACCCTAAACCACAACCGAAACGAGCGCAATAGGTTTCCTAGCGCTTGTGGTACAGCCCCTTGCGCCAGTACTGCGGCTCGGACGTGGCCAGGACGCCAAGGTTGCGGAAAATGCCCTCGTCCACCGAGCCCAGGATCGTGGTGATGTGCGCGTCGCAGCCCCGCAGGCTGCGCAGATGCTCGAGCGCGAGCGCTGCGTCCGGGTTCGTCGACGCCGAGACGGACAGCGCGATGAGCACCTCGTCGGTGTGCAGCCGGGGGTTCACGGAGCCGAGCTGCTTCGTCTTCAGCGTCTGGATCGGCTCGATGGAGTCGGGGGAGAGCAGGTGCACGTCGTCGTCGATGCCGGCGAGGAGCTTCAAAGCGTTGAGCAGCACCGCCGCCGACGGGCCGAGCAGGTCCGAGGTCTTGCCGGTAACGATGCGCCCGTCCGGCAGCTCGAGCGCCGCACCCGGGTTGCCGGTGCGCTCCGCCACCTCGAGCGCGGGCGCGACGACGACGCGGTCGGCGACCGAGAGATCCGCTTTGCGCATGACGTTCATGATGCGGTCGGAGATGGTGGAGTCGGTGCCGGCGCGGCGTTCGTCGACACGCGCGGCGTAATAGCGGCGGATAATCTCCTGCTGGGCGGCGTGCCGGCAGGCGTCGTCGTCGGAGATGCAGTAGCCCGCCATGTTCACGCCCATGTCGGTGGGGGACTGGTACGGCTCGGTGCCGGTGACCTCGCGCAGCAGCGTCTTCAGCAGCGGGAACACCTCGATGTCGCGGTTATAGGAGGTGACCTTCTCCCCGTACGCCTCGAGGTGGTACTGGTCGATGACGTTGATGTCGTCGAGGTCCGCCGTCGCTGCCTCGTACGCCAGGTTCACCGGGTGCGACAGCGGCAGGTTCCAGATCGGGAACGTCTCAAACTTCGCGTAACCTGCGGGAATGCCGCGCTGGTTCTCGTGGTACACCTGGCTCAGGCACGTGGCCAGCTTGCCGGAGCCCGGCCCCGGGGCCGTCATCACGATGAGGTCGCGGCTCGTCTCCACGTAGTCGTTGCGGCCGAAGCCGTCCTCGCTGACCACGATCGCGGTGTCGTGCGGGTAGCCCGGGATCATGTAGTGGCGCGAGACCTTCAGGCCCAGCCGGCCGAGGCGCTCGAGGAACGCCTCGACGTTCTGGTTGTGCCCCTCGATCTGCGTGCACACCACGTTCTCGACGAGGAAGCCGCGCTCGCGGAAGACGTCGACAAGCCGCAGCACGTCGTCCTCGTAGGTGATGCCGAGGTCGGCGCGCATTTTCTGGCGGACGACGTCGCCGGCGTTGAAGCAGATGATGATCTCGATCTCGTCCTTGATCCGGTCGAGCATCGCGATCTTGTTGTCGGGGGTGAACCCCGGCAGCACGCGGGACGCGTGGTTGTCGTCAAACAGCTTGCCCCCCATCTCGAGGTAGAGCTTGCCGCCCACTTCGGCGCGCCGCGCCTGGATGTGCTCGGATTGCATCTGGATGTATTTGTCTCGGTCGAACCCGATTGCATACGGCATGCGCGCAAGTCTAAGGCGTGCGGGCGGCTTCCCGCACCCGGCAACGCTGCGGGGCAGCTGAAAGTATGGTGGCAGCCATGTTCGCCCCCACGTTCACCGCAGACCAGATCCGGCGGGCGGAGCAGCCGCTGCTCGCCGCGCAGGAGGCCGACGACGAGCTCATGCAGTCCGCCGCCCACGCCGTCGCGGAGGCGGCACGGGCGATGCTTGACGACGCCGCATTGCCTGACGACGCCGCCCGCGTCCTCGTCCTCGCCGGCCCGGGCGGCAACGGCGGCGACGGCCTCTACGCCGGCGCGGAGCTGCTCTTGGCCGGCCGCCGGACGGACGCGTTCCTCCCGGCCGGCAAGGCGCACGAGCGGGCGCTGCGCGCGTTCGAGGCGGCGGGCGGCGCCGTGCTCGACGCCCTCCCGGAGCCCGCCGCCGGGCAGGGCTACGCCCTGGTCATCGACGCACTCACGGGGATCGGCGGGTCCGGCGCGCTGCGCGGGGGCCTCCGCACGGCCGCGGAGTGGGCGAACGCCTCGCGCGCGGCGGTGCTCGCCGTCGACGTGCCCTCCGGCGTCGACGCGGACACGGGCGCGGCGGGGGAGGTGCACGTCGAGGCCGACACGACCGTCACGTTCGGCGGGTGGCGCCGCGCGCACGCGCTGTCCCCGGCGTGCGGCGCGCAGCTCCTTGCGGACGTCGGCCTCCCGGCGCGGCGCCTGCACGAAACGCTCGGCGACGAGCTCGCCGAGTGGGCCGCCGACGGCCCGCCGCTGCTCCTCGCCAACCGCGCCGTGACACCCGAGCGCACGTGGCCGGAGGACCTGTATCCCATGCGGCAGGCCCCGGTTCTAGATATCGCCCCGGGCCCGGACGACGACAAGTACTCCGGCGGGGTTGTTGGCATCCGCGCCGGCAGCGACGGCTACCCGGGGGCGGCGGTGCTCAGCGTCGCCGGCGCCGTCAATGCCACGCCAGCGATGGTGCGCTACGCAGGTCCCCAGGCCGCGGAGGTGGTGCGGGCGCATCCGGAGGTCGTCGCTACGCAAACGCTCGAGGACGCCGGGCGGGTCCAGGCCTGGGTGTTCGGCCCCGGCGCGGGCACAGATAAGGGCGCGGCAGACGAGCTGCGGTGGGTTCTGGAGCAGGACGTGCCCGTGCTTGTCGACGCCGACGGGCTCACCCTGCTCACCACACACCCCGACCTGCGCGAACTGGTGCGCGGACGCGCGCAGGCAACGGTGCTCACCCCACACGACGGCGAGTTCGCCCGCCTGCGCGAGGCCGCCGGGGTGGGGGAGAGCGACCGAATGGGCGAGACGATCGCGCTGGCGGGGGCGCTGGGATGCACGGTGGTACGCAAGGGGCGCGCGACCGTCATTGCACACGAGGACGATCCGCACACCGCCTACGCCGTCGACGCGGGCAATTCCTGGGCGGCGACCCCCGGTTCCGGCGATGTGCTCTCCGGCATCATGGGTGCGCACCTCGCGCTCATGGAGGCGAAATCGCTGGGGGAGGAGGCGGCGCTCGCCGGCGCCGTGGCCGTGCACGCGGTGGCGGCGAAGCTCGCGGCGGCGACCCCGTACGGCGACGCCGCGGCGCCCGCCGGCCGCATCGCCGCGTTCATCCGGCCGGCGACGGCGCTGGTCTCGCATGCGTGACGCCGTCGTCGTCGGCGGGGGCCAGTCCGGGCTGGCCGTGGCCTACTACCTGCGCAAATACGGCTCGGACTTCGTCGTCCTCGACGCCGCCGACAGGCCCGGCGGCGCGTGGCCGCACTACTGGGACGCGCTCACACTGTTCTCCCGCGCGGAGTTCTCCAACCTCCCCGGCTGGCCCATGCCGCCCTTCGACGGCTACCCGCCGCGCGACCACGTCATCGACTACCTCACCCGCTACGAGCAGCGCTACGACCTCCCCATCCGCCGCGGGGTGCGGGTCTCGCACATGCGTTACGACGGCTCCGCCTTCCACCTCAACGGCCTTTCCGCCCGCAACGTCGTCGTGGCCACCGGCATCTGGTCCGCCCCGTTCGTCCCCTTCGTCCCCGGTTCCATTCCCGGCCGCCAGCTCCACTCGGCGTTCTACCATCGGCCCGGCGACTTCGCGGGCCAGCGTGTCGCCGTCGTCGGCGGCGGCAACTCCGGCGCGCAGATCGTCGCCGACCTCGGCCTCGCCGGCGTCGACGTCGAGTGGTTCACGCGCCGCCCACCTGCGTTCATGCCCGACGACGTCGACGGCGAGCAGCTCTTCCGCCGCAACCGGGAGCGCTTCGTCGCCATCGCCCGCGGCGACGGCGATCCCGGCGGCGCCGACTTCGGCGGCGACATCGTCGTCGTTCCCGAGGTGCACCGCGCCCGTGCGGCCGGGCTGCTGACCGCCAGCCCGATGGTCACCTCCCTGGACGAGCTCGACGGCTTCGACGCCCTCATTTGGGCAACCGGTTTCCGCCCCGCGCTCGCCCCAGTCCGCGGCCTCCCCCTGGACACCCCTGGGCTGTATGTCTTGGGTTTCGACCGCCTCAACGGGCCCGGCGCCGGCACCATCGGCGGGGTGAGCCCTTTCGCCCGCGACATCGCCGCCCGTGTGGCGGGGTCCTTGTAAAAATCGACATCGCGCGGCGGCGGCCCGGTTTCACATGCGTTTTCCCAGCTCGCGTTCTGGGTCCGCTTTGTGTCAAGTGGTTGTGAACAGTTTCTGGTTTAGGCGACGGTAAGTGTGGGTGGCTGTGGGCGGGTTTTGGTGGTTGTGCGGATGATGGTGACCTCCTTGGGTAGTCCGGTCGGTGTTTTTGGCATAGCGGTGATGAGTCCGGCTTCGAGTGCGGCGCGTGCTGCGTTGATGCGGTTGGTTTCGTATTGTCTCCAGGTGCCGTCGAGCACGCTTTGCGGGGTGTAGCCGTTGATGCCGCTGTGGGGCCGGTTGTTGTAGTGCCTGGTAAACCGGGCTACCCATTGGGTGGCGGCGTCGATGTCGGCGAAGACTTTCGGGTAGTACGCAAATCCCTTCATGGTGTGAAACAGCGATTCCATTTGGGGGTTGTCGTTGCTGATGGCCGGCCGACTAAACGATGCGGTGACGTCGTGTTTGGCGAACACACGCTTTAAGGCGTTGCTTCGCATAGCTGCCCCGTTGTCGGAGTGCACGGTTTGCACTGTGGGGTAGCGCGTCAAGATGTCGTCGAAGAGTTTGGATACACCGCGCGCGTCTTCGCGGTGGGTGACCAGCGTGCCAATCACGGCGCGTGAGTACAGGTCGATAATGGTGTGGCAGGCGTAGGTTTCGTTGACGAACGGGCCGGGCAGGAATGTGATGTCCCAGCACAGCACTTGTGCTGGTGCAGTAGCGACGACATGTGGTGGCTGGTTGTTGCCGCGTTTCGACCTGCGTTTGGTGCTTGTGCAGTTGCGGTGTTTCAACAGTCTGTTGTGCTTGCGGGCGATGCGGTAGAAACTGCTCAAACTGGCGATGTAAGCGCCGTGGTTGTAGGCGTTGTAGAACACATCGTCCACGCTGGACTGCGGATTGGCGTCCAGCTGGGCGAGGATCTGGTCGATGTGTTCTTGTGTGAGCCGGGGGATGTTGCGTTCGTGGTGGGCAATCGGGTTGGCGGTTTTCGGCCGTGGGTTGGATTCGTAGTAGATCCGGCTGCGGCTGACTCTCAGCAACACACACGCCCGGGTTGTGGAGTGGCCTAATCCGACAAGTGCGTCGATGAGTCGTTGTTCTTCTTGTCGACCAGCTTCATAGCGTCGCGTTTCGTCTTCGGATAGGCGTTTTCCTCCGCGTCGTAGTCCACGCCAGGAAGATCGGGCATGGACGCTAAAGCTTTTCCCAACACATCACTGGTTTTGACCCATTTATCCAGTTCTTGTTCTTGCCGGGTGAGTTTGCGGTTGGCTTTGGCGAGTTCTTTTTTCAACCGGTCGTTTTCTCGAATCATCGCCTCAACCTGGCGCCGTGACTGCGTAAGGTCATCGGAGGTGTGTTTTCCCACTGTTCCTGCCTTTCGTGTATGCGTGTAATGCGCGATCGATCCGTCTGCAACCATGGTGGCCCACCGCAGCACTGTCCGGTGGCACAGATCATGCTTGGCTAAAAACGCCTCCTTTTCACCGTAAGGAAGTGCAAGGTAGCGCTGCGCCAGCGACGTCACCGCCGCAGCGTCAAGCACCGCTGGTAGTTCCTCGTCGCCGACCGACGCTGCTTTTTGCTGCGCGCAGGTCAAAAGCCCAAGCTGTTGGCCCCACCGAAAGATCTTGACTCCATACAGCCCATGGCGATCAAGCCAGATACCTTTCGCCCCGTAGGGCAACTGGCGATAGATCGTGACCATCTGCCGCTTCTGAGTGGCAGTAAAATCCAACCCCCGCGAATACGGCTCACACGCTCTAAACACAACCGCGCCAGCCTGCGGCATGACCAGGTCATCCTCGTCGAGGACCTCGCCAGGAGACAGCACCGTCACAGCAAGGGACAACACATCATCAGCACAAAGCCTCCGCCTGGGCAGGCGACCGCTTCGAACCTGTTGACCACCGACCGAAGCTGCCTCGGACAGCGCGTCCGGCTCCGGGATCAACACTGGAACATCGAGCAAAGTCATGAACAAAACCTCCTACGGATCGTTGTTCACAACCAGCCTGACAGAGAGGGGTCGGTGTGGATTTTTACAAACCGGCACGCCTGACCCGACGACAACAGCCACCAACACCCAAACGCATAAATTACACGAACGTAATTAACCCCTATATGCAGGTATTTCGGAGAATTTTGGAGAAAATACTCCTTTTGTTCACCTATTATTTTCCTAAGATCTTCATAAATGCATCCACGCGGCCTGCGAGAATGTTAAATAAAAACGGATCTGGCCGTGAAAGAGATCTAGGTCACTCGCGCGTGGAATGCATACATTCGCAGAAAGTGCGCTACTGTGTCCAACGTGTTCAACAATCGGAGAATCGCAGCTCTCTCCTGCGCGGCCGCAATCGGCGCAGGGGCGTTTGTCGTACCCTCCGCAAAGGCCGCCACGGTAGAGAAGCCGGAAAATGGCGTCTGCAAGTTCAACATGAACTCCGCGGAACGCGCGTACCTGGATTCGCTTCCCCACAACGTCAGCACCGGCGATTCGGCGATCCGCGATCGCTGGCTCAACGCGTTTGAGCGCGCCTTCCCCCAGGCGGCGCCGGTCACCGAGGAGTTCTTGGAGCTGGCCGCCTCGCCGAGCTATGTCAACTTGCTCAACCGCAACCCCGAGGCGAACACGAAGGTCTGGGTAAACAAGTACGTCGCCCAGGGCATCGATGCGAGCATCGCGGAGTTCTACTTCACGTACGGTCCGTGGAACAACGTCACGACGAGCGGCCACGACGGCTACGATTTCGAGGCGCTGTGGGGCCCGATCACCGCCGCCGCGAAGGACGGTGTGATCAAGGCGCCGTCGCGCGACGACCGCTACCCGGAGACCCAGCGCATCCCGGATCGCGCGGGCCTCATCGAAGCAAAGACGGCGAGGTTCCCGTCCGCGCCGAAGGAGCAGATCACCGCGTGGGTCGACGCCTACAACTCCACCGAGGAGACCTCCCAGGCGCGCCGCGTCGCGGAGTTCCAGCTCGCGTTCGACGACGCCCGCAAGGCCTGCGCCCAGGGCGGGGGCATCGTGCTCCTGCCGACCGACGGCACGAACCCGGACAAGGCGAAGACCCAGCCGTCCGAGCCCACCGCGCCGGCCACGGCCCAGGGGGAGCAGGTGTCGAAGCCGACGACGAGCTACAGCGCGACCACGCCGACGCCGAAGCCCACCCCGAAGCCGGGCTCCACGTCGACGACGGTGACGGTGAACGCGAACGGCACGAGCACCTCCGTGACCACGACCTCCGGCCACTCCGAGAGCATCAACGTCTCCGCCACCACGAGCAGGGACGTGAGCGCCAACAGCGGCGCCTCGAACACCAGCAAGTCCACGGGGTCGAGCACCGGCGCGGTCATCGGCATCATCGTCGTGCTGCTCGTCCTCCTCGGTGGCACCGGCGCTGCGTTTGCGATGATGCAGTAGCGGCCGTAGCGTGGCAGTGGCTATATCCGCCCCGACCCAGTCGCAGAAGTTCCCGGTCGTCCCCCTCACCGCGATGAGTTTCGCGGCGTTCGTCTACGTCACCTTCGAGATGTTCGCCGTCGGTCTCATCTCCCCGATGGCGCGCGACCTCAACGTCTCCGAAGGCCAGATTGGCCTGCTCATGAGCGTGTACGCGGGCCTGGTCGCGGTGGTGACCATCCCGCTGATGCACCTCACCCGCAACCTCAACCGGCGGCCACTGCTCATCGCGACGCTGGTGTTTCTCCTCGGCGGCATCACGCTGCAGGCGAGCGCGCACAGCTACGCCGTGCTCGTCGCGGGCCGCGTCACGGCGGCGTTCACGCACGGCGTGTTCTGGTCGCTGGTCAATCCCATGGCCGCGCGCATCGCACCGGCGGGGCAGACCGGCAAGGCGGTGGCGGCGGTCTCGTTCGGATCGACGCTGTCGATGGTGGTCGGCTCGCCGCTCACCACGGCGATGGGCTCGGCGATCGGGTGGCGCGCGTCGACCTGGGTGCTCGGCGTGGCGGTACTTGGCGCGCTCGTCATGCTCCTGATCACGCTGCCGAGCCTGCCGGCCGTGCAGCCCGCGCAGAGCGCCAACGCCACGAACACGAAGTCGGCCATCCCGTCGCTCATCATCTACCTCGTGCTCGCCGTCATGGCTATCTTCTGCACGTTCACCTACCTCGCGCTGCTCGTCGAGAACACGGCGGGCCACAACCTCGTGCCCATCGGCGTCTCGCTCTACGGCGTCGCCGGGCTTGTGGGCGTCACGCTGTCCGGCCGGTTCGTCGATAGTCGCATGATCCGCCTCAACGGCCTCGCCGCGGCGATCCTCGTCGTCTCCTCCATCGCGGGCCTGCTCGCGCTGCACTACAACTCGGGCGTGGGCATGTTCCTCGTCATCGCCGTGTTCGGCGTCGCGGCGGGCGCGCTACCCACGGTGGCCACCACGATCTTCTTGTTCGCGGGCCAGCGCAACCAGGACCTCGCCAGCTCGATCTACGTGGTCACGTTCCAGGTCGGCATCGCGTCCGGCTCCGCGCTCGGCGCCGCCGCAGTGGACGCCGGGTTCCTCTCCGGCACACTGCTGTGCTCGGTGATCCTCGGCTCGCTCGCGTTCGCCGTCATGGCGCTCTGGTCGCGCGCACGCCTGCGGTAGCGCCGCGGCTCGACGAACCGGCCCGCGGGCTCGAGCGCCACGACACCGCGCAGGAACTCGGCGGTCTCGCCGGCGACGTACGTGCGCTGCCCCCACCCGGGCACCCGGAAGATGCCGTGCGGCACGCGCACGAGGTCGCGCCCGCGCACCATCGTCGCGCCCATCTCTTGCACCGAGGTCACGATGTACGCATCGCCCACCCGGTACGCCACCGCGTTGCGGTCGAGCGCACACAGCGTATCGACGACACTGCGCCCGCCCACGAAAAACCCGTCGCCGGCGAGCACCCCGTCCGCCGGCACAGGCGGCAGCGCGGTGACCCGGGGGCCGGCGTCGGACAGCCCCGCCCGGCGGTCGATCTCTGCGGCGAGGAGCACCGGGTCGAGCGGGGCGGGGCCGGGGGCGGTGTAGAACATGCGGGCCAGGCTACGCGAAGGCCGGCTCGCGCACGCCGAGCTCGAAGACCTCGTCGCCGGGCTCGATGAGCGAGCGGTCGTGGGTGACGAAGCCGCAGGCGATGTCGCGCTGCCGCAGACCGGGGCGAGCAACCGGGAGATCGCCGAGCGCCTGTTCATTTCGCAGGCGACGGTGAAGACGCACCTCATCCACATCTATTCGAAGCTGGGGGTAGACAACCGGACAGCCGCCGTTGAGAGGGCCCGCCAGCGCCGGATCATCTAATCTTGTCCGTATGTCATTTATCGAGCTGAATTCCGGCCCGTGGCGCGGCGTCGCGTTCCTGCGCGGCCTCGGCGGCCCCGAGGACACGCCGGCCGGCTGCAAGAGCCTCATGTGGCGCCACGACGGCACCTCCCGCCTCGGCGGGGTGCTCGAGCGCGCCCAGGCGCAGGTGCTCATCGACGCCGCCGCGGTGCCCGACCGCGTCCAGCGCGCGCAGCCCGACCCGTTCGTCCTGCGCAGCGTGACCACCGAGTCCGCCGGCGAGGCCTTCGTCTTCGCGGGCCGGATGTTCAGCCGCTCCGGCGACGTGGAGACGCTCGAGCCGTGCGTGGCCGCGCAGCTCACCATCGCCCCGGAGACGGAGCTGGCCATCACGGTCTACGAGGAGTTCGAGTACGCCGTCGTCGCCGCGGACGGGGACCTCGCCGTCAACCGCACGCCGGTGCCCGGCCGCTCCGTCGGCTTCCTCGACGCCGGCCACCGCACCCTCGGGCTGGAGAACCACTCCGACAACATCGCGCACGTGCTCATCCTCGGCGGGGGTCCTGCGTGACCGTCTCTGTGCTTGTGATCGTCGAGGGCACGTCGCCCGAGATTTCGCGCTGCGTCAACGTCGAGGAGACGATGCGCCTCGGCGAGCTCGCGCAGATCGTCGACGCCGCGCTCGGCTTCACCGGCGCCGCGACCCACCTGTTCGTGGGCCAGGAGGGCTCGCAGCGGGAGGTGTACGCCGAGTCCCCGGGCCCGGGCGAGCACCACGAGGACGAGCTCACCGTCGCCGAGATGCGCCCGATGACCTACGTCTACGACCCGGCGGCGAACTGGAACATCCACGTCGAGGTGCTCGGCCCCTCCCACCTCGAGGGCCCGACGCCGATGCTTGTCGACGCCGCAGGCCCCGACGTCATCGAGGCCTGCTCCGGGCCCGAGCTCATGACCACGTTCCGCGACCAGGCCCGCCTGCTCGCCGCCGGCATCGAGCCGGACGTGGAGACCATCACGCTCATGTTCAGCTACCTGCCCGTCATGCCGCCGGAGCGCATGCTCGACCGGCTCACGCAGGCGGACCCGGTGGCGGTGGCCACCCGCATCGGCAACGTCGCGGAGGAGATGTTCTTCGACGAGGTCGCCGCCGCGGGCGAGGAGAACGACGGGCCCGGCCTCGCCCAGCACTTCGACGACTTCATCAACTCCCGCCCGGACCTGCTCGAGATCATCGACATGGACCCGCACCCGGAGCGCAACCCGGCCATGATCAACGCGGTGACGGAGTTCTTCAACGACGTGCTCGGCGGTGGCGGCGAGGTAGCCGACCTGCTCGACATCGTGGCCGGCGTGCTGTCCCTGTTCGTCGACGGCACACCGTACGCGGACGGGGCGCTGCCCGCGGAGGACGCCCAGCGCATCGAGGAGATGCTCGGCGGCGTTGCCCCCGCCGCCACCGTCGTGGACATGCTCGTCGCCGGCGGGCTGCTGAAGAAGCGCGGCGGGACGGTGTCCACGACGAAGGCGGCGGACGCGGCGGTCAACATGCACCCCGACGCCCTCGTCCGCATCGAGGGCAACCTGCGCCGCGCCTTCGAATGGCTCATGGGCGCCGACCGCTGGCGCTCCATCGTGGAGTGGCTCGTCGGCGGCCAGCCGATCGACCCAGCGGTGCACGAGTGGCTGCCCTGGCTCGAGGCGTTCGCGATCATGCGCGAGGCGGAGCCGAACAAGGTCCGCGTTACCGACGAGGGCACGTTCCTGCTCCACCTCCACCTCTCGCACTACCACACGAGGTAGAGCGCCACGCACCCGATGCCGAACATCATCGCGGTGAGCAGGAACACCGCCGCGGTGTTCGGCGCGCTGCGCTCGTTCGCCAGCGCGTCCGCCTCGACCCGGTAGGAGCGCCGGTTGAGCAGCCCGATGACCAGCCCCGTCGCCGCGAGCGCGAGCGACACCGCGACGATGAGGCCCGGGTACGCCTCCGACCACCGCAGCAGCGTCGCCGCGCACACGAGCATGGCGAGTCCGGTGCGCGTCCAGCTCATGGCCGTGCGCTCCGCCTGCAGGCCGGGGTCGGCGACGGCGATCATCGCAGTAGCCCCACGCCCGCCACGACCGCGGCGACGAACACCCCGACGCAGAGGACGGGGATGATGGCGGGGGCGGGGATCGGCTCGTCGTGACGCAGCGCCCGCTCGATGCGCACCCACCGCACCGCCGCGCCGCCGGAGATCGCCATCGCGAGGACGATGAGCTCGACGGCGCCCGGCAGCTCGAACGCCTCGAGCGCGATCCCGCCGGCGAGGAAGGCGAGCGCGGTGCGCGTCCACGCGAGGAACGTGCGCTCGTTGGCGAGCGTGAAGCGCGGGTCGGGTTCCTTGCCGTCGGGGAAGGCCCGCCTGGTAAACCAACCGCGCTCGCTCATGCGACCCACCCTAGCGCCGCGTACACCGTGAGGACGACCAGGCCGCCCGCGAAGATCGCCCAGAGCGCCGTCTCGCGGTCGCGTCTCGACGCCCTGTCGGCCCCCACCGCCCCCAACCACGCCCCGGCGGTGTTGCAGAGGACGTCATCGGCGTCGCTGTAACCGAGCGCCCACACGAACTGCGCCGTCTCGATGCCCAGGCTGCACACCGCCCCCCACAGCGCCGCCTTGCGCACCGAGCCGCCGTAGAGCACCGCGCCCACCGGCAGGAACAGGGCGATGTTGCCGAAGAAGTTGAGCCACGGCCCCCACCACACGCGCGCGTACTCGAACGTTTCCAGCGGGTTGAGGCGGATCTGGCGGAGCTGGTGCGCGTCCGCCTCCCACAGCCCCGGCACGGACACGAACGCCTTGCCCAAGGTGAACGCGAGCACGACGAGCGCGGTCACCACCGCCGCCGCGGTTCGCGCCGACCTCTCGCTCGCTGTTGCCACCCCGCCCACCGTAGCTGCGGACTATCGTGGCGGCCATGCAGCGCAGCTTGGTGGTTACTGGGAAGGGGCCGGAGGTCGTCGATACGCAAGGCGACTTCGCGGGCGAGGGCGACACGCTCATCGAGGTGAGCCACTCGTCGGTGAACTACAAGGACGCGATGGCGCTCACCGGCGACCGCGGCGTCCTGCGCACCCTGCCGCTCGTGCCCGGCATCGACGCGGTGGGCACGCTCGACGACGGCACGCTCGTCTGCGTCAACGGGCGCGGCCTCGGCGAGCGGCGGCACGGGGGCTACACGCCGCGCCTGCGTATCGACGCTCAAGACATCACCCGCGTCCCCTCCCGCTTCACGGCCTTCGACGCCGCCGCGATCGGCACCGCCGGCTACACCGCGGCGCTGTCCGTGGCGGGGCTCGAGCGCGCGGCGTTTGAGGTTGACGGTGCGGTGCTGGACGGCCCGGTGCTGGTGACGGGCGCGACCGGCGGCGTCGGCTCCATCGCCGTGCAGCTGCTCGCCGCGCGCGGCCACGAGGTGTGGGCGGTGACCGGGCGCGTCGAGGAACACGGCGCCTGGCTGCGCGAGCTCGGGGCGAGCGAGGTACTCGACCGCGCCGAGTTCGAGGGCAAGGGCAAGCCGCTGAAGAAGGCGCGGCTCGCCGGCGTGGTGGACACGGTCGGCTCGACGGTGCTCGCGAACGCGCTGTCGCAGCTGCGCTGGGGCGGGGTGGCCACGGCCTGCGGCATGGCCGCCGGCAACGACCTGCCCGCGAGCGTGCTGCCCTTCATCCTGCGCGGGGTGCAGCTCGTGGGCGTGAACTCGGTGGACACGCCGAACGCGCTGCGGGACGAGGCGTGGGGCGTGCTCGACGAGTCCTTACACACCGACGCCATCCGCACCGAGCAGGTCGGATTGGATGGCGTGGTGGAGGCCGGGCGCCGGCTGTTGGTTGGCGAGGGCAGCGGGCGCGTCGTCGTGACGCTATAGCCCCTTGGGCAGCGGACCGCCGGAGATCTCGCGGTAGGCGTACGCGAGCGCGAGCAGCGATGCCGGAACCGTGACGATGAGCCCCAGACAGAAGAGCAGCGCGCCCAGAAGGTTGAGCAGGATCAGCAGCACGAACAGGCCGAGCAGCGGGAGGTAGTTCGAGGCACCCGCCTTGAAGCCCGCGGCGAACGCGTCGCCGAAGCTGCCGTTGTTGTCGGCCGCGTACCAGGTCTGCATGACGAAGAACGGCCCCGCCAGCATGCTGACCACGCCCGCGACCGCGAACGCGCCGAGCAGCGGGCGGAGGAAGTCCCACGCCGCCTCCGGGTCCTCGTCGACGTTGTTCGGATCCGGCAGCGAATCCAGGTCGATCGTGCTCAGCGCGCCGGCTGCCAGCAGCATGATGAGAATCGTCATGACCACACTGAGCAGCAACCCGAGCACCACAGCCACCCCCAGGGTCTTGCCGTAGGCGGGGGCCTTGGCGTCGCTGTACGTCACGGTTCTCGCCAGCGTCTGCTGCAGCGCCACGCCGGTCAGCCACGGCACGAACAGCAGCGTGGCAATCGGCGTGAGCACGCCGATGGCCGGCGCGGTCATTGGTGCAATGACGAGCAGCGCGTAGATGATCCCGAGCGGGATCCACAGCTTCGCGTTGCCGAACTCGGCCTTAAAGCCCCAGCCCAGCGCATCGAAGACGTGGACCTTCCCGTCGCCCTTGACGTGGAACCAGCCGTTCGAGGCCGGGTCGTTGATCGGGTGGGGGCTCACGCCGTCGCCGGGGACGTTGTCCGTGAGCTGCTGGCCGTGGAAGCGCAGCGCGCTCGCACCCGCCGCCGACGCCGCGGTGTTCACCTCGAACTCGTCGTAGCCGGTGGGGTACTGGTTCTGGCTCGGGTAGGGGTTCTGGCTCGGGTAGGGGTTCTGGCTCGGGTAGGGGTTCTGGCTCGGGTAGGGGTACGGGTCATTCTCCGGGTGACTCCCGCGCGGATGCTCCGGGTACGGCTCGTACCCGCCGCCGTTATATGGGGTCGACATGCTGTTTGTCCTTCGCGTGCTCATCGGTCACATTCCCTTGAGATGGTAACAGTCACACCCGTCACATCCCCGGCGACGTTGATGGGTGCGCACCAACTTGTCCGCAATGCGGATTCGGGCCTTTGCCCTTGACGACGCCCTCCCGGCCCCCACGGTTGTAAAAATCGACACAAAGCGGTGCTGGCCGTCACGCAGTTCTTGGTCTACCCGCTAATCTTCTGCCTCGGCGCACTGTCCATCTACCTCATCCCGCGCTGGGATATCGCCTCCTTCATGGAGGTTGGCAGCAGTGATTGGCGCGTCGTCGGCGCTGTCGCCCTCATCATCCCCGTGCTGGTCTTCTCCTTTAACCACTCCCCCGCGATTTCCCAGTTCTCCTTGGCCATGGTCGCCGCACACGGCCGCGAGAAGAGCTCCGAGAACGCCTCGCGCGCGCTGGCCCTAACCGCAATCCTGCTCACTGTCTTCACGGACCTGACCCCTTTTTGGTGGACACCTGATCTCCAGCCCGGTTGGGTTGGAAAGAAAGGTAATCTACCACCATGCCTAGGTACTCCGAACAGTTCAAACGTGATGCTGTGGCCCTCTATGAAAACAATGAGGACCTCTCGCTGAACGCAGCATCAACAGAGCTCGGAATCAACCGTGCCTCGCTTCATTCTTGGGTCAAGAAGTACGGCACCGGAAAGCGTGCGCGCATTAAAGCTGTGCATGATAAAGCCCAAGCGGCGAATGATTCCGAACGGATCCGCCAGCTAGAAAAAGAAAACGCAAAACTGCGCGAAGAACGCGACATCCTGCGCAAGGCCGCGAAATATTTTGCCGAAGAGACACGCTGGTGATCCGCTTCCAGTTTGTCTATGACCACCGAACCGAATACTCGGTCAAGCGGATGTGCCACGTGTTAAAGCTCAATCGCTCCTCGTTTTATAAATGGGTCAATACCCGCGAAAAACGCAGGTTAAAGACGTGTTCCGATGCTCTTATTGGCGCACAAATCAAGACCATCTTCGATGATGAGCACGGGCTTTACGGGGCAAAACGCATCGCTGCAAGCCTTAAAGCCGATACGCGCTTTGGCCCGATAAACCACAAGAAGGTTGCGCGCATCATGAAATCCATGGGACTTAAAGGCTTTACCAAGCGCCGCCGATGCGTCACTACCAGGCGCAAGCGTGGCCACCGCGTCATGCCGGACTTAGTAGGCCGCAAATTCACAGCCAACGAGCCAAACCGCGTTTATGTCGGCGACATTACCTACCTGCCCTGTAAGGGCGGCAAGAACATGTATTTGGCCACAGTTATTGACACTTACTCGCGGAAACTTGCAGGTTATGCGCTCGCAGACCACATGCGCGTCTCACTAATCGTCGATGCTCTAGCCCACGCCCACGGTGTGCGTGGCAGTCTTGACGGGGCTGTATTCCATTCCGATCACGGCAGTGTTTACACCTCACAAACCTTTAGAAGCTATTGCTCGTCGTTGGGTGTGCGCCAGTCCATGGGAGCGGTAGGAACGAGTGCGGATAACGCCCTAGCAGAATCATTTAACGCCACCTTAAAGCGTGAAGTCCTGCGTGATAGGAAAGTCTTTGACAATCCGATCGCCTGCCGCCAGGAAGTCTTCCGATGGTGCATGCGCTACAACACACGCCGGCGACACTCCTGGTGCAATCTTGTAGCCCCCGATACCTTCGAAGCACTCACATCAGCTACACTGACCAAAGCAGCATAGCTAACCCCCGACGTGTCCACTTTCCGGGGGTCGGGCCCATGACCGCGTCATCGTCCGCCCCTCCGGCACTGAGCCCAAGCTCAAGTGCTACCTCGAGTCCCCCGACGCCGATCGCCTCGATGCCATCGCCGCCGATCTGCGCGAGTACTTCGGGCTCTAAGCCGCCACGCTCTACGCTTTAGCCGCTGCTGCCCTCGGATTCTCTTTCACAGGGACAGCAGCGGCTTTTATCCGGCATGAACCGCAGCATAGACACCGTGGTTCCTTCGGCATTTTTCTTTGACCTCAGCCAGGGTGTCGACTACACGAGGGAAACCTCAGCAGTTCCTCTTTAGGATTTCGCCTCTGCCTCAAGAACGAAAAGGCGTTTGCCCCAGCCAACAGCCGTGGTGGAGGCAATAAAAGCGCCGTTGTCAGCGACAGCAGCGTTGATGTCTTCCTGAGTCGGTATCTTGGTGCCGAACATGGAAAGCCTCACCATGTCCTCTTCATAGGAATGCTCATCTCCGCCTACCGTATCGATAACCTCGGTAAAGATATAAACCCGCCGGAACGTATCCTTACTTATTGCACGGTTTAATTGGTGAGCTACTTCCTCGCTACCAAAGACACCCCAGGGATCGATGAAAACTACATCAGTTGCCCACACATAGTCCACTTCAGTGGGATAAAAACCGCTTCCCTCGCCATTCGTCTCGCATCGTGCACGAGAGGTTACTGCGATTTCCTGTAGCACCGCTTCCGAGGAAGCATCACTGATAATACGGCTCTGGGCATGCTCCCATCGTCGGAGTATTTCATCTGCATATACCGCGCCTCCCTGGCCAATGATGAGAACGCGAGCGGTTTCATCTAAATACTGCTGTAGTGCCTTAGCTGCCGAAGGAGCAGTCCACCCAGCGCTCACATTCTTTTGCTCAAAGCGTTCGGCCACGAGTTGTGGGTCACGGCTAACATACTCTGACCACGGCAATCCCTTTTCCCCTTGAGGTGCTGACTCACCGGTACGAAGACTGTGCTCAAGTCGCATCAGCGCCATCGCCTCAAGATGTGCAGGCCCGCTTAACCAGCGCACCGCATTTGAATCTGGGTCCGCCAGTTCCATTCCCATTGCAGTCAACGTGAGGGCGTCCCCGCTGATTTCGACGAGTTGAAGAGCGGCCAAGTAACGGACAAATCTTCCCAAAGCCTCCTCGTGAAGTTCTGCCGCAACAGCAAGGGCAGGGACTGTGTTGGCACCCGCATCGATTTCTTGAAATAGTCCTAAACGTACTGCAGTGCGAAGCGCAAAGGCCGAGTTCAACTCAGCTAAATCATGGATATTATGCAAAACACTATTACTACTGCTCGATGCGTTTCCTTTGCCGTGTTTCGGGTTAGTACGCCGCCAGTAGCCCGTGATTTCTTGATGCTCAGGGGTAATTCCGGAAGCTTTAAACAAACGGCGCAGCGGTTTTAGCCGAGAAGCTTCCCCTGCCGCCCATACGTATCCTTCGCCATCAGGCAATAATGAAGGAGAAGTAGCTTCAAAAAGCGCCCTAGTCTTTTCCACGAAGTCCTCACCCCGTTCGCGTACCGCCCAGTGGACCTGTACTGAATCGGAAATGTCTAAGCTCTGAATATCAGCGCTCGTAGGAACCTCTATCACCGCAATCGCAGGGTGCCCGCACGGGAGTGATTCTACGCAGCGGCCAATTGCCGGGAGCGCAGTCTCATCTCCTGCCAAAAATAGCCAATCGGTATGCGTAGGTAACTGTGCACAAGACTTCGGACCTGCCACAAAAATGGCGTCACCTATTCGAGCGTTCTGTGACCAGTTTTCTGCTAGGCCCTCACCGTGGCGCGCGAAATCTATTGCTAACCGCTGGTTAGCAGCGTCAAAGTGGCGGACCGTGTATGTCCGGAATAGATTTTTGACAGCTTCTGGCCACAGTAGGTTGCCATCTTTTTGGGCGATTGGGTGCGGCCTTTCTCCAGTTTCCGGATCCGGGAAGATCAGCCGAACGTCGTCATCAAAACCATTGCTTAATAATGCAGGAACGGAAATACCATCGTGTTTGTGCTCCTGGAGTTGCTCTCCGCTAAGCGTAATGCGCCGCATGCATGGCGATATATCTTCGACATTTTGCACATATAATTCCCGGTAAGAGATTGGATAAATTTCTCTACCTCGACTGTTTCTGGGCATAGTTTTAACCATTCCTTTTGGTCAAGTTGATTTTTATTTCGTTGCCGGAGAGGCAAGAACGAACTCACCACTTCCTTGGACTTCATCATCTAAAACAACGCCTTCCGATAAATCGGAAGGCGTTCATGACTACCTGCTGCAACGGAGTGAGCCCCTTCTAGCAGGTATCAGGGTTGTGCGGGCCTTGACTACTTTCCAACCTTTTCCAGCGTCGGCATCGTCTTATCCAATACCCAAGCTCGACTCAAGCTCGTCGGGTTGTTAAGTCCGGCGACGACGGCTGAATCACCAGCGAGAGTCGCATCGGCTTTCACCTGTGGCAAATCTTTGTATCCCGGAATATTTTCAACCTCTTCGATTGAGCTGTCGAGGTTATAAATAACCATGAAATCAGCGGCTAGGTAGGAAACATTTTCCGGGGAAAGCGTGACGCGGCCATTATTAGCTGGGACGGATCCGTCCGTCAGCTTGTCCGGGAACTTCATGCCCAGATCGTAGATGAAGGAAGCACCCGGATCCTCAGGGTCAGCAACGGCGCCAAAGGAGCCTTGGGCGAACTGGGAAACAACGCCGGTTTTACCGGAGAGGTTAGGCAATTTTTCCTTTGCGTCGGAGAAACGCTTCTGATCCTCTTCAATGGCTTTCTTCGCTTCGGATTCCTTATTGAAGATCTTGCCCAAAGCTTCTAGCTGAGATTCCCAGCCAATTCCCTCACCCTTATCGGAGATTCCGCCGAGAGTCGGTGCGATTGCAGACAATTCCTTGTAATGAGCCTCGGAAATTGTCCAGTAGTCGCCAACGATGAAGTCGGGTTCGATTGCCGCGATTTGTTCCTGGGGCAGAGTCTTGAAGTCTGTCTGATCGATCACTTTGACGCCATCGAGCTTGGCCTCGCGCCAAGGCGAGTTCTTGTCTATTCTATTCTGCACAACGGCAGCTGGTTTAATTCCAAGTTCCAGCAGGTTATCAACGGCCGTTCCTACGGCAACCACGTTTTGCGGGTTGACCGGATACGTGTCCGTTCCCCGTGCGTGCTCAATGGTCACGCCTTCTGCAACCTCGGAGGTTGTTGCCGCTTCATCGGTTGAATCGTTCGACGCGCAGCCCGACAGAACTAATCCGGCACAGATAGCGGCAGCAATGAATGACCGCGCACCTCTTTTTACTGACATCCTTTATCCTTAAAGTCGGTTTCCTCAAGCTACCTTTCAGCTCTTTTCTTTTCATCAGAATTTTCGGTAGACCCGAAGGTAACTCTTAAGTTAGGTTAGCATTACCTATGCCACGTTGCAATAGTTTATTCTAGTTATTGATCTATAGTTATTACCTATCTAAAGGGGTATACCTTCACCCTTTCGCGCAACAACAGGGGCGATATCAGACAGCTACTTGTATGCATTTTCATCAATGTCCGAGGACACGGTCACGATAAGTTCTGGATCGTCTTTTCGATACGCGGAGTATCGCCCTCGATTCTGTCGTTATGCCGAATGCCGACGCCAGCGGCGTAGCCGCATTTACGCCAATCCCTAATCTCCAGCAACTTATTTTGAACGCCCCTTAAGTAAATGAAGGCTTACCTTACTTTAAGTCGGTAATATGTTTTCCCATGATTGACAACCACCCCCAGCAAAAGTCTGAGCCACAACTCGGCCGAAGCTCCCCTCCCCTTCCAGAGGTGGCAAGTACCCGATCGCGGAGGAACGATCCTGTGGGCACGTCGGGATATATGGAATTTTGTCAACCGCACTGGGACGAATTCACCGTTACGCACCTCTCCCGCCCCCACAACTTAGGATTTCCCATCGTGATCGATATGGCAGAGATGACCGGTCATGAGCGTCTCTCGTCCTTCTTGGGCCATCGGGTCACAGCACCCTTGGATCTGGACTCGGAGCTCCTCATGGTTTTGTCCGGGCCAGACTACCGAAGCACCAGCGCCTACTGGGCACTCTTTAGGGCCTACTTCACGGACATCGGAAAGCAGCAGTGGGCAGGCCAACAGGCTCGGTTATGTGGTCGCCTGCAGCTAGGTGCGGGCTGGCGGCCACTGCAGGGATTGGAGGCCACGCTATGAGTGTGCGCACTACCCGCCTACTGGGCCTAGGGGTACTGTTCCTACTGGTCCTCGGCGGCACGATCTGCAGTTTGCTGTACGGTGCCCGTTCCATTCCTGCGGAGGATGTGTGGGCCGCGCTGCGGGATCTCCCAGGGGCGAGCGGCTCCCAAGACGAAGTTCCAACCAATCAACGCGTAGTAGCCGAGCTGCGGCTACCGCGCACCCTGCTGGCCATTATGGTGGGGGCGGCACTGGGAGTGGCCGGTGCTCTCATTCAGGGCCATACCCGCAATCCCCTGGCAGATCCGGGAATCCTAGGTGTCAGCTCCGGCGCGGCCCTGAGCGTTGTGGTCAGCTTCGCTCTGTTTGGCATCACCGCCCCGTGGGCCACCGCAGTAGTAGCCTTCCTCGGCGCGATCGCAGCCACTGCACTAGTCTTCGGCCTAGCCTCCGCAGGCAAAGCAGCAGTGGACCCTTTGACCTTAGTACTGGGCGGAGCCGCACTGTCGGCGGTATTAAGCGCCATTACCAGCGCATTCGTTCTCACCAATGACAATAACCTGGATCGAATGCGCTTTTGGACCGTCGGTTCCCTTGCCGGTCGGGATATGAACACTGCACTAGGCATCCTGCCGTTTATAGTGCTGGGACTGATCCTGGCGTTTGCCACCGGCCCACAGTTGAACATCTTGAACTTAGGCGACGACGTGGCCGCAGGACTCGGCATCAACACCGCGGCCGCAAGACTTGGCGGCATGGGCATCATCGCACTGCTGGCCGGGGCGGCCACGGCTGCAGCGGGCCCGCTGGGCTTCATTGGTCTGGTAGTGCCCCACATTGTCCGGGCTCTCACAGGCCCAGATTACAAGTGTATTTTGCCTTACTCTGCACTGGCCGGCGCGGCACTGTTGCTGTGTGCGGACGTAGTGGGCCGCCTCATCGCCCGCCCCGGGGAGCTCCAAGTGGGCATCGTATTGGCCTTCGTTGGCGCGCCGTTCTTCCTCGCCTTAATCTCTCGGAAAAAGGTGATGACGCTGTGATACGACATAACAAGGCTGTACAGGATAAACAAAGCACTTCGTGGCAGATGCCGGGCAGGGTGCCATTCCGAGCTGGGCCAATCTCCTTTCTCTGGCGCCCGCGGGTGGTGCTGGTGTGTCTTATCGCCACAGCGCTCATTGTCTTTTTAGGAGCACTCTCCATCGGACTGGGCGACTACCCTATTTCCGTCCTCCGAGTACTACAGGTGATCTTTCATGGGGAAGGATCCCGCGTGGAAAAACTCGTGGTCCTCGAGTGGCGCATGCCTCGAGTAGCCACAGCCATCGCGGTCGGCTGCGCACTGGGACTTTCTGGAGCGCTAACCCAGACGGTCACCCGGAACGCGTTGGCCAGCCCCGATATCCTCGGCATCACCACGGGCGCCTCTGCCATGGCCGTAACGGTCATCGTGCTCGGCGGTGGCGGCAGTGGCTTCGCCGGCTGGCTCGCTGGAATTGGGATTCCCTTGGCCGCGTTTCTGGGCGCGATACTGAGCACCACGGTTATCTGGGCGTTGGCTTGGCGGCGCCACGCGGATTCCTACCGCCTCGTACTCGTGGGCATCATCATTACCGCGCTGCTAAGTTCCTACATCAATTTCCTCATGGTCCGCGCGAAACTGCGGGATGCCAGCCAGGCACAGTTCTGGCTCACCGGGTCCCTGGCCAAGTCGGAGTGGAATACCACCATCCCCATGGTCGCCCTTGTGATTGTATGCGCCCCGTTGCTGGCTTGGATCTCCCACCAAACGCTGGCCACCACTCTGGGACCCGATCTAGCCCGAGCGCTGGGCCAGCGAGTCAACGGCGTGCAGGTGGCAATGCTGGCGTTGGCCGTAGCGCTAGCTGCGGTAGCTGTTTCCGCTGCCGGCCCCATCGGATTCATCGCCTTTGTAGCGCCTCAAGTAGCCCTTCGGATGTGCGGCGTACCCAGTCCCCCGCTTGCGGCGTCGGCTCTTACCGGCGCAGTACTGTTACTAGGTGCGGACATCGTGACCCAAACTATTCTGCCGGTGGAACTTCCGGTGGGTATTGTAACCTCCGCGCTGGGCGGTATCTTCCTCATTTACCTACTCGTTCAACGCACTAGGAGCACAGACGCATGACCTCCCCCATACCTCAGTCAAGCGCAGACCAACCGAATACCACCAGTAGCGTGGTCGCTTCCTCGGTCACGGTAGGCTACGGCCAGCGCACCATCATCCGCGATCTCAACGCCACGTTCCCAGCGGGAAAAATCACCACTATCGTGGGGCCCAACGGGTGCGGTAAATCGACCTTGCTGCGTGCCATGTCCGGACTGCTCGACCTCGATACAGGGACCGTATATGTAAATGGACAAGATATCTCGGCCATCAAGCGCAAGGACGTCGCCCGAAAACTGGCAGTGTTGCCCCAATCACCCGTGGCACCTGAAGGCCTGTTGGTCTCCGATCTGGTAGCCCGCGGTCGGCACCCGCACCAAGCATGGTTCCGGCAGTGGTCCTCTACCGACGAGGAAGCAGTCTTCGCGGCTCTAAGCCAGACCGGTTCTGCAGATCTTGCGAGCCGTACGTTGGATGAGCTTTCCGGAGGCCAGCGCCAGCGGGCGTGGATCTCCATGGTGCTAGCGCAAAACACCGACATCCTCTTCCTAGACGAGCCGACCACTTACCTTGACCTGGCTACCTCCGTGGACATCCTCGAACTTGTCGATAGCCTGCGTCAGAAACTAGGAAGAACCGTAGTAATGGTGCTGCACGATCTAAACCTGGCGGTGCGCTACTCCGATTACCTTGTGGTTATGAAGGAAGGCCAGGTAATAGCTTCCGGCGCACCCGCCGATATCATCACCGCAGAGCTGCTGCAGCAGGCTTTTGATCTGCGGGCACGGGTGATCGAGGATCCGGAGACTGGAGATCCGCTCATCGTTCCACTCAGAATGAAGCGCCCTGGGTTTAGTTCCTCCCTCAGCTAAGGATGTGATGTCTAGCGACTTTTTGGACACGGAGTCCAGGATGTTTTTGGACGGGATGTCTAGTGGCTTTTTGGACGTTTGCGGCGGTGGAATAGCCGGATGGCTATTCCATTGCATAAGCGTAGAAAGGTCGCAGATTTCGATCCCGTTCGTGACGGCAAGACGGTCACACAGTTTTGCAAAGAATTAGGAATCTCGCGGCAGACGTACCACAACATCAAAAACCGGATAGCGCAGAAGGGTCGCGCAGGTATTGTGCCTGATTCGACTGCCCCGAAGAATCCGATTAAGAAATTTGACAAGGCCGACAAAATCGCAGTTGTCCACGCCAGGCAACATTTGATGGAGCAGGGCTTGGATTATGGGCCTTGGTCGATCTACTACTTCTTGTTCGACTCTATCGGTGCCGATCGGACCCCGTCGCGTTCTACCATCGCCTTGTGGCTACAAGAGCTGGGGTTTGTTGATGCCAATGCCCGCAAACGGCCGCGGAGTTCCTATAAGCGCTTCGCCCGCGATTTCGTTGGGGAACTCTGGCAGATCGATGGACTGGTCTATCGCCTCTTCGACCATGCGCACACGCTCGTGACGATTTACCAGATCATCGATGATGCCAGCAGATTTGATGTCGGAACCACAGCATTCGCTCTACCAGAAAACGGTACTGATGCGCGCGCTGCGCTGGCCGCAGCGTTCGCCGCCTACGGCAAACCTCAAGAAATCCTTTCTGACAATGGCGATGCGTTCGCCACCTACCACCGGGGTTTTCTCTCTGCTACTGAAACTTGGCTCGCCAGCGAAGGCGTACTTGCTATTGGAGGTTTCGCCCCAACAACCCAGGGAAAAGACGAGCGATCTCACCGTACGTTGACCCAGTTCCTCGATGCACGCCACCCAGTCAGCCTTGCTGAGGTCAACACATATCTTGCTGAATATCGCCAGGTTTACAACGAGCGACGACGCCACCAATCACTGCTGGTCGGCAAGATGCACATCACACCACGCCAGGCTTTCGATACTTTCCCAAAGGCACCGTCGCCTATGTTGCGACCGGCTAGTTGGTAGCGGTGTGGTGACTTTCGGGTAGCGGTTCAGTGGGTTTCCGGTAGCGGGGTTGGCGGTGGCGGGTGATGCTTTCGGGTGGTTGCACCACAGGGGTGCAGCCGGTTACCGGAAGGAGTCCGCTGATGACGGATTACCGGGCGGTGATGAAGCTGCTTGTGCAGCAGCGTTCGTACCGCCAGATTGAACAACAGCTCGGGTGCTCGCACCGCGCGATTTCCCGGTCGAACCAGGTGCTTCGATCCCTCGGGATTCGCACCGTCGACCAGGTTTTGGCGTTGACGGATGATGAGCTCGACGAGTTATTCGTCGATGGGCGCAGCACAGGCCAGGGCGAGTTCGTCCCTATCGATTTCGATGCGGTGGTCAAAGCCCGCACGGGGCGTAACAAGCAGACACTGCAAGTGCTGTGGGCTCGCTACACCACCACACCTGCTTTACCCGGCCAGCTCCATTACAGCTACGACCGGTTTCGCCAGTTGGTGGCGTCCCATGTCGATGCGGCCGGTTTGACCGCACGCATCACCCACACTCCGGGGCACACCATGCAGGTGGATTGGGCAGGCGCCAAGATGCGCCTGTTCGACCCTTATGGCGCACCGGGGGTCAAGCTCAGCGTGTTTGTCGCCTCAATGCCGTATTCCGGGATGATTTTTGCCCTCGCATGTCCGGATGAGCGCCAGCATTCCTGGCTTGATGCCCACCACCACGCGTTCGCCTACTTCGGGGGCGTGCCTGAGGTTGTGGTGCCGGATAATGCCTCGACTGCGTCGAACGCGATCAGCGCGGCGGATCGAAACCGCAAGGTCAACGACACCTACGAGCAGTTTTTGGAGCATTACAACACCGCAGCGCTGCCCACGAGGTCGAAACGGCCGAAAGACAAAGCCAATGTCGAAGCCGCAGTCAAGATCGTCACCCACAAGGTCATCCACGCACTCGATGGTCACCAGTGCGTCGACCTTGACGAACTCAACTCGCGAATTCAGCAGTTGGTTGACCAGATCAACCAGGCGGTGCCGTTTCGTCACCAGCAGTCAAGCCGCAAAGACATTTTCGATGCGCATGAAAGACACCTTTTGACAGCACTTCCCGACACCCCGTGGCAGCGCACCGAGTGGAAACGCGCCAAGATCGCCCCAGATTTCCACATCACCGTAGCCAGCGTGCGGTACTCCGTGCCGCACCAGCTCGTTGGCCGCACTGTCGATGTGCGCATCACCGGGCAAGTGCTCACGGTCTTCGATGGTGGCCGTGCCGTTACAACCCACACGCTTTCCCACACCCGCGGGGCGTATGTCACCGATGCCGATCACATCCCGGCGAGCATGGATAACACCCAGGGCCTGTGGACGAGCGATTACTTCCTGCGCGAAGCCCAAAAAATCGGCCCGGCGACACGCACCGTCATCGAGGAAATGATCGCGGCGAAAGCAATCCCGGCCCAGGCGTACCAATCGTGCAGGAACGTGCTGTCAATGGGCAAACACGCCAACAAGCCCGTGCTGGAAGAAGCATGTAAGCGTCTGCTCTCCTGCGACGGGACCCGCCGGGCGGTGTCCTACACCGCGGTCAAAAACATGATGGCCGCCGTACGCAAAGAAGCCGCAACCCGACCACACGGCTTCGACCAACCGGCACCGGCCACACCTGGGCATCCGGCCCACGCACCCGCCGCTGCCACACGCGACACCAGCGGCGCCTACCTCGGTGGCGCAGCACAGTTCAGCCTGGACAACCTCATCAAGAAAGGAACCACAACGCCATGACCCCACCGACCCCGCCGCAGGAGCGCTTCCTCGACGAATCCGTCCTCGCGGACTTCACAGCAATGCGCATGACAGCCTTCGGCAAAAGCGTCATCGACATCGCCAACGACCCAGCCTTCGACACGTGGACCTTCTCACAAAAGGTGCTCTACGCACTCGACAAAGAAGTCGCGGCCAGACGCGAACGCCGCATCAACAAACTGCTCAAGGCATCACGATCGCCAAACCCCGATGCCTGCCTCGAAGACGTTGTCTACGCACCTGACCGCAACATCAACCCAGAACAAGTCAGCCGACTCGCTCACGGACAATGGTGCCACCTGGGCCAAAACATTGTCATCTTGGGCAAATCCTCAGTCGGCAAGACCTACCGCGCCCAAGCACTGATCACCGCAGCATGCCGCAACGACTACTCCGCCAGGTTCTACCGCACCGACATGCTTGCCGCGCACTTCGCAGTGATGCCGCTCGACGACCCAGCCCGGCTCAAACTCATCCGCGAGTTGATCAGCGTCGACGTGTTAGTCCTCGACGACTTCCTCACCACCCCAGTCGATGCCACCACCGCACACCTGCTCTTCAACATTCTCTCCGAACGAGAAGGCAACCGATCAACAATCGTGACCTCACAGTTCACCCCGCAAGACTGGTACAGATCCATCCCGGATGCCGTCATCGCCGAGTCCATCCTCAACCGACTCATCGCCGGCGCCGAAATCATCACCCTCGAAGGACCAAACATGAGACTGGAAACTAACCAGTAACACACAAAACGCCTGAGCAGGGACCGCTACCGGATCCCCACTCAGGCGCTACCACAAACTCACCACACCGCTACCATTCCGATCTTCTAAACAGCCTACGCATCCACTCGATCCTGATCAGATCTGGGCCCGCGTAGTTGCCTATAACCAGGCGCACAATCCACAAGCTGCATCCGACATGCTAAACGGCCCCGCGGAAGCGGCAACTTCACACGAGGCCAGCACAGATGACATGGCAGCTCAGCAAGGCGTACCTCCCACCGATGCCCCTACGTTAACGGTGCCTACGACAAATTCAACAAACTATTGGGGCATCCCAGACCAGCTCTGTGTGAGCAAAGATGGCGTTGTACGCGTGTGCGGCTTCGGTCTCTACATTGGCCTGAGGTTTAAAAATCGCAGACTCTACTCCACGGTCACAGTCGATAACATTGCGGAGTTCTACACGGCCCACGATGGTGAATTCCTCTTCAGCGTGCCACTGCCGATCACGTTAAGCCACAGACCAGCAGGTGGTCAGGTCAACATCAACCTCGTCGAAGGAATGAAACATCGCCGACCACCGCAGATGAACCCGAACCTATCCAAACCCCGGCCGAAACGCAGGCTACAACCATGAGCCGCTAGAAGTGTCCAAGAACACCATGGAGTCCGTGTCCAAAAAGAGACCGGACTCCATGTCCAAAAACCCTATGGACATAACAAAACCTGGCTAACAACTGGATGTTGGGTGAGGGTGGGCACAACCGGAGGGTCGTCGATAAGCGAATGCAAAACACCGGCCCCAAAGGCACCACGAGTAATCTAGATCACCATGACTAACGCCCAGCTACCTGAGCAACACAGCGACGAGCACCTCAAGCTCTCGCGCCAAGAGTTCGACCGGGAGAACCTCTCGGACGCCGACATCGAGCAGATCAAGGAGCAGCGCGAGGGTGACGAACCCGACGGCTCGTTCATGCGCTGGGTGATCACGCTGTTCGGCACCGGCGTGGGCGCGGGCATCCTGTTTCTGCCCATCAACGCAGGCAGTTTCGGGTTTTCGCCGTTGGTGATCGCGACGCTTTTGATCGGCCCGATGGTGTTTTTCTCCCACCGCACCTACGCGCGCATCGTCTCCGCGTCCCCGGTGAAGGGGTTGGACGTGCTGCAGGTGATCACTGCGCTGACCGGCCGCAAGCGGGGCTTCGCCTCGGCGCTGGTGTACTGGCTGGGCATCTACCCCACGGTGCTGATTTACGCCATCTCCATCACCAACACGCTGGACAGTTTCATTGTGAACCAGCTCGGCGGCCCGGAGGTGAGCCGGTGGGTGCTGGCCACGGCTTCGGCGGGGTTGATGACGGGCGCGTACGCCTTTGGTAAGAAACTCACCCTGTGGCTGGCCAACGCGCTGGTGTATCCGCTGATCATCGCCCTGGCGGCGGTGTCGTTCTACCTGATCCCGAGCTGGGACTTCGCCAGCTTCCGCGCCTACGAATCTTCCTATTCGGTGTGGCAGGGCCTACTGCTGATCCTTCCGGTGCTGGTGTTTTCCTTCAGCCACATGGCGGCGCTGAGCCAGTTCGCGCTGGATGTGCAAAAGAAGACGGACGGCGACGTCGCCGCCACGGAGCGTGAGGTGTCCAAGGTGGAGATGATCACCGCCGCGATGCTGGTCACCTTCACCATGTTCTTCGTGTGGTCGTGCGCCCTATCCCTGGGCGCCGACGGCATGGACGCCGCGCGCGAGCAGAACGTGCCGGTGTTGTCGTACTTGGCCAATCAGACGGACGCGCCGTTTATGGCGTGGATCAGCCCGATCATCGCTATCGCGGCGATCATCACCTCCTACTTCGGGCACCTGCTCGGCACGGAGGAGGGCACTGCGTACTTGTTGCGGTCGGTGGCGCCGAACTTCGCGGCTCGCGTATCGACGTCCACGCTTCGCCTCACAGTCAACATCTTCGTGTTCGTCACCGCAGTGATTGTCGCTGTGTTGAACCCGTCGATCCTGGACATGATCTCCGTGGTCGGCGGCGTGTTCGTGGCGTTTTTGGTCTACATCATGCCGGTGCTGCTGTTTAACAAGGCCACCGCGTTCAAGCACTACGCCTGCCGCCCCGACACCATCTTCGTGTTTGTCGTGGGCCTGGTGATTATGGGTGTGGCGGTGCGCAACATCATCGTTGGGTAGGGCTTTTCCGCGCCCGAAAAGATATAGAAAGATATCGGAACAATTCTCTGACCAGCAGGAACAGTAGGTTTCGGCGTATATTCACCGCGCTATATCTTTTCTATATCTTTCAGAGCCGGAAAATGGGTCCAAAAAGAATTCCCTGGGGAAATGTACAATCGCTGGCATGATTACGGAATCTGCCTGGGGTGAACTAGCACCGCACGTCCGAGATGCTCTCGAGGCGATTCATGGTGGGGCGACGGCGGACTCGCAGGAGTCTCTCATCTTGGAGTTCAAGGAGGATCCGGCTGTTCGGGAGGGGGAGAACGGGGCGAAAGCGAAGCTCGTCGAGAAGCTGCTGAATGAAGCCATCTGCATGGCAAATAGTGAAGTTGCAACCGGCCACATTGTTGTAGGGGTGGCGGATAAAGCCACGGGCGAGGCCGCGTTCACCGGTACGCAGATGGACGAGGAAAAACTCGCTCAGAAGATATTCAACGGCACGAAGCCAAACATGAATGTGCAGATCACGCCAGTACGAGCGTGGGGAGTGAGGCTTCTGGTTATCCATGTGCCGGAGGCGCGGGCGCTCTACACCCGGGGTGACGGTGCTGCGAAACGTCGCACGGCAGATGCCCAGTTCTCCTGCCAGCCGATGACTGAGGAAATGCGCCGCTCGATCGACGAGGCTCGGCGCAATCCCGATTATTCGAATGGTCCCGCGGACATTTCCGTGGACGATCTGCCGCTAGCTGTGATTGAAGAGGCGCGGAGGATGCTCCGCGAGCACAGAAGGGCGCGCGGTTCTGAGACCGCGGTTCCGCAAACAACGACCGGGCTGCTGCGCGAACTTGGCCTGGTGCGCGATGACGGCCAGCTCAAGCGGGCGGCTGAGATTCTCCTCGCCGATCCTGACCCCACAGACGTTGTAGTCCGGCACCTGTGGCGCAGTATCCCGGGGGAAGACCCGAAGGCCACGCTGATTTCGGATCCAGTTTTGCTGGCGTTGCCCCGCCTGCGGCGCCTGATTGCGGAAAACGGGGACAGGGAGATCGAACGGGTGCAGTTTGACGGCGGTGAAGAGATCGCTATTAGCCGCTTCCCTGAGCAGGCTGTAGACGAGGTGGTTTCCAACGCGTTCATTCACCGCGATTGGCGGCTGCCCGGCCCGGTTGTGGTCGAGCAGACCTACCGCACGCTAAAGATCACCTCGCCCGGTCCCCTGCCGCCGGGAGTGTCGGTGGATAAGCTGCTGACCACCACATCTGTTCCGAGGAACAACCGGCTCATGGCGGCGATGCGGACGCTCGGTCTGGCGGAGGAAAGCTCGCGCGGCTTCGACCGCATGTGGGCCACGATGATCCGCACGGGGCGAAACGTTCCTGAGGTTTTTGCTACCGAGTCCTATGTTCAAGTGGTCCTGGCCGCGCAGCAGCCCGACACGACCTTCATAAAGGGGCTTAGGAAGCTCTCGGAGCGTTACGGCGAACCGGTCATCGGTAGCGTCGCAACACTGATTGTGCTTTGGCACCTCAATTCCGCTTCTTTGATCACTGCCGCAACTGCAGCCCGCAAAACGCAACTCACTGCCCTTGAGGTGGAAGAGCTTATGGGTGTGCTCGTTGAGCTTGGAATACTCGACTCTGTAGCGGACGCGAGCGAGTGGACGCTCAGCGGCGAGGCGCGAAAGCTGCTCGGCCGCGGGCAGGCAGGCGACCTGGCGACCGTGAGTATCCAAGAGTGGATAGAAGCAAAGCTTCTCGACGGCGAATCGCTCCGGTCCGCCGATATCGCAGACCAAACCGGTGTCAGCGTCGCCGAGGCGGGGCGGATTCTCCGCCACCTGCGCAGCCTTGGTCGCGCACAGATTGACCCTGAAGGTCCCCCGCGTGGGCGCGGCACCCGCTGGATCCGGGCGTGAAAGATATAGAAAGATATCGGAACAATTCGCTGACCAGGTAAAATAGTAAAAACCGGCCCGCTATATCTTTCCTATATCTTTCGGGGTCGAAAAACGGGACCAAAAAGAATTCCCTGGTGAAATAGCGGGAAACGGCGGCGGGGCGGAGCTGAACGTCGATAAGCATAAGTTTCACCTGAATTTCACCGCAGCGAAACCTGAGGGCGCTACGTTTCGAGCTGTCTACTTCCCCTCTGAAACGAAGGACCGCCATGCGCAAGCACGTCGCCGCAATCACCGCCCTCGCCCTGCTCACCCCAGTTCCTGTCGCCAACGCGGAGGATCTCGCCTCCCGCTTCACCCTCAGTGTCATGCCGGACACGCAGTTCTACTCCCGCTACGGCACCGAGGCCGCCGGCGATATCTTCGGCGACCGCTACGGCACCAACCCGTACGACGCGCAGACTGAATTCCTGGCCGAAAACCACAAGAAGCTGGGCACGCAATTTGTCACCCATCTCGGTGACGTTGTGGACGAGCCTGAAGACCGCGCCAGCTGGGACATCGCGGACCGTGCGATGAAGACACTCGAGGACGCCGGAGTGAACTACTCCGTGCTGCCGGGCAATCACGACCTGACCATGTTCGACGGCAAATCCGCCTTCACCGAGTACTTCCCGGAGGAGCGCGCGAAAAAGAACTCCACGTTCATGGGTCGCACCTCCTCCACCGACATCTACTCCACCGGCAGGGGCGACAAGTACTCCTTCCCGGGCCAAACGGTCGACTCCGAGTACCACATTTTTGAAGCTGAAGGTCAAAAGTACCTGGTGCTGGCGCTCGGTTTCCGGGCAAATGATGAGACGCTCGACTGGGCGCAGCAGGTCATCGACAAGCACCCCGAGTTGCCTGTCATTCTGACCTCGCACGAGATTACTGGTATCAACGGTGACGGTTCCACGTACTTCACCGAGGAGTACGGCGAGCATCTCTGGGACAAGCTCATCCGGAAGAACGACCAGATCTTCCTCACTATCGCGGGCCACCACCATGGGGCCGGCTACCACGTGAAGAAGAACGATGCAGGTCACGACGTCATCAACATCCTTCAGGACTACCAAATGGCGTACCTGGGTGGCAACGGCCTGATGGGCCAGCTCCAGTTCGACCTGACCAACAATCAGCTGGAGATGACTGCTTATTCGCCGTGGGTGAAGTCGAAGAAGCACGAGCAGCTGACCTCGTTCGATCACCTTCTCCTCGAGGGCAAGGGCGACTCCTACGTCATCGACATCAACTTCGCCGATCGTTTCAAGAACTTCGCGCCGGCGTTCAAGGCTGGTGACGCGAACGATCCGAACTACGCCGAGGTGCTGAAGAAGACGATCACCGACGGCTACACCCCATACCAGGTCACCGAGAAGGACAAGCCGAAGAACGAGCAGGACTACGCGTTCGTCGAGGGCACCGCGGTGCACTGGCGTCCGGGCCAGACCACATTCGAGGGCAAGCTGCTTAACGACGGAGCTCCCGCCCCCGCCGGCGCCATCGTCCCCGACGTAGCCAATGGTGACGATATGACCCGTGTACGTCACCGCATCGGGGCCGGTGCAGACGCCGTGACCTTCACCACCGACAAGCACCCGCTTTCGTCCGACCGTGGCTCCCTGCGTTGGTCCGACCCGAAGTACAAGCACTCCACCGCATGGTTCGAGACTGCAACGGGCGCCGATATCAACTCCATGACGTTTGAAAAGGGCTACACCATGGAGGCCTTCCTCAAACTCGACGAGGATTGGAACGCCGACAACAACAAGTGGTCGAACGCGTTGATCCGCGATGCCTCCGGCACCATCACCCACCCGGAGGACGAGGACGGTGACCCGATCCAGATGCTCGGCGTATCCAGCCTGCGCGAATTGCGCTGGTACTCCTATGGCGAGAACGGCAGGGGCTTCTCCAACTGGACCCACGAGGTGCCGAAGGGCACGTGGATGCACGTTGCGGTGGTCAACGATCCGGCGGATAAGTCGGTAACCATGTACGTCGACGGCTCCCCCATCCTTCGCGACGGTTACGGGCCCGTGGGTATGGGCGGGAACGACGACAGGTGGCTGCTGGGCACGTCCGCTTGGGACAACGACAAGGTCGACGGTTGGTTCGGCAATATTGGCGAGATCCGCATCGTGGATCACCCGATTGGCCCGGACCAGTGGCTGACCGCGCGCGGCACGGCCCCGGCACCGACTCCTACCTCGAGCTCTGCTCAGCCATCCACTCCGGCTCCGGCAACCACCACGGTGGCCGTCCCGACCACAGTGGCCGTTCCTACCACGGTGGCCGTTCCTACCACGGTTGCCGTCCCGACCACGGTGGCCGTTCCGACCACGGTGGCCGTTCCGACCACCGTCACGGCTACACCGGTACCGGCGGCGACGACAGTTATTGCCGAGCCCGCAAAGGACGGCTCGTCCAACGTCGGCAGCAGCATCGGTCTTTTCGCCGGTGGTGCTGCAGTGGGAGCGCTTGGTCTGCTACTGGCCATGTTGGCGGGGCTCAACGGTGCCGTCCAGTGGCTGCTCGATCAGGTTCGCCAGTACCTACCGATCTAGCGGTTTTGGCGTGCGGCCATGATCCACGCGCAATAATGGAACGCATGGCCTGCAGCATTTACTACGACACCGTGTACGGATCCACCCGCGAGTACGCCGAGGCGCTGGGGGAGAGGCTGGGGGTTAGCGTCTCTGGCCTCGAGCACCCAGAGCAGGTTGAGGCCGACGGGCCGGTCGTGGTCCTCTCGCCGATTCACGGGCCCAACCACACGGGGGTGAAGTTCGTGAGGTCGCTGCCGGAGGCCGTCGTGAAGCAGTGGCCCGTTGCTTTGGTGACGGTGGGCATGTCGCTCGACGACTATGCCGTGCAGACCGACGCCGCCGCCGGTTTGCTCGGTGAGCGAGCCGAGCGCGTCACCCGCTTTTACGTGCCCGGCCGCCTCAACTACTCCGAGCTGTCGAGCGCGCACTCGGCGGTGATGAAGGGGATCGTGGGTGCGCTGCGGCTGAAGCCGCGGAAGTCCGACAACGAGCGCGCGATGATCGACGCGTACGGAAAAGACACCGACCGCGTCGACCTCAATCGCCTCGATGTGGTCGAGGAGTGGGTGCGACAGCGGTCGGTGTAGGGCCCGCCAGGGGTTACGGCATGAACTGCTGGAGGAACGGGGCAGCTGCCGTTGCAACGGGGACGACGCCAGACCGGCCGCGCGCACCACCGCCGCGCCCCGGGGGAGCTCGCCAACTGCACGGATTAGACTGGCCAACTATGACTGAGGCGAACTCCACCGCGAACTCCACCGCGAACCCGCACCGCTATACCGCCGCGCTGGCGAACACGATCGAAACGAAGTGGCAGCAGTACTGGAGCGACAACCACACGTTCTACGCGCCGAACCCGGTCGGCGACCTTGCCACCGGAGCCGAGCTCCCCGCAGACAAACTCAACGTCCAGGACATGTTCCCGTACCCCTCCGGCGCGGGTCTGCACGTGGGCCACCCGCTGAGCTACATCGCTACGGACGTCTACGCCCGCTACAACCGCATGCTGGGCAAGAACGTGCTGCACACGCTGGGTTACGACGCCTTCGGCCTGCCCGCCGAGCAGTACGCCATTCAAACCGGTACGCACCCACGCACGACCACTGAGGCGAACATCAAGCACATGACCGAGCAGCTCGACCAGCTCGGCCTCGGCCACGACCGCCGTCGCTCCGTGGCCACGACGGACCCGGAGTTCTACCGCTGGACGCAGTGGATTTTCCTGCAGATTTACAACGCGTGGTTCGACGAGGAGCAGCAGAAGGCCCGCCCGATCGAGGACCTGGTCCAGGACCTGATGAAGGGCACCCGCCAGACCAAGGACGGCCGCGACTTCCGCGAGCTCACCACCGAGGAACAGCACAAGGCGATCGACGAGTTCCGCCTGGTCTACCTCTCCGAATCCATGGTGAACTGGTGCCCGGGCCTGGGTACGGTGCTCGCGAACGAGGAGGTCACCGCGGACGGGCGAAGCGAGCGCGGTAACTTCCCGGTCTTCCGCAAGCGCCTGAAGCAGTGGATGATGCGCATCACCGCCTACTCGGACCGGCTTCTCGACGACCTCGAACTCCTCGACTGGCCCGAAAAAGTCATCTCCATGCAGCGCAACTGGATCGGCCGCTCCCGCGGCGCGCAGGTCGCGTTCGAATCCGCCGCCGGCGACATCGAGGTCTTCACCACCCGCCCGGACACGCTCTTCGGCGCCTCCTACGTCGTGCTCGCGCCCGAGCATCCGCTTGTCGACGACCTCACGGCCCCCACCTTCCCGGCAAACACCGACCCTCGCTGGACCTACGGCGCGCAGACTCCCCGCGAGGCCGTCGACGCCTACAAGAAGGCCATCGCTGCGAAGAGCGACGTCGAGCGCCAAGAGAACAAAGAAAAGACGGGTGTCTTCCTCGGTTCCTACGCGACGAACCCGGTGAATGGGGAAGAGGTGCCCATCTTCATCGCGGACTACGTGCTCACCGGCTATGGCACCGGCGCGATCATGGCGGTGCCGGCGCACGACGAGCGCGACTACGAGTTCGCCACCGTCTTCGGCCTGCCCATCGTCCCGGTCCTCGACGGCGATGTGACCGAGACGGCCTTCACCGGCGACGCGGCGCACATCAACTCCGCGAACGCCGACGGCCTGGACCTCAACGGCCTGGGCAAGGAGGAGGCGATTGAGGGGGCGATCCGGTGGCTCGTCGATAAGCGAAAGGGCTCTGAAAAGATCCAGTACAAGCTGCGCGACTGGCTGTTCGCGCGCCAGCGCTACTGGGGCGAGCCGTTCCCGATCGTCTACGACGAGTCTGGACAGGCGCACGGCCTGCCCGAGGACATGCTGCCGGTCGAGCTGCCGCAGGTGGAGGATTACAACCCCGTCGCCTTCGACCCCGACGACGCCGACTCCGAGCCCGCGCCGCCGTTGGCGAAGGCCACCGACTGGGTCGAGGTGGAGCTCGACCTGGGCCACGGTCCCCAGAAGTACTGGCGCGACACCAACGTCATGCCGCAGTGGGCGGGTTCGAGCTGGTACCAGCTGCGCTACATCGATCCGACAAACGATGAGGCGTTCGTGGACATCGAAAACGAGCGCTACTGGACGGGCCCGCGCGGCGAGAACGACCCCGGCGGCGTGGACCTCTACGTCGGCGGCGTGGAGCACGCGGTGCTGCACCTGCTCTACGCGCGTTTCTGGCACAAGGTGCTCTACGACCTCGGCTTCGTCACCTCGAAGGAGCCGTACCGCCGCCTGTTCAACCAGGGCTACATTCAGGCCTACGCTTACACGGATTCGCGCGGCGTGTACGTCCCTGCGGCCGAGGTGGAGGAGCGCGACGGTGCGTTCTGGTACCAGGGCCAGGAGGTCAACCGCGAGTACGGCAAGATGGGCAAGTCCCTGAAGAACGCCGTCGCGCCCGACGACGTGGTCCGCGATTTCGGCGCCGACACCCTGCGCGTCTACGAGATGTCGATGGGCCCGCTGGACACCTCCCGCCCGTGGGCGACGAAGGACGTCGTCGGCGCGCACCGCTTCCTGCAGCGCCTGTGGCGTTTGGTGGTTTCGGAGACTTCCGGCTCGCTCGCGGTCGTGGAGGCGGACCTTACCGACGAGGACCTCAAGCAGCTCCACCGCACCGTCGCCGGCGTGCGTGACGACTACGCCAACCTCCGCGACAACACCGTCGCCGCCAAGCTCATCGAGTACGTCAACTACCTCACCAAGACCTACCCGTCCGGTGCGCCCCGTCTTGCTGTGGAGCCGCTCGTGCAGATGGTCTCCCCGCTCGCCCCGCACATCGCGGAGGAGCTGTGGTCGCGCCTCGGCCACCCCGAGACCATCACCTTCGAGCCGTTCCCGGAGTTCTCGGAGCAGTGGCTTACCGACGACACCGTCGAACTGCCCGTCCAAATCAACGGCAAGGTCAAGGCCCGCATCGACGTCGCCGCCGACGCCTCCAAGGACGACCTCCAGGCCGCCGCGCTCGCCGATGCCCGCGTGCAGTCGCTGGTGGAGGGCAAGACGGTGGTCAAGGTCATCGCCGTGCCCGGGCGCATGGTGAACCTGGTGGTGAAGTAGCCGGGCCGGGCTGTCGATTTTTGCAACCGCTCGGGCTGGCTCCGGTTCTGCATTGCGGACTCGTTGGTGCGGCCCCACGATTTGTAAAAATCGGCACAGTTCCCTCTCTGTCAGGCTGGTTGTGAACAACGATCCGTAGGAGGTTTTGTTCATGACTTTGCTCGATGTTCCAGTGTTGATCCCGGAGCCGGACGCGCTGTCCGAGGCAGCTTCGGTCGGTGGTCAACAGGTTCGAAGCGGTCGCCTGCCCAGGCGGAGGCTTTGTGCTGATGATGTGTTGTCCCTTGCTGTGACGGTGCTGTCTCCTGGCGAGGTCCTCGACGAGGATGACCTGGTCATGCCGCAGGCTGGCGCGGTTGTGTTTAGAGCGTGTGAGCCGTATTCGCGGGGGTTGGATTTTACTGCCACTCAGAAGCGGCAGATGGTCACGATCTATCGCCAGTTGCCCTACGGGGCGAAAGGTATCTGGCTTGATCGCCATGGGCTGTATGGAGTCAAGATCTTTCGGTGGGGCCAACAGCTTGGGCTTTTGACCTGCGCGCAGCAAAAAGCAGCGTCGGTCGGCGACGAGGAACTACCAGCGGTGCTTGACGCTGCGGCGGTGACGTCGCTGGCGCAGCGCTACCTTGCACTTCCTTACGGTGAAAAGGAGGCGTTTTTAGCCAAGCATGATCTGTGCCACCGGACAGTGCTGCGGTGGGCCACCATGGTTGCAGACGGATCGATCGCGCATTACACGCATACACGAAAGGCAGGAACAGTGGGAAAACACACCTCCGATGACCTTACGCAGTCACGGCGCCAGGTTGAGGCGATGATTCGAGAAAACGACCGGTTGAAAAAAGAACTCGCCAAAGCCAACCGCAAACTCACCCGGCAAGAACAAGAACTGGATAAATGGGTCAAAACCAGTGATGTGTTGGGAAAAGCTTTAGCGTCCATGCCCGATCTTCCTGGCGTGGACTACGACGCGGAGGAAAACGCCTATCCGAAGACGAAACGCGACGCTATGAAGCTGGTCGACAAGAAGAACAACGACTCATCGACGCACTTGTCGGATTAGGCCACTCCACAACCCGGGCGTGTGTGTTGCTGAGAGTCAGCCGCAGCCGGATCTACTACGAATCCAACCCACGGCCGAAAACCGCCAACCCGATTGCCCACCACGAACGCAACATCCCCCGGCTCACACAAGAACACATCGACCAGATCCTCGCCCAGCTGGACGCCAATCCGCAGTCCAGCGTGGACGATGTGTTCTACAACGCCTACAACCACGGCGCTTACATCGCCAGTTTGAGCAGTTTCTACCGCATCGCCCGCAAGCACAACAGACTGTTGAAACACCGCAACTGCACAAGCACCAAACGCAGGTCGAAACGCGGCAACAACCAGCCACCACATGTCGTCGCTACTGCACCAGCACAAGTGCTGTGCTGGGACATCACATTCCTGCCCGGCCCGTTCGTCAACGAAACCTACGCCTGCCACACCATTATCGACCTGTACTCACGCGCCGTGATTGGCACGCTGGTCACCCACCGCGAAGACGCGCGCGGTGTATCCAAACTCTTCGACGACATCTTGACGCGCTACCCCACAGTGCAAACCGTGCACTCCGACAACGGGGCAGCTATGCGAAGCAACGCCTTAAAGCGTGTGTTCGCCAAACACGACGTCACCGCATCGTTTAGTCGGCCGGCCATCAGCAACGACAACCCCCAAATGGAATCGCTGTTTCACACCATGAAGGGATTTGCGTACTACCCGAAAGTCTTCGCCGACATCGACGCCGCCACCCAATGGGTAGCCCGGTTTACCAGGCACTACAACAACCGGCCCCACAGCGGCATCAACGGCTACACCCCGCAAAGCGTGCTCGACGGCACCTGGAGACAATACGAAACCAACCGCATCAACGCAGCACGCGCCGCACTCGAAGCCGGACTCATCACCGCTATGCCAAAAACACCGACCGGACTACCCAAGGAGGTCACCATCATCCGCACAACCACCAAAACCCGCCCACAGCCACCCACACTTACCGTCGCCTAAACCAGAAACTGTTCACAACCACTTGACACAAAGCGCCGCCCTTAGTGCCAGGGTGGTTGTGCCTGCGTTTCCCCAGGTCGCCCCAGAAGCTGTGTCGATTTTTACAAATCGTGGGTGCGCACCAACTTGTCCGCAATGCAGAGGGGGCGGCTGGGCCAGGTAGCGCCTTTCCGGCCCGCCCGCCCGGTTGACGTCCGGGCCCCAGCTCGCCGACCACCTTTGCACGGGCAGTGTCAGCCTTTGCGGTTAGTGGGTTCCCACCAACGAGTCCGCAATGCAGAGGCAGGCGGCTGGGCCAGGTGCCGCCTTTCCGGCCCGCCCGCCCGGTTGACGTCCGGGCCCCAGCTCGCCGACCACCTTTGCACGGGCAGTGTCAGCCTTTGCGGTTAGTGGGTTCCCACCAACGAGTCCGCAATGCAGAGTGCTGTTGTAAGAATCGACAGCCGCGCGGCCGGTGGTGCCTGCGTTTCCCCAGGTCGCTGGTCGGCCCTATACAAACCGCTTTGTGCCGATTTTTACAAATCGTGGGGCCGCACCAACGAGTCCGCAATGCAGAACCGGAGCCAGCCCGAGCGGTTGCAAAAATCGACAGCCCGGCCCGGCTACTTCACCACCAGGTTCACCATGCGCCCGGGCACGGCGATGACCTTGACCACCGTCTTGCCCTCCACCAGCGACTGCACGCGGGCATCGGCGAGCGCGGCGGCCTGGAGGTCGTCCTTGGAGGCGTCGGCGACGACGTCGATGCGGGCCTTGACCTTGCCGTTGATTTGGACAGGCAGTTCGACGGTGTCGTCGGTAAGCCACTGCTCCGAGAACTCCGGGAACGGCTCGAAGGTGATGGTCTCGGGGTGGCCGAGGCGCGACCACAGCTCCTCCGCGATGTGCGGGGCGAGCGGGGAGACCATCTGCACGAGCGGCTCCACAGCAAGACGGGGCGCACCGGACGGGTAGGTCTTGGTGAGGTAGTTGACGTACTCGATCAGCTTCGCGACGTCGGTGTTGTCGCGGAGGTTGGCGTAGTCGTCACGCACGCCGGCGACGGTGCGGTGGAGCTGCTTGAGGTCCTCGTCGGTAAGGTCCGCCTCCACGACCGCGAGCGAGCCGGAAGTCTCCGAAACCACCAAACGCCACAGGCGCTGCAGGAAGCGGTGCGCGCCGACGACGTCCTTCGTCGCCCACGGGCGGGAGGTGTCCAGCGGGCCCATCGACATCTCGTAGACGCGCAGGGTGTCGGCGCCGAAATCGCGGACCACGTCGTCGGGCGCGACGGCGTTCTTCAGGGACTTGCCCATCTTGCCGTACTCGCGGTTGACCTCCTGGCCCTGGTACCAGAACGCACCGTCGCGCTCCTCCACCTCGGCGGCCGGGACGTAGACGCCGCGCGCGTCGGTGTAGGCGTACGCCTGGATGTAGCCCTGGTTGTACAGGCGGCGGTAGGGCTCTTTCGAGGTGACGAAGCCGAGGTCGTAAAGCACCTTGTGCCAGAAGCGCGCGTAGAGCAGGTGCAGCACCGCGTGCTCGACGCCGCCGACGTAGAGGTCCACGCCGCCCGGGTCGTTCGCGCCGTGCTCCTCGGGGCGCGGGCCGGTCCAGTAGCGCTCGTTCTCCAGGTCGCAGAACGCCTCCGAGTTCGTCGGGTCGATGTAGCGCAGCTGGTACCAGGAGGAACCGGCCCACTGCGGCATGACGTTCGTGTCGCGGTAGTACTTCTGCGTGCCGTGGCCCAGGTCCAGCTCCACCTCGACCCAGTCGGTAGCCTTCGCCAGCGGCGGGGCGGGCTCGGAGTCGGCGTCGTCCGGGTCGAAGGCGACGGGGTTGTAGTCCTCCACCTGCGGCAACTCGACCGGCAGCATGTCCTCCGGCAGGCCGTGGGCCTGGCCGTTCTCGTCGTAGACGATCGGGAACGGCTCGCCCCAGTAGCGCTGGCGCGCGAAGAGCCAGTCGCGCAGCTTGTACTGGATCTTCTCGGCGCCCTTTTGCTTATCGACGAGCCAACGGACCGCCTTCTCAATCGCCTCCTCCTTGCCCAGGCCGTTGAGGTCCAGGCCGTCGGCGTTCGCGGAGTTGACGTGCGCGGCGTCCCCGGTGAACGCGGCCTCGGACACGTCGCTGTCGAGCACCGGTGTGATCGGCAGGCCGAAGACGGTGGCGAACTCGTAGTCGCGCTCGTCGTGCGCCGGCACCGCCATGATGGCGCCGGTGCCGTAGCCGGTGAGCACGTAGTCCGCGATGAAGATCGGCACCTCCTCGCCGTTGACGGGGTTCACGGCGTAGGTGCCCAGGAACACGCCGGTCTTCTCCTTGTTCTCCTGGCGTTCCACGTCGGACTTCGCGGCGATGGCGCGGCGGTAGGCGTCCACGGCCTCGCGCGGGGTGGCCCCGCCGTTGGTCCAGCGGGCATCGGTGCCGGGGGCGTAGGACTCGGCCACGAGCTCGTCGACAAGCGAATGCTCGGGCGCGAGCACGACGTACTTCGCGCCGAAGAGCGTGTCGGGGCGGGTGGTGAAGACGGTGATATCGCCGGCGGGGGAGGCGAAGTTGACCTCGGCGCCACGCGAGCGCCCGATCCAGTTGCGCTGCATGCTCTTGACCTTCTCCGGCCAATCCAGCAGGTCGAGGTCGTCGAGGAGGCGGTCCGAGTAGGCGGTGATGCGCATCATCCACTGGCGCAGGCGCTTGCGGAAGACGGGGTAGTTGCCGCGCTCGGAGCGCCCGTCCGCGGTGACCTCCTCGTTGGCCAGCACGGTGCCCAGGCCCGGGCACCAGTTGACCATGGAGTCGGCGAGGTAGACGAGGCGGAACTCGTCGATGGCGGCGTGCTTCTCGGCGGTGGTCAGCTCGCGGAAGTCGCGCCCGTCCTTCGTCGTGCGCGCCCCCGTCATGAGGTCCTTGACCAGGTCCTCGATCGGCCGGGCCTTCTGCTGCTCCTCGTCGAACCAGGCGTTGTAGATCTGCAGGAAGATCCACTGCGTCCACGTGTAGAACTCCGGGTCCGTCGTGGCCACGGAGCGGCGGCGGTCGTGGCCGAGGCCGAGCTGGTCGAGCTGCTCGGTCATGTGCTTGATGTTCGTCTCGGTGGTCGTGCGCGGGTGGGTGCCGGTCTGGATGGCGTACTGCTCGGCGGGCAGGCCGAAGGCGTCGTAACCCAGCGTGTGCAGGACGTTCTTGCCAAGCATGCGGTTGTAGCGCGCGTAGACGTCGGTGGCGATGTAGCCGAGCGGGTGCCCCACGTGCAGCCCCGCGCCGGAGGGGTAGGGGAACATGTCCTGGACGTTGAGCTTGTCCTTCGGCAGGTCCTCGCCGGTGGCGAGGTCGCCAACCGGGTTCGGCGCGTTGAATGTGCCGTGCTCGCGCCAGTGCGCTTGCCACTTCTGCTCGATGTCGTTGGCCAGCTCGGCCGTGTAGCGGTGCGGGGTCGCCTCAGTCATGGTTACGCAGTGTAATCGGGGGCGTTTGCGTATCGACGCACCTCCGGCCCCATCCCGTTTCCCCAGCCACCCGGCGCCCCCTCGGCACCATGTCACTCAACGCATCGCAGATGGACGCCACCCGCCGCGAGCTGCAGGCCAACTTCGAGCGCTACCATCACGGGTATGCGCCTGTACACCGTCGGCTACTCGCAGAAGACTGCGGAGGAGTTCTTTGACATCCTCCGCGGTCACGGCGTAACGCGGGTGGTGGACATCCGCCGGCACAACACGAACCAGCTCGCCGGCTTTACCAAACAGTCGGATCTGCCCTGGTTCCTCGACACGATCGCCGGCATCAGCTACGCCCACGAGCTCGCCCTCGCGCCCAGCGAGGGGCTCATGCGCGCGTATCGCAAGGAGGGCCTGCCCTTCGACGAATTTTCGCAGCGCCTGCGCGCCGAGTTCGCCGAGCGCGAGATGCCCAAGCTTATCGACGGCTCCGCCCTCCTCTGCTCCGAACCCGACCCGGGCGTGTGCCACCGCTCCGTGGCGGCCGCCTACCTCGCCGAACAGGACCCGAGCATCGAGGTCGTGCACCTGTAGTCGCTACGTTGATGAAGCCCAGGCGTTACAGTGACACACCATGAGCACAACGACCGAATTGCAAACAGAAGGGGTGCCGGAGGGGCGTCGTCACGCAATTGCCCTGACGATGACCGCGATCGCCGCCGTCGGCGTCGCGCTGCCATTCGCCGCCGGCGCGCGGGAGGACGACTCGCTCGTCCGGCAGCCCGTCGCCGCCTACGACCACGACGAGTCGGTGCTCGAGGCCTACCGCCCGGACGGCGCGCCGCTCGAGTGCGACGGCCCAGACGAGCACTCGTCCATGGCCACCTTCTCGTGCGACGGCTTCGACGCGGCCATCGCGCACGTCGAGCGGGGCAACGAGGACCCGGACGTCACCCTGCGCCGCGCGCAGCGCGCCACGGCGCTCACCGGCAGCCTCTCGGACGCCGAGATCGAGCGGGGCGCACGCACGCGCATGCTTATCGACGGCTCCGCCGCCACCGTCCTCGTCCCCCTCGACGAGGAGTCCGGCAACAAGGCCGCCTTCATCAGCCTCAGCGGCGAGGGCGCCGGTGATGTCGCCCGCGCCACCGCCGAGCACTACGAGGAGGCGCACCGATGAGCCGGGTGTTGTTGGGCATCTACCTGCTGGTACTCGCGGCGGTCGGCGTGTTCGTGTTCCTACCCACCGGGGCGCTCGTGCCGTCCGTGGCCGCTGCCGGCGCGGGGTGGGTGGCGCTTGTTGCGCTGGTGAACTGGCTGCTCGTGCGGCGCCACCCGGCGCGGCCTGCCGGCACGGGGTGGGCGTTCGTGGTGGCGTTCGTCGCAGGCGTGCTCGTCTTCGGCGCGATGGCGCCGGTGAACGAGGCGCTCATGGGCGCGCTCGACGGGGCCGGGCGCTTCGCACGCTGGGCGGCCTCCCCGATCGAGGAGGAGACGCTCAAGCTGCTCGCCGCGGTGCTCGTCATGGCGTCGTTCAAGCGCATTGACAACCCGGTCGCCGCAGCGCTCATCGGCATGACCGTCGGCTTTGGCTTCCAGTGCGTCGAGGACGTGTTCTACGTGGACAAGGGCGTGCTCTACAACATGGTCAGCGACGCCGACGGGTTCGCGCAGTCCGCGCCCGGGCGCGTGATCACCCCGGTGAGCCACTGCCTGTACACCGCGCTGGCGGCGTACGGGGCGGGCAAGGCCATGTTCACCCCGGGCACGTCCGGCGGCTGGCGCTTCGGCACCGCGCTCGCGTGGTTCCTCGCCGGCTACGCCCTGCACGCGGCGAACAACGTCGGCGCCGAGTTCGCGGGCGATAGCGTCGCCGGGACGGTGTTCATCATCGCGCTGCTCATCGCGCTGCCGGTGCTGGGGATTTGGTTGTACGTGCGGAGCCGGAAGAGCGCAGCTACGCAAGCATCTGCCACACCGCAACTGCCATGATGACGGCGACGGCCGTGACGAAGATGAACACGTAGATGCCCCGGCGCGACCGCGCGCACGAGGTACGTGGTGCCAAAATAACAAGCCCGCCGCTCCGGTACACGACCGGGGCGGCGGGCCTGTCTTATTTGGCGCTCCGAATGCTAGGAGCGTGCGTCGACGTGCGGGAGCACGGCGAGCGGGGAAACGTCGGAGAACGTGGCGATGCCATGCTCCTCGTCGCGGAACCACGCGCGGATGTTCTCGAAGAACTTCATACGGGTTCACCTCCTTTCATCTCTGACGGGAGGTTGTTCACCTTCCGTTCATCTGGAGGTAACTTTAGGTTCCACAAAATTAGTTTGTCAACACCAACTATTGGCGCAGCGCCATTATGGCTGCATACGCACTAAAAATTCACTCCGTTACGGCTCCTTGAAACGGCAAAAGCCGGGCCCCGCAACGGGAGCCCGGCAGCGCCGTACTGCGGCTAGAGGAAGGGGTACGGATCCCAGCCGGAGATGTACTCGATGCGCTCGCGCGCGATGAGCAGGAGCGCGGCGATGACCGCGATGAACACGATGGCCAGGAAGATCCAGCCGAGCACGCGGCGGCCGCCCGCCGGGGCGGAGCCGTCCTCGCCGGGGGAGAGGAAGTGGATGCTCAGGGCGTAGAGGGCGGGCAGGCCGGCGCCGAGGAGGAGGCCAACACCGGTGACCGCGAGGAGGGATTGCAGCAAATCAGGCATGACGTGGTTCCTTTCCTATTAACCGCGCGGCGTCTGGTCGGGGGTGATGGTCGTCGTGGAGCCCGGGCGGGTCGCGTCGAGGCCCTTCGAGGTGTCCACGAAGTCGGCGGGCTCGCCGTAGCCGCGCACCTTGCGGATACGCTCGTCGCGACGCTCGATGCGCTTGTCGTGCTCGGATGCCGGAGCGCCGGAGTCGGAGTCGGAGGAGCCGGTGGTGTGCGCCGGGGAGTTGGAGTCGCCGCTCCAGTCGTCGTTGACGTTGTCCTTGTGCACCGGCTTCTGGGAAGCCTGCCAGAACATGTAGCCGCCGCCGAGGGCGATGATGAGCGCCAGGGTGATGCCGCCCCAGAGCAGGTTGTCGGTGAGCTCGGACACGCCGTGGCCGATCCACCAGGTGACGTAGGAGACGAACGCGGCGACCGGGAGGGTGGTGATCCAGGCCAGGGCCATGCGGCCGGCGACGCCCCAGCGGACCTCGCCCTTCGGGCCGGTCAGGCCGGAGCCGAGGATGGAGCCGGTGGCCACGTGGGTGGTGGACAGCGCCATGCCCAGGTGCGAGGAGGTGAGGATGATCGCGGCGGAGGAGGTCTCAGCGGCCATGCCCTGCGGCGGGTGGATCTCAACGAGGCCCTTGCCCAGGGTGCGGATGACGCGGAAGCCGCCGGAGTAGGTGCCGATGGCGATGGCCAGGGCGCAGGCGAGCTGGATCCAGAACGGCATCGGGTGATCCTGGTCGAACTGGCCGGCAGCGACCATGGCGAGGAAGATCACGCCCATGGTCTTCTGCGCGTCAGAGGTACCGTGCGCGAGCGCCACCAGAGAGGCGGTGCCGATCTGGCCCCAGCGGAAGTAGTTGTCGCGGTGGTTGTGCTCGGCGTTCGCGGTGATCTTGTACACCAGCCAGGTGCCCACCGCGGCGATGAGGCCCGCGACGAACGGGGCGAACAGCGCCGGGAGGATGATCTTGTCCAGCACGCCGTGCCAGACCACGCCGTCCCAGCCGATCGCGGCGATCGCGGCGCCGATGAGGCCGCCGAACAGCGCGTGGGAGGACGACGACGGGATGCCGAAGAGCCAGGTAAAGAGGTTCCACATGATGCCGCCGGCGAGGCCGGCGAACACCACGAGGAGGAGGCGCTCGGAATCGAGCGTGTCGTTGAGGTCGAAAACGTCGAGTTTGACGATGCCGCCCGCGACAGTCTTCGCAACAGCCACAGACAGGAACGCACCGACGAGGTTGAGGACACCGGCGAGCGCCACAGCCGTCTTGGGCTTAAGCGCGCCGGTGGCGATGGAGGTTGCCATCGCGTTGGCAGTGTCGTGGAAACCGTTCGTGAAGTCGAAGAATAACGAGACGACGATGATGAGTACGAGGAGGATAGTGATGCTCACAGCGAAAAATTATGCGACAGATTTTGGACGTAATCTCCACTCGGACGCGAAGTTTCACCTGTCTGTAAACCACGGGTTTTTCGGCGCCGCCGCGACCTGTGTGTTTACAAATGAGCACACCAAAAGTTCATCTGCGCGTTACCCGCGCACCATGTTCCACACCGTCACCGCCATAATGATTAGGCCCATCACCAGAACGAAGATCGTGTCGGGGCGCCGCGCGTAGTGTTTGAACGCCGTCGCCTTTTGGAACAGCAGCACCGGCATGATGTAGACGAGGAACGACACGAAGATACCGCCGACCACCGAGATCATGTCCAGAATCGAGGGGTTCGCCACCGCGACAAGCACCGCCGTGACAAAGACGAAGATGTTCACGATCCACCGGAGGGTGTTCGTCGATAAGCGGGCTGCTGTGTTGGGGGCGACGACGCGCAGGAGGTAGCCGGTGCCCTCCTCCGTGCCGAGCAGGTGGCCGAAGTACGAAGTGACAATCGCGCAGATGGCGATAATCGGGCTCATCCACGCCATGAACGGGGTGTCCGTCTCGTTGGCCAGGTAGGACAGCACCGGCACGTTTTGCGCCGCGGCCTCGTCCATGCCGTCCGCGCCGAGCGCGAGCGCGCACGACCACACGAAGAACATGGTGAAGGTGACCAGCATGATCGCGGTGACCAGCTCCACCTTGGACACCTCGCGCTCGGTGGCCTCGACGTCGCCGTCGTGCTTCTTCTGCATGTCCAGCGCGAACTGGCTCAGCGCCGCCATGTGGCTGAACGAGAACACGAGTACCGGCAGGATGAGCAGCAGGCCCTGCCAGACGGGGTAGGCGGAGTCGTAGTGGAGGAAGCTGTCGAAGTCCCACGACGGAATGAGGTAGAGCGACACCGCCGCGAGCGCGATGATGAGCGGGTAGACCAGCACGTTCGCGATCCACAGGGTGAGCTTCTTGCCGACGGCGTACGCGCCCGTCATCACACCCACGCTCACGCCGGCGAGCACCCAGCGGCTCACGTGCACGCCGCCGAGCTGGTTAACGATGAAGCTGTCCAGCGTATTCGTAATCGAGATGCCGTAGATGAGCACCGTCGGGTAAATGCCCAGCCAGTACAGCACCGCCGAGGCGAACCCGCGCTTGCGGCCGGTGAGCGCCGTGATCACCTGCAGCACGTCGAGACCCTTCACCGGCGACGCCGAAACGATGCGCGCGTACGTGCGGTGCGAGAAGAACACCATCGGGCCGATGAGCAGCGTCGCGATGACCAGCGGCCAGAAGCCGAAGCTGCCCGCGTTGATGGGCAGGAAGAGGATGCCCGCGCCCACGCCGGTGCCAAACAGCGTGATCACCCACCGCATGAACGAGCCGTCCGGGTCGTCGCCCTCGCGCTGCTCCTTGATCTGCTCGATGTCGGCATCCGAGAGGTTCTCCCGGTCGAACTCTTGGCGCGCCATCTCCAGGTGTTCTTCACTGTATTGTTCCGGCAGCTCGGCGTTAGTCATGGAGGTTTACGTTACTCCGGGGGCGTTGCGTATCGACGCACCTTCGGCCGGCGGCGGTTTGTCGGGGGTTCCTGCCGGCGGACCGCCAAACCTATCGGCGCAACCTCACGCCGGCCGGGATCCCCACTGTTCGAGCCGGTGCTCCTCCACAACATCTTCGACCGCAAACAGCATGTCCCGCAGCACGCCGTAGGCGCAGCGCTTCGTCTCCAGGTCCACGAGCACCTGCAAGTCGCCGACCATCATCTCCAGCACCGCGAGCGGCTCCGCCTGGCTCGGGCCGAAGAGGGGCAGCGGGAAATACATGCTGCTCGGCTGCCTGCCCACGTCGTGGCCGTCCACCTCGTCGCACTTCAAATTCAGGTTGAACTCCGCCAGCCCCGCGCTCTGCAGCTCGACGCCCGGCTTCGGGAACGCGACGTCGCGGACTTCCACCCGCATCGCCCGATCCACCAGCCCGGCGCGCTCGACGGGCTGCGGCAGCGCCCACGACATGCTGTCGCACAGCAGCCTCATCTGGTCCATCCGGCCGTCGTCCGCCTGCTCCCGCGCCGTGACCGCCAGCCCGTACAGGCCCGCAAAGCGCGGCTCGAGCTCGATCGCCTCGCGCAACACGTCCACCATGAGCCGCGCCGCCGAGCCCGCCGACTCCGGCGTCGACGCCCGCCGCAACAGCAACAGCGGTATCCCCGCCATGACCGTCAAGCTCGCGAGGTCCTTCGCCACCTCACCCGATTCCGGCTGCTTCTCGTTGCCCGGGCGCCACTGCCTCGCCACCCGGGTCAGCTCGTCCCCGATCTCCTGGCCGAGCGCCCGCCCGTACGCGTCCAGCTCGCCCGCCCGATTCGCAACAATGACCTGGCCCCGCACGTGCGTCCCCGCCGCCTTGGCCCCAATTTTCCAAGTTTTCATCCCCATGCCGGGCAGCTTACGGCGCTTCCCTCGGAAACACAGCCCCTCACGTGCTCATTTCAGTGGACATCCGCCTATCGACGCACCAAAGGTCAGCCCCACAACCCCCTCCGCCGATCCAGCACCCTCCTGAGGTCGCGCGCCCGGCGCGGATCGAAATCGGCCGCGGACACGATCCGCTCCGCGGCACCATCGGTTACCCGCAGGGCTTGGGCCATAACGCGCTCGGTTGCGTTCACCGTCAAACCGATCTCCGTGCAGAATGCCCGGAACGCCTTGCCGCTGATGTTGTCCTTGCGCCCCTGCACGGACAGCGCCATCGTGGAATCCCCGTAGGGCACCGTTGATGGGATGTCGTAGATAGGGGACATCTCGGCCCTGCGGCCCCTCCAGATCAACGACAGATTCTTCGCATGTAGATCACCGTTTCCGGTCAGCCAGGCAAGGGCGACTTGGAAGGCGATTGATCGGGCAGTCAAGCTTGGCGACGCACTCACGCCCATCAACGCCTCCGCCACCTCCTCCATTGCTGGGCTGTACTTCGCGCTCGGGTACAGGCCCATGACCTGCGCGGCGTCTTCGACGTGGAGCCGGGTGCCGCCTAACCGGTCGAAGCGGGTGATGAGGAGGCCGGGGCGACCGGAGGCGTCGATAAGCAACTGCGTTTCAGCGAGCGGGTACTTGGCGGCGGCTGCGATGGCGAAGCACTCGGCCTCATTCTCCACAAGCTTCGGGTACTCGGGCGGGGACACCTTGAGAATGTATTCGGTGTTGTGGCCGCGAACTGCGGCTGCAATGGTGCGTGCCGATGCCTTGTCCTGCACGCCGGGAACGGCAATGGGATCCGCGATTCCGGCGTCAGTGATGGCCGCCGAGAAATCGAGCGGGCCGGACAAATCGATCACGGCGGGGGAGGGCGCGAGCGGCTTGCCGTGCGCAACGACGCTGACATCACCGACCGTGTCGGAACCGACTGCGACGAGGAGAGCCAGCTCATCGTCGAGTGATGCCTTGACCGAACGCTTCAGCGTGGAGAGCCGCCTGCCCTCAGGCAGCAGGTTGGCGAAAAACGGCGGGAGCGCACCTGCTGAGGTGACATAGGGCGCGCCACTGATCGGCAGCGTTGAGGCCACAGCCTTCGTGGCGCCCTCCACGTAGTCGAACTCCGTGCGGCCATCGGCATGGGTAGTGAAGTGGCCGGCCAGTTCCTCGCCCACGTACACGTCTGCTGCAACAACCGGGGACGTCACAGCAGATCACCCTTGTGCACAACAGGTTCGAGGTCGTAACCGAGAACCGCAAGCACCTCGATCACCTTGCCGATCTCCGCCGTCGGCTTGCCATGCTCCAGCTCCCGGAGGAACCGATCCGACACGTCCGCAAGCTCCGCGACCTCCAGTTGGGTCAGCCTCCGCTCCTTGCGCTGAGCGCGCACAAAGCTGCCGAGTGCCTCAATATCCACGCGCCACGCCTCCTCGCCGATCGTATTACGGAACGTTCGCACCGAATCTGTTCCAATAGGCCGTAAGTTTAGCGCAAAACAGTGCATTTCGGTGCGTTCGATCCGAGTTGGACGCACGCAGCCTCAATTTTGCGATATTTCCCATCAGATCGGCGCGTTCGTTCCGTCGCGGGTGAGCTCGAAGGGTGGTCGCGGCCGCATACACGCAGCGATCTGCCTATCTACGCACCGGCTTAGCCCAGCGGCGCGTAGCCAAAGTCACCGCGCTGCACCTGACTGCGGGCATTCGGGTCGAAGGTTGCGCACAGGGCTGCCGCCACGTAGCGCACACCGCCTGCCGGCGAAGAGGAACCGACGCGCTCGGCGCAGTTCTCCAGGGCTGGCAGGCCGATACTCTCCCCGGGCGAAGTCATGGAGAAGAAAGACGCGGCCATCATGGTGTTGCCATCGGCGCGCACGTATTCCGAAGAGCCCTTAATAGCTTGCCAAGCAATCGCCCCGACGGGATCGGTGCGGAACTGATCCCGCTCAGTTGGGGTCATCTCGGCGTTAGCAGCAGGCACGGACAGTGTTGTGATGAGTAGTGCTGCTGTTGCAGCAAGGAGAGGAAGCTTTTTCATAGGAACACTCTATCTCCCGCGCCACAGTTTTTCTTGGCATTGCCGACCCCGGCTTAACTGCGCAACTGTCGAATCTCGGCAGGCCCCACACGGCGCAATGCGGAGTCCGCACGGGATGACGCATCGGCGACCTCCGCCACCTCAAGCTGAGGCAGCCTGAGTTTCGGATTACGCTCAACCGCTTGGGTTCCCCGAAAACGCTGCAGCTTTTCATGATGGACGGCACTGCCGCCGGGCCGATCAAGGCCTCGATTAGAAATTGAGTCGGCCGGGTCTATTCAATCCCGCGCACCGAGCTCAATTCTGAAGAACTCCGAGGCGTCCGGAGCGAACCACCCCGCGGTGTACTTCCTTGTTGGCACGAACCCGGAGACGGACAAGCCGCGCATTTACATCGGCCAAACCGCGCCCCGTCAGAACGGCGTCGCATTTGCCAGGGCCGCCGAGCATTCACGCAGCGCGGACAAAGACTTTTTCAACCGCATCATCTACGTGGTTGTGGTGGATGACTCCTGGGGCGCCACCGAAATCACCTTCCTGGAAAACGCCTTCCACCAGCGCGCCATTAAGGCAGACCGTTACGAAGTCGCCAACGGCAACACCCCGTCCGCCGGCAGTGTCAGCGAAGAGACCCAAGCAGAGTTGGACGAGTTCATCGAGAACACCAACCTCATCATCAGCGCTCTAGGCGTTTCCGCATTCCAGCTGAAGGCAACTTCGTCGAAGTCTCGCACCTCGACCAACTCGGCTGCAGCCCCGGCGCGCCCGAGCGATGACGAGGAACCGGTCTTCGAGCTCACCGTTCTCAGCCAAGGTGTTCAGGGCCTAGGCCAGCGCACCGCTTCCGGCTTCCTCGTCCTGGAGGGATCCACGTTGCGGCCGGAGCTGCGTCCCAGCGCGGACCAGATCCAGGACAACACGCTGACCTCTGACTTGGAGTTCACCAGCCCGTCCGCCGCAGCGGCGTTCTTGGTGGGCGGTGCAGCAAATGGCAGAACGATGTAGCACCTGCAGGATGAACCGTCCACCACGCTCGCAGCCTGGGAAGACCGCGAGGGAGACGAAGCCGACCAGCAGGCAGTGCTGCCCGAGCCGCCCGAAACCCCCTAACCCTCCGGCAGCAGCTCCGAGCGCTCGCCGACCGTGGTCACCACCAGCGCGTCGCGGGCGCGCGAGGCCGCCACGTACAGCAGCGAGCGCTCCCGCTGCAGGGCAGCGCGGGCGTCTTCCTCGGATAGGTTCTTCAGGCGGAACCGCAGCGGCATGATCTCCTTGCCCACGCCCATGAGAATCACATGGGTGAACTCCATGCCTTTGGCGCCGTGCATGGTCATCACGGAAACCTGCTCGTGGGAGGCCAGCTCGGCGTTCTTCGTCTGGACGGCGTCGATGCCGTGGTCGGCAAGACCGGAGACCACGCGGGAAAGCTGCCCGCGGGTGCGGCACATCACCCCGACGCGGACTTCCTTGTGCTTACCCTCCTCGGCCGCACGCTCGGCCTCCGCAAGCCAACCGTTGATCAACGCAGCTGCAACGGCGAACTCCTCGTCCTCGGACTTGGCGGTCACGATCATCGGCGCCGGGCCGGTGCGCGCGGAGCGGTACCCGGTCACGGAGTCCACGTCGCCCTCGCCGTCCAAGAACTCCATGTCACCGCCTACCAGGATGCGCAGCGCGTAGTCCAGGTTCTCTTTGGTGGTGCGGTAATTCAACGTTAAACGCCGGGAAGCGCGGCCGCGAGTAGAAATACCAAAGTGCGACAAGGTCAGCGGGTTGCCGTAGATGCGCTGGTGGGAGTCCTCAGCGATGAAAACATCGTTCGGGCCCTCAGCCACGCACGCGCGCAGGAACCGCCAGTGGCCGGCGTTGAAGTCCTGGGCCTCGTCCACAACCACGTGGTCGAACAGGGAGCCGCCGCCGCGCTCGTAGCGCACATTCAAAATCTCGGCGCCCACGGCGGACATGGTGGGCCAGAACAGCTGCCCGTCGATGGCCTGGGTCTGCATCAACGACTCCAGCACGGCCCACACCTGCTTGCGTTGCCTGCGGTTCAGCGGCGTGCCGCGGCCGCTTCGTGCGACCTTCAGGTACTCCGCCAGCGTCGTAATGCCACCCGCGAGCACCACAGTCTCGTACTCGGCCTGCAGGAACGCTTCGTTGGCAATCTCGCGGGGCATGGATTCGTCGGTAGCCTCAAGCGCGCCCTCCCACACTTGGCGCGCGGCCATTTCCGTGTACGGACGGACTCGCGGGGCGGCGACGCCGAGGACTCGCCGGGTTGCCTCCGAAACCTCCTCGGGCGTGCCAAGGGAAACCACCTTGCGCACCACGGCGTCGATGTTGTCCACCCACACGCCGTGCTCGCCGGGCTCGCCGGCCTCGGGGTACAACTGGTTCAGTGCGTTGAGCTGGGACTTCAACCCCTGCGCCAGACCCTTCGTAAACGTGGTCAGCAACACGCGCGGGCCTGCCCCGGCAACGCGCCCCATGGCCAGGTTGTTCGCGCGGTGCACCGCCACCACCGTCTTGCCGGTGCCCGCACCGCCGAACACGCGCGCGGAACCCTTGTACGAGTTCTCCGCCATGCGACGCTGCTCCGGGTGGATGTACACACGCCACTTCTCAAAGCTGCCGGACTCGATCACGCTGCGCAGAGACTCGGTATCCACGTCGTCCACGTACGCGAACTCCAGCTCCGCAGCCGCCTGCCGCAGACCAGCCAGCAACCGCGCGTCCTCGGACTCCGCCGCCTCCGACGCCGAGACCTTCCGCAGACCCAGCGACTCGCGTGTCTCCTCAACCGAATACCCCGCCACCAGCACCAACACGGCCTCGTGCTCCCACTTCGGGCGCGGCGCCAGCAACGCATCCAACCCATCCTCGGATTCGAGCGCCAACACCTGCTCGGTCAGCGCCGGGTCGATGCCCAGCTCCTCCCACAACTTCTCGGGCGTCAGCTCACCCAGCACCTCGCGCGGGGCGGGCGATTGCTTCTCGACGAGCTCCGCCTCCACCCCTTTCTCCCTCGCAACCGCCTTCGCCTGCTGGGCCGCCAACTCGTGCGCAGCCTGCGCAGCCGCCTCAGCCTTCGCGCGCGAATCAACATCCGCCGCAGCATCCCCCGCAGCAGGCTCCTCCTTGATCAGCGTCGTAATGCCGTTGATCGGGTTCACGTCCAAGCGCAGCCGCGCCGGGTCCAGCCGCTCAGCCTTGAGGTTGCCTTCGTCGTGCGAGTCCACGTCCACAAGCACGAAGTGGTGCGTGTCCTGGTCGCGGATCTCAAAGAGCACCGCGCGGAACTGGTCGTTGATGCGGCCGGTGCGCACGCGCTTGTCCACGGCGTTCGTGAGCGTCTTGATCTTCAGCGACGGGTTCGTCGGGTCCGCAGACAGCTTCTGCAGGAAGTTCATCGTCGGCTTCATCAGCGCACCGTCCAGGTCCAACCCGCTGTACAGGCTAAACGTCACCATGGTGTCACTCCTTACCCAGCAGCGCGGCCGGGATGGTCTCTGGCGAGAGTGTATCGGGGTACAGCAGCGTCCAGCCTTGCTCGCGAAGCTTGGCTTCGGCACCCGCGTAGGAGGCGTCCTGCTCGATCAGCAGCGCGATACGTAGCTCGGTCCAGGACATGGCGGTGGGGATGGATTCGATTTCCTCGCCGATCTCTTCGGTCGGCGGCGCACCCGCGTCCACGAGGGTGCGCAGCGCGGCGGCCACGTCCGCTTCGTCCTCGAACTCTTCGATCGCCTCGGCCCACAGCCCACCCACTGCGGCCTCGACGGCACTTTGCTTCTCGACGACCTCCGGTTGCCCAACGCCCACAGCATCACCATCGCCAACGTCGACCGTAACGGTGTTGTTGGCCAGCCACACGATGTTGGCGAAGCGCAGGAAGTCGCGCCAGTTGTCTTCGGTGATGGAACCGGGTGCCAGCGCGTCGACAAGCAGTCGCTGCAGCACCATCTCTTCGCCTACCTTGGCGGCGTCGAAGTGGATCTCGTTGCGGAACGTCAGGCGCGCCCCACCCGGGATGCGCGAGGGCACCACGGAGGTGCTGAGCATCTGCAGCAGGGCTTTGTCCATGAGCGTGTAGGAGGACCGTTCCGGCTCCGCCAGGTAGGTCAGCAGCTGCGTGATGGGGGAGGCTTTCAAGAACGCGATCTCATTGTTGCCGATGCCCTCCATGGCGCGCGTGCGCTTCTCCGCTTTCTCGCTGACCCACGACGGTGCGGCCTCGCCGAACGTCGTCTCCCGGGCAAACCAATCCAGGCCGGCGTCGGTGACGTTCCACGGCAGGATCTGCTTGTCGCCGAAGTGCAGACTGTTGCGCTTGTGTATGTCGGTGGGGAAGCGGTAGTGCTGCGCGCTGAAGTGGAACGCGGCACCGTCGGTATAGACGGCCACCGAGCGCAGCAGCGGCTTTCGGCGGTGCTGGAACAGGAAGTCCGGGCGGGTGTAGCCGTAGTCCACCTGCTCGCGCATGCTCCACTCCTCACCGGTGGCGAACGAGATGTGCCACTCCACGCCGCCGGCGTTGGGGATGTCCTTGACCGTCGCATTGCGGGCCTCGAGTGCGTCGCGCACCATCTCGCGGAAGCGGACCTCCAGGTTGGAGGACTGGTCCAGCTGCGGGGCCTCCGTCTGCGGGGTCCACTGCACCGACATCGGATCCAGGTCCTGGGCGGGGTGGTCCTGGTTGCTCAGGATCGCGCGCATGGCGCGCTCGGCGGCGGCGCGGGAGGTGACCTCGACGTGCTGGAACAGGGTGTACGGCAGCAAGCAGTCCGGGCAGGCGAGGCGCTCGTCAGCAGCGCAGTCGCAATCCCGCACCTTGGTGAAGGCCTGCTCGAGGAGCTTGCGGACGTCCTCAGGCGAGGCGAACTGCGAGAGGTACCCGGTGCCGCCCGGCACGTTGTCGTGCATGAGCAGCGCTTCCACCGTCTTGCCGGTGGCGTCCGGCACGCGCACCGTGACCACGTTGAGGTGGTCCGGGTCGCCGCCGAGGACCTCCTTGAAGCCGAGCTTGATTGCGGCGGTCAGGCTCGGGATGGTCGCCTTGTCGCCGGCGGTGAGTTGCACCGGCACGTGCAGCAGCACGCCTTGGGTCTGCAGAGTGCGGCCCAGCGCGACCGTGACGGACTCTTCCTCACGAGCGTTGCGCTTCGGACACCATGGCCTGTGGTCCCACTTCGAGTTCGCGCCCTTCTGCGAATCCAGGTGCCCGCAGTAGTTGCAAACGGTGAACAGGGGAGCGTCGATCTCCTTGCCCGCCAGCATCTTCTTCGTGGCGGGACCGCGACCCAGGTTGAACCAGCTCAAGTTCACGTACCGCAGGTACTCCGCGCCGAAGCCCTGGGAGAGGAACCACTTGCCGCCATGGCCGCCGTCTGGCACGGAGAAGCTCAGTGCGGTGTGGAAGAACATGGTGAAGCGGTCTTCGTGCGAGCCGTCGATGGTCGCGCGCGCACGGTCCACCTCGGCGGAGACTCGGCGCATGCGCACCGTCTCCACAATCTGGCCCTTGTCCGCGAACGCGCCCGCACCACAGACCGGGCAAGCACCCGGCGCGGTGCCGGTGACCACCTTTTCGCCGTAGGAGCACTCCGGGCACAGGCGCCACTGCTCCACGTCCGCGCCGCCGGCACCGAGCTCGACGGCGTCTACCGTGGCGGCGATGCCGCGGGCGTAGAACGTGTTGCCCGGCGCGAGCTCCGTCAGCGCCGAGGACACGCCGCGGGAGAGCTCGAAGGTCTCCGGGTCGATCTGCATGGACGACGGGTTGAGCTGGGAGACCACCACCGCAAGCTCCACGGAGTCATCCAACAGCGTGAAGTTGGGCAGCAGCCCGTAGCGCTCCATGGAGCTGATCCAGAACTCGTCGAGCAGGATCTCGTTGTAGTCGCGCCCGGCGCGCCGCCACGCCGCCCGGGTACTGCGCTTTTCCCGCTCCAACTCCGGGTCGGCGTTCTCGGTGCCCGCGTTCGGGTCGACCTTGGCCTCCAGCTCCTTCAACCGGTCCGCCAACGTGTCCCAGCGCGCCTGCAGCTCGGACTTTTCGGCCTCCCACAGCAGGCGTGTGCGCTCGAGCTTGCCCAGCAGCGAGTCCGGCCCCTGGCCGCACGCCCACGCGCGCACGCCGTCCACGGTTGCGGCGTCCACGTGGCCGTCCTCGACCGTGGACAAGAACGCGTCTACACGAGATTCCACCCCGGCCGCGATCTCTTCGCTGAGCACCTGCACTAGCGACGTCTTACGGCTGCTGAACACGTCCTGCGCGTGTTGCACCTGCAACCCGTTCGCGGCAAACGCCATCGTGTCCACCAGGTACGCGGTGGTCTGCCTGCGCAGGATTTCGGTGGCGGAGAGGAACGCCGCCGGCGGCACCACAGCACCCGCGATCACGGACAGCGGCTGGTTCAGCTTCGGCAGCATCGTGCCGCGCCCCTGCACGAACGCGAGCACCAGCGAGTTGCCGGTCAGGCGCCCGGCGCGGCCCACGCGCTGCACGTACGAGGACACAGACGTCGGCAGCGAGGCGAGCATGACCGTGGACAGGTCGCCGATATCAATACCCATTTCCAGCGTCGGCGTTGCAACCAGCACGTTCGGCGCATTCGGCGCCTCGTCATCCGAGCCGCGGAACGCTCGCTCGAGCGCCAGCCGCTCCTCCTTGGGGATCAGGCCGGTGTGCTCGCGCGCCACCACCGCGCGCGGGGTGGTGGAGGTGTACAGCCGCGAGTAGTAGTTCTGCTCGATGCCTTCCGCCTCCAGCTCGCCGAGGCAACCGGGCGTCGGGCACGGCAGCCCGGCGAGTAGGGAGCGGGTTTGCCTGTCCGCGCCCAACGGTCCCCTGCACACCCCACAGTGCAACATCTCGGCTGCATCCTCGTGGCGCACCACCACGTTCTCCGGTGCAAGCGCGTAGATGATGCCGCCGGAATTGGTGGACACCGCCTGCACCGCTCCCTCCCGGGCGAGCACCTTGAACACGTTGGTGAGCACGTTCGTGGCGTCGTGGGTGGAGATCCCCAGCACCTTCGACGTCCACCGCGCATACCGCCCGCGCGGGCTGCCCAGGGGAGTGATGCCACGGTCCTTGTCGTCCAAGGCAGCCCCCGAGCGCGGGAACTCGGGTGCTCCGCCCTTGGGGAAGCTCGGCATACCGTGCGCCTTGGCAAAGCGGTTGTGCAGGCGCCACGAGTTCGCGTCGTCCTGCAGGTAGCTCTTCAACATCGGCGAGTACACGCCGCCGCGGTCGCGCACCTGCTCCAGAAGGCCCCGCAGCCAGCGCAGCCGCAGCTCCGGCGAGCCGGCGTCCGCGACCTCAAACAAGCCCTCGTCCACGTGCTGCAGCGCCTCCTCGGCAGCCGCCAGCAGGACTTCATCGTCCACCTGCACCGACGGCACCAGCGCACCCGTGGACACCAACGAGCGCGGCAGGTGCGCACGCTGCCCGAACTCGAGCGCGGCATCCAACTCCAGGCGGTGCAGCGCCGCAGTGGTGGCCTCGCGACGAGCCGCGGTATCAGCGTCCTTCGCCCAAAACGGCGTGAACGTGGTGGTCTCCGCCACCTCCGGCGGCAGCAGCTCAAAGCGCGCACGCGCCGGGTCCGCGGCCCCGTCCGCACGCCCCAGGATCCGCATCGGCATCTGCGCAAGCGACACCTCGTCGTCGCCGACGACGCTGCGCATCAGCGTACGGATGCCAAACGCACGCGCCCTGGACTGCACGAAGCCCGCGCGGTGCGCCGCGTCCTGCACGGAGTCCGCGAACACCAGCGTCTTCTTCTCATTCTGCTCCAGCGACGGCATGCCGAACAGGTTGGATAGCCCCACCGACAGCAGTGTGGCCACGCGCGAGCCGATGTAGCGGATGGCATCCGCCTCCCCGCACGACGGGCACGTCTGCTCACGCGCGAGCTCCTCGGTGTTAAGCCCAGTGTACGTAAGCACCGGCACGGAGCTGCCCTCAGCGAGCTCTTCCTCGCTGGGCTCGGTACGCGACAGCGTGCGGGATTTGGTGTGGAACCACATCAGCACACGGTTGCCGTCTTCGTCGCCGAGCTGGGTCAGCTCCAGGTGGTTCTTCACGGCTTCGCGGTGCTCAGCGGTGGCATCGATGAGCGGACGTACGAGCTCAGGCTTATCGACGCTCGCCTTCCGAATCTCCGCCCCATTGAGCACCACCGCATCCGTACCCGGCTCAAGTGCCGTCATCCACCCGGCGCGACCGCACGAGCGGCAGTACGTGGCCGGCAGCCACACCCCGGCGTTGTCGCCGCCGAGCTGCCCGTCGTCCGCGAACCGGAAAGTCTCACCGTCCTCGGTGGGTGTGACGGCTCGCTCGATGCGGGAGACCTCGCGCACCCACAAGTGCGTTTCCACACCTGGCAGGCGTTTGCCTCCGAAACCGAACTCATCGCCGGCAAGCGCGCGGATCTGCGCCACGGCGGTGAGCAGGTGGGTGGCAAACTCCCGCGCAGTGGTCTCGCCCAGGGTGCGCACCACGATCGGGTCGAACATGGCCTCCGGCAGCGACTTGCCGCCCTCGCCCTCACGGCGGATCAGGGACTTCGCCGGGTTAGCCGCGCCCAGGAGCCTTTCCGTCAGCGGGTGCACCGCATACGCGGCGATGGTGCTCTTCAAATCCGCGCCGGCGTCCACGCCCCACAGCTGCGTACGGAACACATCCAGCACCACCTCGGCGTGGTCGCGGCCGGAGTTGTCGCTAGCGATCGCGTCCACGATGCCGCGCAGCTGATCGATGTCGGGAGAGAGGGGAGCGGCATGCGCGCCAAACGACTGCGCGATCTCGTCCGTCCACTCCGTGTACGTCAGCGTCTTTTCCCCCACCAGCGCATCCGGAGTGAACGTCTCACCGAAGATGGTCTCGGCGAAGTCGAGCACCTTCTGCGTGTCGTCCTTGCCACCGAGGGTTGCCGAGGTCGCCACCGGCGTGACCCACCCCAGCGGGTTCGACGCGTACTCGCCAGCGAACCCTTCCGGTTGGTGCTGCTTGAGCATCAGCCCTAATCGACGAAGCAACAACGCCACGTCCGTGCCCTGCGCACCGTCATAGGTGTGGAACTCATCCAGCACCAGGTACTGCAGCGAGGTTGCTGAGCGCTTCCAAATCTCCCGGTCAGCCTCACGCAGCAACAGCTGGTCCAACATTTTGTAGTTGGTGAGCAGGATGTCCGGCGGATCCTGGCGGATCTGGTCACGGTCGTTAATCAACGAATCCTTCGTGACCTTCTTGACGCTGCCCGTCGCCTCACCCGTGTAAATACCAGCCGTGACACCGGCAAGCGCCGGCTCACTGGTAATCAGCTTGGCCAGACGATCCGCCTGGTCATTCGCCAACGCATTCATCGGGTACAGCAGCAGCGCCTTAGTGCCGCGCTGCCCCTCAGCGCGAGCCCGCGCCGCGTGATCCAGCACCGGGCAGAGGAAGGACTCCGTCTTACCCGAGCCGGTACCCGTGATCACCAGCGTCGGCTCCGGACGACGCGCCCCCTGCTCATCCCTGCTGCGCAGCCTGCGGAACGCTTCCGCCTGGTGGTGGTACGGCGTAAACCACTCCGGCATCCAATCCAGAATCCCGTCCCACCCGATCGCGCGCGCATACGGCAACCGCGTACGCACGTACGGCCCGTGGAACATGCCCCGCTCCGAATCCTCCAAAAACGCCTTCAGCGCGTTGGACGTCTCCGGATTCGCAAGCGAAAACGCAGTGGCCAAATACTCGGACACGCCCCCGAGGACGTGCTCCGACGCGTGGACGGGGATGAGGGTAGACACGGAGTCAACTTTATCTAGGACACAGGCTAGAATCTCGAAACCTGACGACAGCAATTCCACGAAATGGTTTCAAACAGCCGGTCCGGCGCGACCTCTACGCTGCCTATCGGCTAAGGTTCGTTGCCAAGTACCCTTATTTAGCCATCCAGGTTGTAATCATGAACGTGCCCTTCAGTGAGAAACTCCGCGCAGAGCTCGTGCGCCAGGAGTGGGACGATGACGAATTCGCTCGAGCCACTAATCTTCCCGAATCTACAATCGGCAAAATCGAATCTGGCGATTACTTTCCCTCAGCAGGTGAGCTGAACGCGATTCTCGCTGTTCTTCGCAAGCCGGTCATGTGGGCAGTCCAGGCCGAGATCCCACAGATCACGCGGCGCTATCAGGATGTGCACACCACGCGACCTTCAGATATTGAGGCGGGCATCGAATTGCTCGCCTACGATATTCGCCACCTCATGGATACCGGAGTCCTCGTGGGGAAGAGGCCAGGACCATTCAAACGTCCAAAAACTCACGTGGACGCTGCTCATCTGGCCCGAAAAGTGCGAAGGGATGCTAACATCTCCGAATCCGAACCCATCGCTGACCTACCAGCCTTGTGTGATAAATTTGGCCTCTGGGAATTCGCCTCCCCGTTTGAAGGTAACTGGGGACCTCAGGGACTAATGCTCGAAATAGATTCAGACTCCGCCAACCTTCCAATCGGCATAGCCGTTATCAACACTTGTTCGCCTTCTTTTCACCAGCGTTTCGTGCTAGCTCACGAGCTGTGCCACTGGTTAATCGGAGATGCCTACGAGAACAAATCCGTGGACAACGAGTTTTCTTCTCGAAAAGAGAGGGGCTCCAAGCTTCACCCCGAACAAGCCTGCAACTCTTTTGCTGCTCATTTGCTTCTACCGGAACAGGCTCTTGCCCACTTTGGCCAGATTACTGATGAGTCCGTTTTGGTTGATGAGGCAGTGCGAACTGCGCAAACTTACGGAGTCGGCTGGCGTTCGACAATCGGTCTACTGAAAAGTGCGGGCCATATCTCTTCTGGGCAAGCAGCCAAGCTAAAAACTCACTCTGAAGCAGATCAGCGCGTTATGGATCATAGTTCCGTCCTCCCGTCTGACCGGATCCCTGCGGAGTACTCCCGTCAACTTGCCGAGGGCATCAAACTCGGGAAGCTGGATCAACTAGAAGCTATTAACTACAGCTACGGTGTGGCTCTCCCTTGATAATCGCAGACACCGGCCCCCTTTCCCACCTATCAAAGTCTGGCCACCTCGAAGTTCTCCGCCTAGTCACTAAGCTGGGGCTAAGCTTCGGCATCCCCCGTGAGGTGCAAAAGGAGCTCCAAAGAGACGACTTCACCAACTCACGGGTACTTAACTCAGACCTGCTTTGCGTTCTAGCTTTAGACGCTGACGCGGACGGACAGGCGAACTTCATTCGTGAGACTAAATTTCCGAAGGAGAGTCCTCTTGCGCGACGGATTTCTAGAAATCCGAATCCTCAAGCCCCAGTTAAGCATGCAGGTGAGTCTGCATGTATTGCGTACGCGGTTCATGGGATTTTTCCGCAACAACCAGTTGTTTGGATCGATGACGGTCGTGGAAGAGAAGTTGCTAGGCAGATGGGGCTCGTTTGCCTTACCACCCTCGATGTAATCGCATGTTTAATTAGACTGCACCTGCTCAATCGCAATGAAGGCGAACGGATCGTGGACGATCTTCTCGGCGTGCAGGCGGACAGCCTTCTCGTCCCTCAACAGCCCGATTACATACTTCCCGTCGATTCGGGTTCGGAGTTTTCGCGACAATGGCAACTCTACGGCCCACTTACGGCACCAGAGCGGGACTGTATTTGTGAGGATTGCATATACGCAAATAACTTGCCCTCGGACCTACCTGCCCACCAGACTCGTGGGCTTTGTCACCTAGCAACTGGGTGGGTGCCACAGCGCTGTGGAGAAAACAGTTGAAATCCAGAGTCGGAGCTATTTTGGCACTGCGACTATGATAAAGCTTCCTCAAACCTCTTGTACGCCTCCCGCATACGCCTCCCGGTCCAACTGCCTAAACGGATACTCGTACACGTACTCCACACCCGACTGCGGATGCGCCCACGTCCGATCCGCCACCGACAACTCCGCGCCATCCTTCAACTTCGCATCCGCCTTCACAATCTCCTTCGGCACCTTCCGACCATTCGCATCAAACCGATCCTCCTGGTCATAACGACGCATCACCGGAAACTGCGTCCGATAAATCATGCACAACTCATCCGCCGTCACACCCAACGACAACGCCACAATCGCATCAATCTCCACCTGCGCGGCCCGCCGCTCCTCATCCTTTCGCAAAGGCTTATCGACGTTCCAAGGTTCCCCCATCAACTCCTCCCGCAAAGGAACCAGATTGAAAGAGGGCGCGCGACTCGTATGCTCGCGTGAATGTCATCTAGCATGCCATAGACCTCCCGTCGCATCGCATCGATCCTGAGCTGGAGATCCGAGCCTCTCGTGTCGGAAAGCTCCTCGGCTCTCATCACGACTACCCCGAACGGAGCCACATACGCGGTGCAAAACTTTAGTCTGCGTTGACATCTTGCGTCTAAGAAGCTTCTACATGTCCGCGACACCAGCTATCCTTCTACGTAAGGTGTCTCACCGCTGGGAGAGGACTTGTTCTCATTCGCGCACAGACCACCCTTTCGCCGCGTAATCCATTACCGCCCGGTGTCAGTCACGATCAGACACCTCTGATAGCGTCGCGCGCCCTGAGGTCGCGCGGTCACCAGAAACTTCCCCCGGACAGTTTCTCGATACTCAACACGGTGGTAATAGCTACGCCGCACAACACTCAGCATGGTTCACTCGTTTTCTTCGGCAAATCGCTCTAAAGCATCTTTGTATCCGATATCTGATGGGTATAACAGCAGTTTAGGAGACATCTCGTAACGGTATGTTTCCCATACCTCCCGGCCGGTAAGGAAATCTAGCTCGTAATCCAGCAACTGGATCACAGGACCGGCCTCGGGCTGGATGGGTACACGCCGGCCGATCTCCTCTGTGATTTCTTGTGGTAGGCGCGAAATAACAGCGCCACCCGAATGCACTAGGAATGATTCCTTCGGCCCATCCTCGGATACAACAACCTGAAGAACACTTTGTTCTGGGTCTACCAGCTGACCTATCAGGGTCGGACTACTCCGTAGCGAGACAACCATGTCACTCCAGCGGCGGAAGGTTTGAAGACGAATACGGAGTTGCGAGAGCGACTGTTCGATAGGCGAAAAACGCTCCCACTCACCCCGTTTAACGAGTTGGGCTTCACCCAAGAGCGCGATGGTCGTGATTGGAAAACGCGAGCGACTTGCGAAAACCTCGTTCTTAACCCAATCCTGGAATTCGAAAAACGCCCGTTCACATCTCTCAATCTCCTCACGGGTGACTCTTTTCCCGCCGTGGATTACATGATTTCTTGGCTCAACTACGAACTTAGTCCATTGTCTAAACGGTTCCGGCTCATCGCTCGGACCAAAAGTGGAACCTCTTAGGAGGCTCAGCGCTTTCTTCTTCATAAGCGAAACAACCGATTCTGGTACAGGGGTTCCCCCTTTTTTCGCTTTGGCGCGGCTTCGGAGAAAGAACTCTGACGCTTCATGGGGCGTCGTCTGTTGTTCCCACAACAGATGTTGCACTAGTTCGTCTATCGCTGATTCGCACGAGGCTGCATACAAAATCATTGCGATCTCATATTCACCGGTTTCTTTCTGTTGACGAATTGCTTCTTCGAGCAGCTCCGACGACCGAACGAAAGGCCCCCTCTCAGCATGGTTGATTAGCGCAGCCTCGATCCAAAGATCCAGCTCATCCGGCTGCGGGGGATGCGTTGAAACTACCGGTCGGGTTTCCCTTAGCTGCATCCAGCCATCGATCTTTAGACGTGTCAATTTTCCGGGACGGATTTCCCAAGGCTCAAACAATCCTATTCCGACTGGAAGAGCACTTGGTAGAAGTTCAACGCGCACCTTTGCAAGTGGCATTTGTAGCGCTAGCGACAAAGCACCAATCCATTCATTTGCCATTGCCACCGCATGCGAAAAGGCATCCTCCCGATTAGAACGCCTCCCCCAATCGCCGATCTTGCTAAACCTCTGGCTAACAACAACCTCAAGAACCGTGACAGGTTTACTAACTTGGACTGCTGACGGGGCGGCGACCCGTTGGGTAGATGCAACCCGGGTAGCGATAGACGCAAATACGGCTTCCTCAGCAGTACCTGTCGTGTCCTGCGCAAACACTTGGTGGGCGATAATCGCGACGCCATCAGGGAGCTCCATAGCTTCTCCCAGAGAGCTGTATATCATTCCAGTCGGTGTCTTTAGTGTGACTTTCCCATGTGGAAGAGGCAACACATCCAGAAGTGGTAGAAAGAAGTGCCAGGATGCTACTCTCATCGTCCCTTCGAGACTTTCCCCTCACGTAAAAACGAAATCAACTCCGGCCGGAAGAACGGCAAGACTCCACGGCCATACAATTACTCGCAGTCGATAAGTAGAACGTTACTCCCGCACCATCCCCTCAAACCTCTCATACGCCTCCCGCATATCCGCCTCCCGGTCCAACTGCCTAAACGGGTACTCGTACACGTACTCCACACCCGACTGCGGATGCGTCCACGTCCGATCCGCCACCGACAACTCCGCGTCGTCCTTCAACTTCGCGTCGGCTTTCACAATCTCCTTCGGCACCTTCCGACCATTCGTATCAAACCGATCCTCCTGGTCATAGCGACGCATCACCGGAAACTGCGTCCGATAAATCATGCACAACTCATCCGCCGTCACACCCAACGACAACGCCACAATCGCATCAATCTCAACCTGCGCCGCACGCCGCTCCTCATCCTTACGCAAAGGCGTATCGACGTACCAAGGTTCCCCCACAACCTCTTCCCACAACGGGGCATAGGCCTCGGTGAGGCAGTTGAGCCGGAGATACAGGTTCCGTGCCTTCGTCATCAACGGGTTATCAGCGGGAAGAGGAATCGTCCGAATGATCGCATTCGATATATGGGCAGAACCCGCCGATCGGACAGCGAAATCAGTGAGCAACGTGCTCATCACTGTTCCGGCGGCTGCAGTTTCAAAGACGGATGTTGACGCGCACGAGTTTACGGCGTTCACATGGGCAGCCCCGGGCGGGATTATTGCTGGGTAGAGCGTGCGATACCCAGTTGTAGCTGCCATTTCACGCCACGCAACGCGAAAGAAATCCTTCGCCGAGTTCACCTGATCGCCATGCTCGAATTTTGAATAGTCGAAGTCATACGTCGGCTGCGCATCCCGGTCCGGTTGGTAGGCCGTAGCCGGAATGAAATCAGCAGCCATCGCCTCGAGATCGATTTCAGACCAATCCTGGTTGTGTTTCAGAGTGGGGTTTGGCTGTTTGATCATGGGAGTTGAGACCCCAAGGTGGGGCCCTTGGAGAATCACGTCATTCCAGGAATCAGGGTGTTTCCACCCTGTATCGAAGTATCCCGCCTTCTTGTCGGCGGATTCGTGCCAACCTGCGGAAAACTGTAGCCCCAGTTGCCCGATACGGGGAGCGGAAGCAAGCTTCTCGAGTACCTCAGCGGCTTCGGAGTTTACGGTGTATACCATGCGAGCCTCGATAGACGGAACCGATTCATCCTCAAGAATTGAGTGCCAGACTTGCAAAGTGTGCTTGTCGACAATTTGAAGCCGATCACGATGAGGTCGAAGGTCCCAGTTGTAATCGGGATCTTTGATGCCAGGAAGGTCCCCAGTCCCATCATGATGGACTGAATCTTGAGCGGTTGCCGGGTGGTACATGCGACCGGCCATGACGAATTTAGGCCCCTCGAGTTGAGATCCGTAGAGGTGCACACCGTAGACCACGTGATCGTCGATATCGAACAGCATGAGTGCGTTGATGAACTGCCAGTGACGCCTCAATCGCAGATATGCGCCTCGACGCAGGCGAGCAGCCTTCTTCTCTGTGAAATGGGACTCCGGGTGAATGAGCGAGATAACGCCTTCTGACGAGGTATTTCCCCAGGTGCGTTCCATGAATCCACGGTAGAGATCTGGCTGCTGACCAGTGAGGTGCGGATATCGGGTCACATCGGTCAACACCGCAGATGTCGCTACTGACTCGCCGAGACCTCGGTACACGACTTCGCGAGTCTGCCCATCATCGTTCCACTGCTCCCGGCGCGCTTTCTTCGCTGCTTGCGTCGGCTTGTGTGCCAGTGAGAACCACGGATCGGCTTCGGAGTACAGAGCATCCAGATCGGTACGTGGCCGCACCCACGGCGGGTTGCCTACCTGCAGGTCGAAACCCTCGCGGGCGAAGACCGCGGCGAAGTCGAGGTCCCAGTGGAAGAAGCCTTGGTCGGCGGCGACGGACTGCACCACGTTGAGCCACGGGTGGTTTGACAGCACGGTCTCGATCTTGCGGGCGCCGGAGAGGCCTATCTCGGTGCGCTCGAGCTGGACAAGCTCGTCCCAGTTGGTAGCGCTGGCCAAGCGGATCTGGCTGGCGTCGCGGGCCTGGGTGTCTACGCCGAGGATGTCGGTAAGCGCAGAGAGCCACTCGTCCAGGTCCGGCAGCTCTTCCGTTGCAGTGAGGGGCCAGAACGTCAGGGCGTTCCAGGCGTCCATGACTAGGCGCAGGCGGAGGTAGGCACCTTCGGCGTCGTGAAGCAGCTCCCGCTCAATCTGTTCGCGGCGGACGTTCTTGGCGGTGTGCTCGGTCTCGCGGCCCCACAGATCAATGTCGCGGCGGATCTGGTCCTCCGCGATACGCATCTTCGACAGCGTGATGGCCCACAGGGACTCCACGCGGGCGGCGAGGTTGGTCAGCTTCTTCGTCTGTTCCTTGGTGGGGGCCTTGCCGGTGACGGAGCGTCTCCAGGCCTTCATGGCGGTGATCTCGTCCTTGGCCAAGGTCTTCAGGTCCTTCGCGTCCGCTGCCGCACCCCAGGTGGAGGAGGGGAGGAGGAATTGGTGGATGCGGCCGGAGGTGTGGATGTCCTTGGGCTCGCCGGCGTCGATAGCCTCTGCGAGGTTTTGTACCGGTTCCCGGCGCGGCACGGCGGTGAGCCACTCGCGCTTCTTCAGCTGCGCGGTGGAGTAGGTCGACCGCAGTGCACCGATGAGCGAGTTGCCACGGCGCAGGTGCAGGCCGAACCACGGGGCCTTGAGCTGGCTGGTCATGGTGTCCAGCCAGAGGGAGATCTCGGCGAGCTCCACCGCGGTGGGGTTGAGGTCCACGCCGTAGACCTGGTGCAGGGCGATGTGGGCCTTGACTTTCTGCAGCTCAACGGCGCGGGTCTCGGGGTCGACCTGGGTGTCCAGCTCGTCCTCGCGTAGCTTCAGGTACAGCTCAGCCAGCTGACGCACCGCTTCCACGGCGAAGGCGCCGGAACCCATGGCGGGCTCGCAGATGGTCAGGCTGAGCACGTCGTCGGATGTTTCGATGCGCCCTTCCTCCTGGAGCACTTCGATGGCCTGGCCAACGGTGAACTCGGTGAGTACCTGCGGGGTGTAGAAGGACGCGGAGCGCTCGCGGTCGCGGCTGGACTGGCGGAACACGAAGGAGCCGGCCGGGTGCTCGCGGCGCACCTTTGAGGTGCCGCCTTCCTCCATCTGCTTGGTCTCCATGACAAAGCTGTCCTGCGGCACGGTGTCCGCGGCGTGGGTGGGCAGCACCCAGGAGCCCTTGGAAGCGTCGCCCTTCGGTGCGACCTCGTAGAGGTCTTCCTGGGCGATGAAGCCGTGGTAGGACATCAGGCCCTCGTAAACCTGGCCGAGCTCGGTGACACCCAGGGTGGCGTAGGAGATGAAGCCGCGGTCCTTGCCGGCGGAGACCTTCGACAGCAGCAGGTTCTGCAGGACGCGGGTAAGGGCGTCGTTGGAGAGCTTGGCTTCGTCGATAAGCGAGGTGGCCTCGCGCTTGAACAGGTCCGCCTCGAGGTTGCGGAAAGTCAGGCCCTCGTTCTGTGCGTCCCGGTCGGCGCCTGCGGTCTCGAGAGGGTCGTGGCCGTCGTTGACCTGGGTGAACAACAGCTGCAGCGAGTCGTAGAGGTGGGTGCCCCGGCGCGCCTTGTCGGTCACTGGCGGGTTGAGAATCTGGTCGCGGAGGCGGTCCAGGCCGTAGCCCTCCACGTACTCCGGTGCGCCGGTGGGCAGGATGGCCAGCTCCGGGGAGGCCTCGGCGAAGAGCAGGAAGAGGATGCGGTACAGGTAGCGCAGCGACTGGTGGGCGAGCTCGTTGCCATCGACGCCGTCGATGGGCAGGTTGTGCTCCCGGCGGCGGTTCAGGACGTCGTTGCCGATGATCTCGATGGACTCGCGCACCGCGTCACGCAGGTCGCCGGAGACCTTCACGGCGTGCTGCTGGGATTCCTCGCGGGTCTCGGCCCACCAGGTGGTGCCGTCGGCGGCGCGCTCCAGGTTCTCGCGGGCGAGGATAACGGCGACGCGCTCGAGCTCGCCGGCTTTCTTGGTGTCGTTTCGCTCCACCGCCAGCTGCAGGTTTACCGCGAGGTAGCGGCCCAGCGGCCAGGACTCGCGCTCGGCGAGCACGGCCCACGCACCGGCGAGGACCACGATGAACTCCGGGGGTTCGGCGGCGAGGAAAAGGTCGCCGACCAGCTTGGATACTTTCGCCTGCTCCGGATCCTTACCCTTCGGGGCGATGCCACCGGTGACGGGGAGTGTGGTCAGGTCTTCCTCGGTGGTGGCCTCGTCGACCTCGGCGCTGACCACCACCAGCGTGCCGGCGTTGCCCACCCAGCCCTGGTAGGTAAACGTGTCCCCGGCGCGGGTGTAGCGCTGCGTGGTGGGGGAGCCGTAGCTGAACGCGGCGCGCACGAGCGCGTCGGTAGGCGATTGCGTCGCAAAGGCTTGTTGCAGCTCGCCACGCTCGGCTTGGAAACGCTTGACGGGGGAGGGGGCGCCCGATTCCTGCTCCAGCTGCGCCCACTCCTTGGTGCGGTTTTTCACGCGTTTGGTGAAGGACTCGCCCTCGTCGGTGGTGAAGTAGTGGTCGCTGATCCATTCATCAACGTTGATGATTGAGTCGTAGGTAGCCATTGATCTACTGCTCCTTCGGCAGGACGAGGACGAGCGGGCGGATAAGTTCACGGTCTGGTTCAAGCGAGGCGATCAGCGCGCGCTCCTCAGCGATCAGGTTCGCGGAGCGGCCAACGCGCAGCATCTGCTGGCTGTCGTCCTTGGCGTGCTGCCAGCGGTCGGCGCGGTCGATCCAGTACTCGATGCGGCTGGTTGCGTGGTTGCGGGCGGCCGCCATCATCGGCTGCAGCTGGTTGCCGGCGATCTCCACAGACTTTGCGACGAGCTCCTGCGCGTTGTCCGGCAGTGTGAGCGTTTCCGGGTTGATGGCGTTTTCGGTCAGATCGATGCCGCGCAACCACGCCACCGGGTCCTCGATGGTCTTGGGCAGCATGCCGCCAGCGACGGTGACAAAGGCGCGGGAGACCACCTGGCCGCGCTTGTTAGTCAGCGTGGCCATCAGCAGCACGGTGGGCATGTCCACCTCGCCCTCGATGGCGGTGATCTGGCCGGACGACAGCGAGGCCAGCGCGCGGTCCGTGGCCCAGTCCGTCACCGGGTGCAGCGGGCCCAAAAAGTGGGCCTTGGGCCACGTGGAACCGTCCTGGCCGGTGCGCGCGTTGCGCAGGATCTCATTGCCCACTGCGGTGTTGGTGGCTAGGAGGAACTTCTCGCGCACCTTGCGGTCCGCCAGGTAGTCCTGGGGCAGCACGTCCAGGCGGCGGCGCAGGTCCTCCGGCGGGGCGAGCTCGGCCACGCCGTTTTTGCCCAGCTCGTAGGCCACGCCGTTGGCGGCAAGCGCCTTCTCCGGTGCGCCGTAGAAGGCCTCGTTCAGCGCATCTTCCAGGTAGGCGATCTCCGAGGCGTACAGGCTCGTCGTGTGCGGGGCATTGGGGTCGGAAACGGGGCTTTCCGAAGGTTCGTCGTCAAGCCCGAAGCCCGACATCCACAGGTCGATGAGATCCTCCTCAGACTGCGCATCCGCACTCGCGACCTGCTCCGGGGACTTGACCACCTCATCGAAGCCGGCTTGGTTCTGGATCACCCGGCGGATCTCATCCTCCTCGCCGGAGACGGTGTGCTTGCCGATGAGCGAGCCGACGTCGCCAAGCAACGCATGCGCCTCGTTCTCGCGGTTGATCAGCTTGGTCAGCACATGCAGCTCGCCCACGTAACCGCCCTGCTTCGTGTCCAGCAGGAGGGCTGCGATCTGCGGGGGTTCCATCTGCCCGTAGCGGTCCACGCGGCCGTTTCGCTGCTGGATGCGGATCAGCGACCACGGAATGTCGTAGTGGACCAGGTTGTGGCACAGCGTGTGCAGGTTCACGCCTTCCGACGCCACATCGCCCGTGACCAGGATGCGCAGCTTGGAATCCTCGCGCTTGAACTCGTCTACGAGCCGCATCTGCTCCTCGTCCGAGAGCCCGCCGTGCATGACCTCCACCGAACCGGCCGGCATCTTCAGGTCCTTGGTCAGGTTCTCCTTGAGCCAATGCAGCGTGGCCACCCGCTCCGAGAACACCACCGCCCTGGTTGTCTTGCCCTTGCCCACGCCGATCTCCTGGAGATAGTTGACCAACGCGGCGTACTTGTTGGAGTTTTGGCGGGTGACCTTGGCGTTGAGTGCTTTGAGGCGTTCCAGGGCTTCGCGCTGATTGGTGTCTGTTTGGGGGACGCGTTTGAGGCGGTTCTCGATGGTCTCTCCCAGCGCGGCGGGGGAGGAGAGGAACGCCTTGACCAGCGTCCACGGGAACAGGCGGTCCTGGGCCGGGTTGGCCTTGGCGCTATCCGGGTGGATCCAGGTCTGCTCCAACTCGCCAGCGACGGCGTTTTCCTCCGCGGAGGCCTCCACCGGGATGTTGACGGGGTCCTTGCGCTCCGCCCACTGCTCGCCGACCACGCTGGCGACCTCGTCGCTGTGGCGGTGGCGGCGGATGAGCAGGCGGGACACGGCGTCCTTGTCGATCTCCCCGTTGGGCAGCACCGCCGTGGGGTCCAGCAGGCGCAGGATCTCCTTGAAGCTCTCCGGGTCGCCGTTGTGCGGGGTGGCAGACGCCAGCAGCAGCGCCTCGGTTGTGGGCGCGAGGGTGCGGGCCAGCTCGTTGTTCTGGGTGCCCACGTTGGTGGCATTGTGGATCTCGTCGATCACCACAGCGTCCCAGCGCACCTTCTCCAGCTGCGCGCGGTACTTCGGGCTCTTCAGCGTGTCCATGGACACGATCACGCGCGGGAAGTAGGTAAACGGGTTGCGGCTGGCCGGCAGCATTTGGCGCACGCGCTGGATACCGGTGGAGTCCAGGCGCACCAGCGGGATGGCGAAGCGTGACCAGAGTTCCTGCTGGAACTGCTCCATGATGTGCTTCGGCGTGACCACGAGGATGCGCTCGCCGCGGCCGCGGCGGATCAGCTCGGAGAGGATCATGCCGATCTCGAGGGTCTTGCCCAGGCCGACGGCATCCGCGATGAGCACGCGGGGGCGGAGGTTGTCGTCGCTAAGCGCTTTGCGTACGGCGGTGAGCTGGTAATCCAGCGGATCCATGAGCATCTGGTCCGCAACCGACAGCTCCTCCTGGTAGAGGGGCACGGGGGTCTGGCGCAGGGTGGTCTCCAGCCACAGGCGCGTGGTGCGGTAGCCGGGGGAGCGGTCCGGGACGACCTCCACCTTGGCGGGGTCGAAGACCTCCACGTCGTCGATGGCGGTGTAGAAGCTCGCCGTGGTGTCGCGGACGTAGTCCGACAGGCCGCGCACCTTGAGCAGGTACCCGTCCACGGACTGGGTGACGCTGGTGATCAGCCACAACTCGTCGCGGACCTTGACCATGAGGCCCGGCGCGTAGGCGGTGGAGTTCGCCGCATTTTCGGTGCGCGCTTCCTGCGTGGGAGAAGACATACTAGGCAGGTTATCCGGCGCGCCCGATGCGGGGGAGGTTTATATCGGACGGGTGTTTGAGCGGGGGTCGGTTGCGTGACGTTTCACGTGAAACGGCAACGATTTTCGGGCGCTGACTAGCTAGCTGGCCGGCTGGTGGGTGTAGCCAGTCTCAGGCGTGTAGGTCCACTGCTCATTGAGATGGTCGATGAAGCTGATTTTGTCCACGCGCCACGTGTTGGCGTACACCACGGGCTTGAACCGCTCGTTTTCGTTGATGGAGACGAGGTTGCCCCAGCCGTACTTCGTTGTCTTGTGCTCGATGAAGAACTCACCCACGGGCAGTGCGACCATCTGGTGCGATTCGTGGCAGGTCCGCTCCTTGTCCTTGCACTTGACCTCCACCCGGAAGTCCTTCACCACCGTCGCACGCGGACCCTTGTTACTAATCACCACTCCCCACTGATTGTCGTCCCGCTTCGCCCAGTAGGCGTAGACACTCATCGCAACCGCATTGCGCCGTTGCTCCTCGTCTTTTTCGCGTTCCTCATCCTTGAACTTTTGGTTGTCATCCCGCATTTTCTCCGCGAGATCATTGGCCTTATTCGAGGTTTTCAGTGCCATGGCCGCCAAAATCGCTGCGGCGGCAGCCGCAATTGCCTCAATCAGCGAGATGATGAAAGTTCCCATGCGGTTGAAGATAAAGGTCAAACGCGGGGCTTGCAGGGCAAGTAGTGGTTAAGGGTACTTTGCCTTACGCGCTCACGAGCTTAAAGAGTGACGCATAAGTGCTGACGCCGAGGTGGCGGGACACTTCGCTATCCGCAATTTGCCCATGGCTCCATGCATGAGTGATCGAGTCGAAGAAACGGCTGCCTACGCGCAAGCGCACCATTGTGCGAAATGGGGGAGCGCCCCCGCTTTCACGCTTGTCGGATGGATGTGCTTCGAGTAACCCGGCCGCGTCTCTAGCTTCTGCGCGTGAGGTGGGGTCCTGCTCCACTGCCTCCAGCGGTGCAATCACCGCGGTCGCGAACCTGTTGCACCAACGCTCGACGTCCGCATGCTCAGAGTGATCAGAGATACCAGTGCGCCCAAGAACAACGTGGCCCAATTCGTGGGCCAAGCTGAACAACTGGGCAGTTTTGGCATCCGCGGTGTTAACAAACACCAAGACGTAGCCGCCGTCTTCGATCGTGAAGCCCCGGAACTCGCCAACGCTGAGCCTCCTCGAAGTGGTGTTACCGACGATCGAGTTTCTCGCCACCAAGATTCCGTCATCTTCCATGGCCGCAGCGAGCTCACTTACCTTGTCGCTTCCCGGGAGGGGCTTGCCCTTCTCGATACCGAGAAGCTCCCGTGCCCGTTCTGCCGTTTCAGCCGGATCATGCTCGACCGTGGCCGAGGCATACATTGTCGGTGGAGCGATATCCTCTTGAGCAGCGAACTCGGCGTACCAAGCGAGCCTGCTCTGGCTCGAACGGATAGTCTCCCGCAAATCGGCACTCACGGTACCCATCGCCTTGTTGCCGACGGTCCGAAAGTCCGTCACACCCACTCGCTCACCCGACGGCTCATCCAACAGCAATCGGCCGAAAGGAATGCGAGCGAGCTTCGAGAGCTCCCTCGCCTGTTTCAGCGTTGGGCGACTCTCACCCGAGTGCCACTGCGGAAGCTTTGGAAACCGCTTCTCCAATTCGCCTTCTGGCAGGCCAGTGCAATCCACCGCCCAAGCAAGCATGCGGGGCTGGATATTGACCCGGACAGCGCTCATCCCGACCTAAGTTCCCGTCTACGCGCTCGCGAGCTTCTGTGTCACCCACGCGTTCAAGGACACACCCTCCCGCGCAGCGTCCATGGCAAGACGGCGGTGGAGGGAACTGCTGACTCGCACATTGAACCGTCCGGAAAAGTCGCGCTGACCGAACGGCTGGGGGATAGGTTCACCGGTTTGCTGCATGTCTGCGATCACCTCGGCGACAAGCGCTCGGAGACCTGCACTCGACCGCTGGGCGTCCTCATCGAGCCAGCTCAAGGACGGAAACTCGGCAACGGTGGACACGTACTCACCGTCTTCCTCAGACCAGAAGGTTTGGTAGGTGTATTTATCCGACAAGCGTTCAGTCATCGTCTACTCCTGCTCTTCTAGCTTCTTCACCGCAGCCAGCACCTGCTTGACCTGGTACGGCTTCGCCTTTCCGTGGCGGTTCTGGATATTGACGCGCGGATCGCCAACCCAGGGTGTCTTGTATGTATCGTGATCTCCGCCACTGTTGGGCCGCTTCTCAAAGAAGTGGTCGCACACCTTACGAAGATCGGCGTAACGAATGTTGTTGCCGGAACGCTGCATCGCGTCCAGGATCTTTTGGATATCGTCCCCCATGGGAACCAGTAGTACCACACATAGTACTACTCTGCAGTCGAATCACAAGGCCCCCACACCGCCTTAAACTCCGGCAACGCCAGCGCCCACTCGAGGGACACGCGCTCCTGCTCCAGTCGCTTCGCACCGGAGGCGACCAGGAACCGGCGGGCGCGTTCCTCGTTGTCGGTGAGGTGGGGGAGTACCCGGGTCGTGTCGCCGGGGTCGGCAACCGCAAGGTGCAGGAAGCGCTCAACCGTGTCCACGTCCATGGCCACGCTGACAACGGGAACCAAAGAACCCTCGCCAGTCAGCCGCGACCGAAGGGCGTTCAGGATGGCGTAACCGTCCGCATCCGCGTCACCCCAGTACAGCACCCGGCGGGCCTCGCGCACCCACGGCAGCTCCGGAAGCGCGCCGGCGGTGTACCCGGAGCCCCACACCAGTACCGCGCCGGACCCTCCGGGGGCCTGGGGAAGGGCCAGGAACGTCTCCTTGTTCTCCACCACGATCACCAGCAAACCGTCGGGCAACGCCAGCGACCCGAACGGCACCGCCACATCCACCAACCCCGGCGCGGGCGCAAGCAAACCATCCAGGAACCGCACCCGTATCAGCCGATCGCCCTCAGCCAGCCCCAGGTCGGTCACGCCGAGCAGGCGCTGCAGCAGTCCACGGTGCGCGGCGATCCACTTGGTGTCTAAGCCCTCGATGGGCACAGCGCGGGCGCGCAGGCCGGACGAAGGTTTCACGTGAAACCATCGCAGAGCGAGGCACAGGCGGGTGAAGTCGTCGTCAGACAACACCAGCCACGACGACCACGAGTGCACCGCCCGCTCCCGGAACTCCGGCCAATCCGGGAACAACCCCACCAACACCGCGAACCGCTCGCGGGCCAGCGCAACCTCCCCGGCGCGCCCGGCCACCTCCGCGATGCGGTCCCACCCGCTCAACGCCACACGCACCGGCACGTCCTGCTTGCCCATGCCAGCCCAGGAGCGGGTGGCCCACTCCACCTCCTCGGCGGGATGCCAGGCCTGCCAGGCGCGGACGAATGCGCGGGCACCGGCCTCGTCCGCGAGGACCTGCGCACGCGTCGGGGGATGGAGGGGAACGGAGAGGGCCGAAGGTTCGTCGAGAAGCAGAAGCTCCATGTTGAACTTCACGGGCAACTGGTCAGGCAGGCGCATGGGTATCTATGAGCTCGAAGGTGGAGCGGGCGACGGGGTCCTCGGTGTAGTGGACCACGATGGTGCCGTCCACGTAGGGGGAGAGGGTCTTGATCAGCTTCAGCGGGGTGGCCAGCACCATGTGGAAGCCGAAGCTGGTGAAGACGTCCATGGCGGTGCGGGTGAACACGGGGTCGGCGCGGTCGAAGGCCTCGTCCAGCACCACGGTGGCGTAGCGGGGCACGTCCGCGTCCACGCCCGCCAGGCGGTAGCGCAGCGCGGCGGCGAGGCAGAAGAACACCAGCTTCTGCGCCTGGCCGCCGGACAACGCCGCCGAATCCACGTGGGTGTTGTGCACGGTGCCCTCGGCGTCGACCTCGTTGCCCACGAACTTCACGTGGCGGCGGGTGTCCAGCACCACGCTGCGCCAGCTGCGGTCGGCGCGCTCGGAGGAGCCGAGCCGGTCCATGATCGCGGCCAGGCGGTGGTAGCGCTCGATGGCGTTCTTCTCGTCTGCCTCGCTCAAGCTGCCGGCGGTGGCGTTTCGCAGGTCCTGCATGAAGTCGCGCACCACGCGGTCGCGGTTGTCGCGCACCTCAATCTGTAGGAAACGCCCCTCGGTGTAGGGGGAGCGGCGAAGCGACGCGTTGATGGGCCCCAGGTTGGTCTCAATGTCGCCCTTGGCGCGCTGCAGCTCGGTGTAGATCTTGCTCAGGTGCATCACGGACTGGCCGTTGAGTAGGTCCAGGAAGCGGCCGCGGAACTCCGGAAGGCGGTCCGAGCGCAACGCGTCCAGGCGCGTGATGGCCTCGCCGGCGAACTCGGCCGTGGCCTGCAAGTCCGCGGACTCGGCGGACCACTGGGCGATGTACTGGGTCAGGATGGTCACGATGGCGTTGCTGGACTCCGTGATGGTCCGCGCCGCCTGCTTCGCCTGCGCATCCAGCTGTGCGGCTACCTTGTCGGCGCTGTCGCTCAGGTTCTCCTGGGTGAGGCGGCGCGTGGTGGCGGCGAGCATCGCCTCCAGCTCCTGCGCCAGCGCCGGGTCCACCTCAACCTGCGCCTCCTGGATGGTGCGCAGCCGTGCGCGGGCCTTCTCCAGCTCCCCGGCCACCACCGCGAGCTGGCCCGTCACCCCGGCGAGCTCCCGCTCGGTGGCCTTGAGCGCCTCGGACGCCTCCCGCCACGCCTGCTCCAGCTCCTGCGCCTCGGGCGAGGAGGTCAGGCGCGCAAGCTCCGCGCGTAGGCCGGCCAGGACCTCCTCCACACCGGATACGTCTACGTCCGCCCATTCGAGCGCGTCGATGGTGGTGGCCAGCTCCACATCGCGCTTGTGCGCCTGCTGCTTGCGCTCCACATCGCTCAGCCGGTTGCTGGCGGCCGCGGTGGCGCGTTTCGCGTCCGCAAGCTCCGCCCGCAGCGCCTCCACCTTGGCGTGGTTGGAGGAGCCGAGGCGGTAGTCGCGCCGCACGCCCAGGCGGCGCCGGTCGTTCTTCACGTACCGCGCAGAGCCGGTCCTATCCGCCGGGTTGCGCTCCAAACCGTCGATGGTGGCCGCGCGCTGCGTCTGCCGCTCCAGCTCCTCCACGGTGCGCACCAGCGCGTAGTCGAAGGTGGTGGCCAGCATGCGCATGAGCCACGGCCGCATCGCGTGCTCCACCACCCGCACCTTATGGAACAGGCTGTCCGCGTTCCTCGGCCCGCGCGGCACCTCCACGCCCTCCGGCACGGTGCGGTACTCCAGCCGCATCCCTACGTGCCGGCCGTTGACCCAGCCACTCACCTCGCGCTCCAGCTCCGCGGGCACCAGCAGGGTCACCGCGAACCCGCCCAACAGGCGCTGGATCACCGGCTCCCACTCCGTCTGCTCCGGCAGCACGTCGATCAGCTCGCCCACGTACGGCAGCTCGCCCACCGTCAGGCCGGTGTCCGCGCACAGCCGCGCGCGCAGCTCCACGTACGCCTGCTCGATGTTGGAGGAGCGGCTGCCTAACGACGCCAACTCCGCCCCCACCGCCGCCTCCGCGTCAGCGAGCCCGTCGCGTTCCCGGCGCGCCGCGAACCAGGCCTCCAGCAGGCGCTGCTCCTGCTCCGGCGCCGCCGCCAGTTCCGTGGCGGCCTGGGCCTTCAGCTCCGCGAAACGCTCCGTGTCCAACGGGCCTTCTAGCTGCGCCACGGCCTGGAGCTTTTTCACCTCCTTTGCACGCCGGGCAAGCGTCTGCTCCTCCCGCGCGATCTCGCGCTCCAGCGCGCCCAGGCTCTCCCCGGCGAAGTGCTCGCGCCGCATCGCCGCGCGCTGCAGCGCCTCCTGCTGCGTGGCCTTGCGCGCGGTAAGGGATTGCGCCTGCACGTCCAGGGCGACGTGGTGGGCGGAGCTGACGTCGATACGCTCGCGCAGCTGCTTCGCCTCAATCGCACGCCGCACGTGCGGCAGGGCGGCAGACAGCGCGGCCGTGTGCTCCTGCGTCGCCTGCGCGTCCTTGAGCTTGGAGTTCAGCCCAGGCAGGGGAGCGAGCGTCTCAATCTGCTGGTGCACGTCTTCGAGCCGCTCGTACGCCTGGCGCAGGTCCTCGTGCGTGGCCACGGCGTCTTCCGCGATCTTGAACGTGCCCGGTACGTCCAGCATGTAGTTGCGGAACAGCTCGTCCATGCTGCCCAGGGATTTCGCGGATTGGGTGCGGTAGAGAAGCATCTGCGCTTCCTCGCTGCCGATGCCCAGCTTGGCGCGGAAGCGGTTGGCAAACACGGAGTACTGCTCCGTGAACGTCACCCCGGCCGTCTTGTACGCTGCCTCCAGCTTGCGCTTGTCCAGCGAGTTCTGCAGCAGCGGCACGAACCCGTCCACGTCCACCTCGCTGGGGAAAATGCCGTAGAGCGTCTTCACCTGCGCCTCCTGCTGCTGCCCGGCGTTGAGGCGGTAGATCGCGGTGAGCGTGAGCGACTCGTCCCCCGCACGGTAGGTCAGCGCGACGATGCTCGCCGTCGCGCCCGAGCGCAGATACTGGCTGCGGATCTCGCCGGTCGCTGGATCTTCGCTGCGCCGCCACGCACCGCGAATGTACGACACACGACTGCGGCCCTTGTCCCGGCCACCTACCTCTTGCTGGGCGGCCGCGTTGAATTGCAGCTTTCCGGGTGGAACCAGCACGGCGGACAACGCGTCGATGAGCGTCGACTTGCCCGATCCCGACGCACCCGTGATCAGGAATCCTTTCTGGCCCACAGGGATGTCGTAGTAGCCGTCGAACGTGCCCCAGTTGACCAGCTGCACGCGCGCGAGACGGAATTGTGCTGTCACTGCTTATCCCCTTCCTGCGCCAAACGCAAATACTCCGCGCGCAGGGCGTACACGGTGTCCGCGTCGAAGATGTGCCGTAGCACCGGCGAGACCTCCCAACGCCCCTCCGTCTCCGTGTCAGTGAGCAGGCTGTATTTGCGGATCGTGTTCACCGCCGCCGTAAACCGCTTCTTAAAGCCTGCCTCGTCCCGGTTATCCACCGCGCGGACGTAGCCGATGGCGTTGTACAGCTCGTCTTCGCCGACGATCACACGCTCGCCCGGTGCGGACATGCCCAGCTCGTGGCGCAGCTGGAGCAAGATAGCCGTCTGCAGGTGCGTGAGCGCCTCCGTGCGTAGGACCGGCGGCACCTGCACATCCTGGTTATCCGGGCGCACGTGGCGTGTGAACGCGATGCCGGCTTCCTCGTCCACTATCAGCTCCAAGAAGACGTCGTGCAGTCGCGAACGCAGGGCCTCAGTATCGGTAGTGATCGCGTGCCACGTTTCCTTCTTCCGGTCGGCGGTGATGAGTGGTCCTTTCAGCAGGTCCACTAGCGCCCGGCGCGATTCCTCGGACAGTGTGCCGGTGTCTCCTGTCCACAGGGGTTCCGTCATGCCATCTCCTCTACTGCAACGACGTCGAAGTGCCAGCGTGGAACCGTCGCTACGCGAATGCTCCCATCTTCTTCCTCAAAGCTGACCTGTTCGCGCCCCTCCCTACGCACGCCGTAGCGCGCCGCGAGGTACACCAATCCCACCACAGAGCCAAGGCCTTGGGTCGCCGGGTGGCGTTCGAGCACCTTGCTTATCGACGCACCTCCGGCCGCCTCCACGGTCTCACTGACAGCCTCCATGAGCTCCTCCAGATCGATCTCGCTTTCGCGCACAACGCTGTAGAGCTCCTCGGGGTCGCTCTCACCCGGCTCGAACGCCTCCACTGTGCTCGTGATCACCTCGGCGCCCGGGTCGGCGAGCTTGAGCTGCGCTACCGAGGTCACCTGCATGCCGATACGCTGCAGCGGAGTGGCCATTTTGTGCGTTGCAGAGAGTTCTTCACGCTCCGCGGCGTCCGCGGCGAGCTTGCGGGTATCACGCAACAGCTCAATCATCCGACGGTCCTCGGCGAACTGCTCGCTGGCGACATAGTTGCGCAGGTTCCGGGCGAGACGCGTCATCATTGCGTTGACCTCGTAGCCGGCGTCTTCCATGTCTCGGAATAGCGCGCGGAACCGCGCCCGTTCCTCCGCTGTCATCGCGTCCTCGCCGACACGCTCGAGGATCTGCCTGATCCACGTGTCCAGCCACGCGCCGCGCTCTGGGTCGACCACCAGCGAGTAAAACGCGTTGAAGCTCCTCCCCGCGTCCGACTCACCGATGAGGTCCACGCCCGCAAAGATCTCGTCCAGTACATCGCCCCGCGACCCTTCCGGGTCGAGCAGCTGACGCCGCAGTTGCGAATTCAACGCCTCGAGCTCGTGCCGCACACGTGCAAAGTCCCCGGGGATCGCGCTGGCCTGGCCGAGGATGTCGCTCACTCGCTCGCGCACGGAAGCGGGGGAGGGCAGCTCAAACTCGCCGCGCTCTACCTGGGCAATCTCAGCGTCAATGCGCGCCCGTTCAGCTTCCAGCTGCACAAGCCGTGTCTCGATGTTCGGATCGGTATCTCGGGCGAGTGCTTGCAGGGCACTGCTTATCGACGCAACCCGGCTCGCGGTCACCGCCGACCTCGGGGCGCTCACCCGCTCCATGAATTGCAGCGCCGTCAGTGCTTGCTCGCTCGGTTCCAGTGTCTCACCCGATGCCTTCGTGCCAGATTTACGCACAAGCCAGCCAGCTTTGACCCAGTCGTTGCAGTAGGCGGCAGGGGTCTTTGGTAGGTCGAATGTCTCGCGCAGCACCGCGAAGTCGGCTGCCATGAGCTCGTAGAGCTGAGCGGCTGGCCGGGCCTCCGCGCCACGCGGGAAGTGTTCGGCCACCACCGCAAGCAGGACCGGCGCGTTATCGGCGTGGAGCAGGCGGATCGCCGCCGACTCTTCCTTCTGACGTTTGTACGTCAGCGCACGGGCCTGAATACTCATGCGAGCCATCTTCCCACGCCAAACCCCCACCTGCACCGACGCCCAACTCTCCACATGATCTAGACAGACAACGCGCGATGGTCTATATTCATGTTCGCGAGCCCTTTCGCCCACGGTCCACCCCCCCGAGACCGGTAGAGCACTCACCCACCCCCCATTTCGAGTGCGAGTAGGCGAAAGGGTTTCGTCTTGCGCGCGGCCAGATCAAGACCCAAAAACGAAAGACCCGCCACCTCGTGTTCTAGGTGGCGGGCCGCGCTTCGAATTTCTCCGTGGCTTCAAGTATAAACACGGATTCATTAATGAAAAGTTGAAACGCAAAATGTGATGAATGTCACCTGAGTTGAACCTGAGCGAACGCTTAGAAACTCGAGCTGCCGCCGCCCGCGCTGAACCCGGAAGAGGACACCGAGGAGCTCCCGCCGCCCGAGGACGCCCCCTGTGCTGCCTGCACGTTTGAGTCGTGCCACGTGGACAGGTGGGCGTACGGCACGTACCCCGTGTACCAGAAGCCGGAGTCGTACACCGCCGGCACCGTGAGCTTTTCGCGCTCCTTCACGTCGCTGAACTGCTTCTTCTTCACCTCCTCGAGGATGACGCGGTAGTCGCCGAGCATGCGCGTGAAGTCGTCCACGAACGTGGGGGAGGTCGGGTTCGCATCGAGCACCTCGATCTGGCGCAGCAGGCCGTCGAGCTCCTCGCGCAGCACCCGGTCCTTCACCTCGCTGCGCGCGCGGAAGACGTCGGTGCGGATTGTGGTCAGGTCCGCGCGCCGCGTCGCCGCGTCGCCGTGCTCCACCGCGAACAGGCGGTCGATGTTGTCCTCCGCGTTCGAGGTGTGCTCGACCGCCTCCGCCGCGTCCGCGAGCTGCTTGCGGTGCTTGTACACCACGCCGTCGTCGCCCATATTGATCGAGCTCAGGCCGCCCGCGCCGCTGACCAGCTCGTTCAGAGAGAGGAAACGGTCGCGCACCTCGGCCCACTGGCGGCGCAGCGTCTCGTCCGCGAACGCCGAGGACAGCGAGTTCGCCCGCACGTCCACCTCGTCCAGCCTCCCCGCCAGCCGCGTGTACTCGCCGGTGACCAGGTCGTAGTCCTCCCGCGCCTGGGCGATTGCTTTACGACGCCGCTCCCGCACCGCCACCGCCACCGCCGAGCCACCGAACCCCACGGCCGCGCCGCCGAGACCGAGGCCCATCGCGGCGCCCACGCGGGAATCTTCCGCCGCGTCGACCTTGTGCTGCGCGATGGCATCCGCGTCCATGGCCTGGTTGGCCGTGCGGAACAGGCCCGCGGGGATGTTGCCGTCGCGCACGCCGGGCTTCATGGCGTCGAGGAGGTCCTGGACGTGGCCGTCGTCGTCGAGCGCGAGCTCCGAGGTCACGTCGTCGCCGCCGTAAATGAACCCCTGGCGCGGGTCGAGGCCCACGCCGACGATGAGCACGCCGTCGCGCGGGCGGCCGTTCTCGCCCTTCGACTGGTCGATGAGGTCGGGGTACTCCGAGCGCAGGAGGCCCTCCACGTCGTCCATGATGTTCTGGTGGTTGGTCTGGAACACCATGTAGTGGAGGTCGGTGACCACCGACGGGGCGTCGATACGCGAGGTGTCGCTGAGGAGCCGCTCGCGGTCGGCGGGGGAGAGGACCCCCTGCGGGTCGTCGATGCTCGCCTGCGGCGCGCCGGCGGTCTGCACGGCCACCTCCTGCGCGTCGGGGACGTCGACGGCCGCGTAGCCGATACCGCCGCCCGCCAGACCGACGAGCGCCGTGGCGCCGAGGATGGTTCCAATCTGCTTCAGGTTGGGCATGGCTCCACCTTAGAACGGCTCGGCCACCGCCCGGGCGAGCACGACGGTGCCGGGTTCGATGCGCTCGCGCAACTGCTTCTCGACGTCCTCCGGCCCGTCCGACGTGAGCAGCCACCCCGCCCATGCGTCCTTGCCGGGCGAGAAGACGCCGTCGCCCTTGCCAATGAGGTTGAGCGTCGCGTCGCGCAGCCACAGCGGGCCGACGAGCGCCGCGTGTTCGGTGCCCTCGAGCGGGACGACGTAGGGCTGGTAGGCGACGGTGTTGTGGGCGGCGACCGTGGCGTCGAAAAGCTGCTGCGCGAGGAGCACGTGCTGCGGCGCGCCGAGGTAGACGATGGTGGTGAGCGAGAGCGGGCCGCGCGGCTCGTCGCGCACGGTGAGGCCGGTGAGCCCGCCGAGCGAGGCGGGGAAGCGCGTCGGCTCGGCGGGGCCCTCGAAGAAGAACGAGTCGAGCGCCTCGTCCCGGTTCGTGGTGGCGAAGTCCACGAGCGCGTTGAGCTCGTAGAGCCGCAGCGACTCCGGGGCGGCGAGGTTGTCGTAGGCGGCCTGGCAGCGCAGGTCCCAGAGCATGAACTCGTCGTCGATGGGGTGGGGGTGCGGGGAGACCGCGGCGATCTCCGCCCCGCTGCCGGCGATGCGCCGCCGGTACAGGTCGTACGCGCTGTCGAGGTCGTGCTCGTGCGCCACAAAGTGGGTGGTGACGATCTCGAAGGGCATGGGTCAAGGGTACGCGCTCGCGCGTTGTTTCACGTGAAACGCTAACGCGGCAGGCGGTACTTCCGCATTCGGCTAGTCTGAGGCGCGGTAGGCGCAATCTCTCCGGCATCCACGAGCCTCCGGAGCTTGGGTCGTAAGGAGCCCACGCTTACCCCCATCATCTCGGCAATCTCCTTTGCAGATGATTCGCCGTGTTTGGCCAAAACTGCGATCACCTCGAGTTCCTGCTCCGTGAGCTCTTTATCGCCCACACCTAGCCTGAAGCTGTCTTCGTCAGAACCCGGCCTGAGTAGACCGCTTCGGGACAGCGTGATCAGCAGCTTCCGCGCGTCATCACTGTCGAGGCCTAGATGCTGCCGGAGCTCGCGGACAGACACCGCGCCAAGTCCGCTGGCGATAGCCAGCGCGACTCGCTCCTGTCGTGAGCTCTCCGGCGCGATCGAGTCCAGCCAGCTCGACATCTCCGGATCAAGCAGCCCAAATCGGTAGAGAACAACGGTGAATTCCCCGATCCTTGCATCGAATTTCGGCTGCGGCAACCCGTATTCAAGCATTCCGTCTTTCATGCGCTGAATCCCGCTGCCCTCATTCTCAGCAACGCGCATGGATCCAGACGGGGTGGGCAGGTTGCTTAACAGGTTGGCGAGCGCTGGGTTGCGGCTCATCGACCTGTTTTCTTCGAGGTTATCGAGCGTCCGGTCCCCCCAGAGACCTCCCGGGTTGTTCACCTCTACACGATCAGGAAAGACGTCTATCTGCACCTGACGCCCTTGAACTTGCGGGCTGTAATCACGGTGCATCACGGCATTCACTACCGCTTCGCGCAAAGCGATCTCCGGAATTTCAGGTTCATCGACCATCGTCGATCCGTGCTCGACCGTGCGAGTCCGGAGGTTTCGCAATATTACCTTGATTGCGTCTTCAACAGCCAGTGGGAGAGGCCCATCACAGTGCGCTCGGTCGAGGAAACGGGTCGTATCGGCCGACTTCTCTTTTGTCGGATGAACGGCCACGTCAATGTACAGCTGCGGGTAGAACTGCTGCGGGTAGTACCCCAGCGCAAGCATTCCCGCTAGGATTGGCCGACTCTCCGAGTCAATCACTTGCAGGCGTTCAAGCACCTCCTCCTCGCTCTTGATGCCCTGGCGGATGCGCGAACCGCGCTTTTCCAACGATTCGATGAGGCCGGTCCAAGCATGGCTGTCCAAATCCGAAACTTCCGCTCCGTCCACTACAGACTGTTCGGAATCGTCCGGTTGATACAAGGTGGTGAGCTGAAAAACCTCATAACTGGAAAGCTTCTGGTCACCGTCAAGTACCCGCTTGTAGGCCCCATCCCGCAAACCCTGAGCAGTGACGTAACAGGGCATTTGCTTGCCCATCTGCACATCGCCTCGCATCGGGTGGATGCGGACGAGGATTACCGGTGAGCCTTCATTTTCGTCGGACTCGATGTTGTGTTTCGGAATAGGGGTGACCGGTGGCTTTGCTTGTCCTTCAGTAAACCCACTGATGAGTTGGTCGTTCGAGCGTCGCGGATCGAAACCCGGCGTGGGACGGAAGGTGCCCGACGCCTGTTCTTCCTCAATACCAAGGACAATGAGCCCACCATCGGTATTCGCGAAAGAGCTCACCGCTTTCCAGAACGCGGTATCTAGCTTGCCCGTCCCCGACTTTGCCTCAATGCAATGATCATCATTCCGCTGGCGCTCCAGCCGCGCCATGATGTCATTCATTCGTTCACTCACACCCTCATTGTAGCCCAACATCGACAGCAAGGCGCAGTAAACGTACAGTGACACCATCACTACGTACAGTGACACCCCCACTACATACAGTGACCGCTCCGAACCCTATAGTGACAGCCCATAAAGTTTCACGTGAAACAACAAAAACCGCCCCGAAGGGCGGCTGTACGGGCGCGAGGCTACTGCGCGGGGACGGCCGAAGGTGCGTCGTTAAGCGACTGCCCCTTGATCTTGCCCGCGGCGAACTTGTTCATGATGAGCGCGATCGCGCCGTCACCGGTGACGTTGGCGGCGGTGCCGAAGGAGTCGACCACGATGTAGGAGGCGATCATGAGCGAGACCATGGACTCGTCGAAGCCGAGGTTGGCCTGGAGCAGGCCCACCGCCGCCATGATGGCGCCGCCGGGGACGCCGGGCGCCGCGATCATCATGATGCCGAGCAGGAGGATGAAGCCTGCGATCTGGCCGCTCGAGATGTCCAGGCTGGCCATGTAGACGATGGAGAGGGCGTAGAGCGTGATCTTCATCATCGAGCCGGAGAGGTGGATGGTGGCGCAGAGCGGGACGACGAAGCCGGCGACGTCCTCGTCCACCTTGTTCTTCAGCGCGGACTCGTAGGTGACCGGGATGGTCGCCGCGGAGGAGGAGGTGCCCAGGGCGGTGAAGTAGGCGGGCGCCATGTTCTTCAGGGCCTTGAACGGGTTCACGCCCGCGATGGCACCGGCGGCGAGGTACTGGAGGAGGATGATCACGAGCGTCATCACGATGGAGAGGACGAGGACCACGCCCATGGCCTCCATGGTGTCGCCGAAGTTATCGTTCATGCCGAGGTTGAGGAACGTGCCGAAGATGAAGATCGGCAGCAGGGGGATGACGAAGGTGGTGACCACCTTCATCACCACTGCGTTGAGCTCCTCGAGCACGTTCAGGAGGTTCGGCGACTTCACCCCCGTCATGGCCAGGCCGACGACAAAGGCGAGCAGAAGCGCGGACATGACCGCGAGTGGGGCGGGCATGTCCACCGTGAAGTACGGCTCCAGGCCGCCGGCTTCGGGGTCGGCGACGTCCGTGACCAGGTGCTTGCCGTCGAGCAGCGTCGGGTACAGCGCCGACGCCGTGCCCCAGGCGATAAGGCCCGAGATGATCGTGGAGCCGTACGCGAGGCCGGCGGTGATGCCGAGCCACTTGCCCGCGCCCTGGCCCAGGCCCGCGATCGCGGGCGCGATGAGGGCGAAGATGAGGACTGGGACGAAGAAGCCGAGGAAGTTGGAGAACAGCCCGTTGAACGTGACAAAGATGCGGGCGAGCCAATCCGGGAAGAAGAAGCTGCAGGCGAAGCCGAGGACGATCGCCACAACCACCCAGAACAGCAGCGAGTGGAGGAGTTTATCTTTCATGGGAACAGCGTAGCCGGTAATTATGCACCTGACTGCAATTTGAACAACTTTTCATTCGCCGGCGGCCCGGCCGTATGCTTGGACACCATGAGCCCGTTCGAGAACATGACCACGCTGAACGTCGTCGTCGGCATCGTCTTTATCCTGCTCACGCTGCTGCTGCTCATCCCCGGCGCGATGGCGTCCGCGGGCAAGCTGCCGGGCAACAAGTGGATCGGCCTCCACGTCCCCGCGGTGCGCAAGAACCAGGCGATCTGGGACCAGGCGCACAAGGTCGCCGGCCCGTTCTGGCTGCTCGCCGGCGTCGCGCTCGCGTTCGGCGCCGCCTTCTCCTTCATCGCCTCCGGCTGGATGTGGCTCCTGCCGGCCGTCGCGTTCCTCGCGGCGGTTGTCGCGGCGTCCCTGGGCGGCAACTTCGGCGCCCGGGCGGCCGCCGCGGTCGAGCAGGCGCAGGACAACACCCCGCAGCCGGAGCCGGAGCGCCCCGCCGTGAACATCGATGCGTTGCGACGCGCCGCCGGCCACGCAGACGGGGAGTAACCGCATGACCTGGGAGGAAGCGATCCTGCACGTCCTGCGCGAGGCGGGGGAGCCGATGGCGTACAAGGACGTCGGCGCCCGCATCGTCGCCGAGGGCCTCGCGGACCCGGGCGTGGCCAACGTCGACGTGCTCACCCACGCCGCCATCACGGGCCTCAAGGTCGACGGCCTCGTGGAGTCCGCCCCGCGCGGCATGTACGCACTGCCTGAATAAAAAATCCCCGCGCAAATTCTGTTCCGCTATAGTTGCCAACTGTGACTGACATGACTTCTTGCAACTGGTGGTGGCTCGCCTAGCTGGCGCGCCACCCCACGAAGTCACGGCCCGCCAGTGTGTTGTCCAGGCACCGCGGGCCTTTTTTCACCCTCGGTGCACCGAAACGAAAACCGAGGAACCCATGCACTACACCCACCGCGAGGTGCGCTACCACGAGGACGTGGCCAGCCTGTTCGCGCACGTCGGCGGGCTCGAGGCGAGCGACGCCGTGCTGCTCGAGTCCGCCGACATCACCACCCGCTCCGGCCTCCAGTCCGTGGCTGTGCTCCGCGCGTCCCTGCGCGTGACGTGCACCGGCACCCGCGTCACCGTCGAGCCGCTCACCCCCTCCGGCGGGGCGATCGCCGCGGACCTCGGCCTCGACGAGTACCGCGTCGCCGAGCACACCTACGACTTCCCGCCGGCCGCCGCCACGGACGAGCGCGAGCGCCTCACCGCCGCCTCCACCGCAGACGTGCTGCGCGCCCTGACCACCCGCGCTGGCTACGGCAACGGCGTGTTCCCGCTGCTCGCCGGTGGTTTCGCATTCGACTACCTCGACTCCTTTGAGCAGCTGCCCCCGGTCGCGGAGGGCCCGAACACGTACCCCGACTACCAGTTCGTGCTCGCGGAGGTGCTTCTGCGCGTCGACCACGAGGCGGGCACCGCCTCGCTCGAGGGCGTGGGCACGACCGCGATCGACCTCGAAGAGCTCGCCCAGCGTATCGACGCAGCTCCGCCCCCCACCGCGCCCCCCACCGAGACGGGCACCCTCCACGTGCGCGCGGATGTGGGCGACGGGGAGTTCCGGAGGAACGTCGAGAAGCTGCAGGCGAACATCCACAACGGCGACATCTACCAGGTGGTTCCGGCGCGGACCTTCACCGCCGAGTGCGCGGACGCGTTCGCGGCGTACCGGCGCCTGCGCGCGGCGAACCCCTCGCCCTACATGTTCTACCTGCGCGGTCCCGGCTACGAGCTATTCGGCGCCTCGCCGGAGTCGAACCTCAAGTTCGACCACGCCACGCGCCGCGTCGAGCTGTACCCGATCGCCGGTACCCGCCCGCGCGGCCTCAACCCCGATGGCACGGTGAACCACGAGCTGGACACGCGCATGGAGCTCGAGTTGCGTACCGACGCCAAGGAGATCGCCGAGCACACCATGCTCGTGGACCTGGCCCGCAACGACATGGCGCGCGTCGCTGTGCCGGGCACCCGGCGCGTGCGCGAGCTGCTCCAGGTGGACCGCTACTCGCGCGTGATGCACCTGGTCAGCCGGGTGACCGCGGAACTCGCTCCGGACCTCGACGCCCTCGACGCCTACCGCGCGTGCATGAACATGGGCACGCTCACCGGGGCGCCGAAGCTGCGCGCGACCGAGCTGCTGCGCGAGGCGGAGGGCACCCGGCGCGGCTCGTACGGCGGGGCGGTGGGGTACCTGCGCGGCGACGGAGACTTCGACACCTGCATCGTCATCCGCTCCGCCTTCGTCGCCGGCGGCACGGCCACGGTGCAGGCGGGCGCGGGCGTCGTGCGCGACTCCGACCCGCAGGCCGAGGCCGACGAGACCCTGCACAAGGCCTACGCGGTGCTCCAGGCCATCGCCGGCGGCCGCGACCTGGAGGTGGAGAAATGATCGTACTGCTGGATAACCAGGACTCCTTCGTCTACAACCTCGTCGACGCACTTGCGGGCTACGACACGGTGGTCTACCGCAACACCGTGAACGCCGACACCGTGCTGGACGCGAACCCGGAGCTCATCGTGCTCTCGCCCGGCCCCGGCTATCCCGCCGACGCCGGCTGCATGATGGAGGTCATCAACCGCGCGCAGGGCCGCATCCCGATCCTCGGCATCTGCCTCGGCTACCAGGCGCTCATCGAGCACTTCGGCGGCCGCGTCCGCCCCTGCGGGCCGGAGCACGGCACGTCGCTGCCCATGCGCACCGCGGACGGCCGCCTCGTCCCCGTCGCCCGCTACCACTCCCTCGGCGCGACGGACGCCCCCACCGGGGTCGTCCCGCTCGCCTGGGCGGACACCGCGATCGGCGACGTCATCATGGCCGCACGCAGCGCCGACGGCATGTCCATCGGGCTGCAATTCCACCCCGAATCCATCCTTACCCCCGCCGGCCCGCAGATCCTGGACCGGTGCGTGCACACCCTCCTAGAGAAAGGCCGTGACAATGGCTGACCACATCGAGATCTTCCGCCGCTTCATCAATAGCCCCGCGCCGTCCCTCGAGGAGGCCGTCGAGGCGTTCACCCCGCTCACCGTCGGCGACTACGAGGACGTGCACATCGCCGCCCTCCTCGCGACCATCCGTACCCGCGGCGAGACGTTCGCCGACATCGCCGGCGCCGCCCGCGCCTTCCTCGCCGCGGGCCGCCCGTTCCCGGTGACGGGGGAGGGGATCATGGACACCGCGGGCACCGGCGGCGACGGCGCGAACACCATCAACATCACCACCGCCGCCTCGCTCACCGCCGCGGCCGGCGGCGTGAAGATGATCAAGTGCGGCAACCGCTCCGTCTCCTCGAAGTCCGGCTCCGCGGACGTGCTCGAGGCGCTGCACATCCCGCTCGACCTCGACCCGGATCGCGCCGTGCGCCAGTTCGAGTCCTCCAACTTCACGTTCCTCTTCGCCCCGGCGTACAACCCGGCCATCGCGTTCGTCCAACCCGTGCGCAAGGCCCTCGGCGTGCCCACGCTCTTCAACACCATGGGCCCGCTGCTCTCGCCCGCGCGCCCGGAGTTCCAGATCATGGGCATCGCCAACCCCGCCCAGGGGCAGATGATCGCGGAGACGATGCGCGAGCTCGGCAGGGGCCGGGCGCTCGTCGTCCACGGCGCGGGCACCGACGAGATCGCGGTCCACGGCGACACGCTCGTGTGGGAACTCCGCGACGGCGAGATCACCCACTACACCGTCACGCCGGAGGTGCTCGGCGTCGAAAAGCACTCGCTCAAGGACCTGCGCGGCGGGGACGGCGCCGCGAACGCCGCCGCGATGCGCGCCACCTTCGCGGGGGAGGGCCCGGCCGCGCACCGCGACGCCGTCGCCGTGAGCGCCGGCGCGATGTTCACCCTCTACGGCATCACCGACTCCTTCGCCGAGGGCACCGCCCACGCGAAGCAGTTGCTCGCCGACGGCACCGTCGCCGAGTGGCTGCGCACCCACGAGGAGGCGGACTACAGTGCCTAGCATCCTCGACGAGATCGTCGCCAACCGAAAGCGTCACCTTGACGGAATTCGTGATCGGGTGGATCACGTTCCTTTCGACACGTTACCCAACTCGGAGCGGTCGCTTTACGACGCCCTCACGGCCCCCGGCGCCTCCTACATCATGGAGTGCAAATCCGCCTCGCCGTCGCTCGGCACCATCCGCGCCGACTACAGGCCGGGAGAGATCGCGTCGGTGTACTCGCGCTACGCCTCCGCCATCTCCGTCCTCTGCGAGCCGGACTACTTCGGCGGCGACTACGACCACCTCGCCACCGTCGCCGCGACGACGCACCTGCCCGTGCTGTGCAAGGACTTCATCGTCGACGAGGTGCAGCTCTACGCCGCGCGCTACTTCGGCGCCGACGCCGTCCTGCTCATGCTCTCCGTGCTCTCCGACGCCGAGTACGCGCACCTCGCCGCCGTCGCCGACTCGCTCGGCATGGACGTGCTCACCGAGGTCATCGACGAGGACGAGGCCGCCCGCGCGACCCGCCTCGGCGCGCGCATCTTCGGCGTGAACCACCGCAACCTCAGCGACCTCTCCATCGACCTCTCGCGCTCCGCCTGCCTCGCCGCGCTCGCGCCCGAGGGTGCGGCGGTGGTGGCCGAGTCCGGCATCCGCGACGCCGCCACCGTCCGTCGCCTCGGCGCCCACGCCGACGCGTTCCTCGTCGGCTCGCAGCTCACCTCGCAGCCGGACGTCGACCGCGCCTGCCGCGAGCTCGTCTACGGCCCGAACAAGGTGTGCGGTCTGCGCTCCGCCTCCGCCGCCCAGGCGGCCAAGGCGTGCGGCGCGGTCTACGGCGGGCTCATCTTCGAGGACGCGTCCCCGCGCAATGTTTCACGTGAAACGGCCGCCGCGATCATCGCCGCGGAGCCGGGCCTCGACTACGTCGCCGTCTCCCGGCGCGCCTCAGGCTACGGCGAGCTCGTGCAGCCGGGCGTCTCGGCCGTGCAGGTGCACGCGCCGTACCAGGGCTCGCTCGACGCGGAGCGCGAGCTCATCGAGCGGGTGCGCAGCGAGGTCGGCGAGGGCGTCGAGGTGTGGCGCGCCGTGGACATGACAGGCCCGGCCGCTGAGGTTGCGGGGGAGGTGGCGGAGCTCGTCGATACGCTAGTGCTCGATGCCGGGGCAGGGGGGACCGGCGAGGCCTTCGACTGGTCGCGGGTGGGCACCACGAATGCGCTGCTCGCGGGCGGGCTCAACCCCGGCAACCTCGAGGAGGCTCTCCGCGTCGGCTGCCTCGGCCTCGACCTCAACTCCGGCTTCGAGAACCCGCGCGGCGAGAAGGACGCGGGCGCGCTGCGGCAAGCCTTCGCCACCATCCGAAACTTCCACTACTAAAAGGACACTCCCATGACTCTGCTTCCTGCCTACTACGGCGAGTTCGGCGGCCAGTTCGTGCCCGAGTCGCTCATCCCGGCGCTGGACCAGCTCGAACGCGCCTTCGTCGACGCCTTCAACGACGAGGCGTTCATGGCCGAGTACCGCGCCCTCCTGCGCGACTACCTCGGCCGGCCCACCCCGCTCACCGAGTGCCGCAACCTGCCGCTCGACGGCAACGCGCGCATCTTTCTCAAGCGCGAGGACCTCGTCCACGGCGGCGCGCACAAGACCAACCAGGTGATCGGCCAGGCGCTGCTGGCGAAGAAGATGGGCAAGACGCGAATCATCGCCGAGACCGGCGCCGGCCAGCACGGCACCGCCACGGCGCTCGCGTGCGCGCTGCTCGGCCTCGACTGCGTCATCTACATGGGCAAGACCGACATGCAGCGCCAGGAGCCGAACGTGTACCGCATGCGGCTCATGGGCGCGGAGGTCGTCGGCGTCGAGTCCGGCGCGGGCACCCTCAAGGACGCCGTGAACGAGGCGCTGCGCGACTGGACCGCCACCTTCCACGAGTCCCACTACCTGCTCGGCACGGCGGCGGGGCCGCACCCGTTCCCGAAGATCGTCAAGGAGTTCCACCGCGTCATCTCCACCGAGGCGCGCGCCCAGATCCTCGAGCGCACGGGCCGGCTTCCCGACGTCGTCACCGCCTGCGTCGGCGGCGGCTCCAACGCCATCGGCATGTTCGCGGACTTTATCGACGACGCCAGCGTCCAACTCGTCGGCGCCGAGCCCGGCGGGGAGGGCTTCGGCCACGGCAAGCACGGCGCCGCCATCGCCGCGGGCACGACCGGCATCCTTCACGGCACGTACTCGTACCTCATGCGCGACGGCGACGGGCAGGTGGAGGAGTCCTACTCCATCTCCGCCGGCCTGGACTACCCGGCGGTGGGCCCCGAGCACGCCCACTTGGCCAAGTCGGGCCGCGCCACCTACGTGCCCGTCACCGACGACGAAGCGCTCGACGCCTTCCAGCTGCTCTCGCGCCACGAGGGCATCATCCCCGCGCTCGAGTCCTCGCATGCGCTCGCCTACGCACTCAGGCGCGCGGCCGAGCACCCCGCCGACGCCGAACCCCTGCACATCCTCGTCGGGCTGTCCGGCCGCGGCGACAAAGACATTGCGCACGTGCGCGCCACCCTGGAGCAGAAGGAGCAGAACCGATGAACCGCTACGAGCAACGCTTCGCCACGGGGGAGGGCGCCTTCGTCCCCTTCGTCATGCTGTCCGACCCGAACCCGGAGGACGCGGAGGAAATCATCTCCGCCGTCGTCGACGCCGGCGCCGACGCCCTCGAACTCGGCGTGCCGTTCTCCGACCCGGTCGCCGACGGGCCCGCCATCCAGGGCGCGCACGTGCGTGCACTCGCCGGAGGTGCGACCGTCGATAAGGCACTCGCCCAAGTGCGCACCATCCGCGAGCGCTACCCGGACCTGCCCATCGGCATGCTCATCTACGCCAACGTCGCGTTCACGCGCGGCCTCGACCGTTTCTACAGCGAGTTCAAGGAGGCGGGCGCCGACAGCATCTTGCTTCCCGACGTCCCCGTCCGGGAATCCGCGCCGTTCACCGCAGCCGCCGAGCGGGCGGGCATCGACCCGATCTTCATTGCGCCCGCGAAGGCGTCGAAGGAGACGCTCGAGGGAGTCGCCGCGAACTCCCGTGGCTACATCTACGCGATCTCGCGCGACGGCGTCACCGGCGCCGAGAAGGAGGCGACGGTGGAGGGCTTGCGGGACGTCGTCGATAATGTGCAAGCCTTCGGCGGCGCCCCGGTGCTCCTCGGCTTCGGTATTTCGAAGCCGGAGCACGTGCGCGACGCCATCGCCGCCGGGGCCGCGGGCGCCATCACGGGCTCCGCGATCACAAACATCATCGCCCGCCACCTCGACGGCAACCGCGTCGCGGACATGGACGCGCTGAAGCGGGAGCTGACGGAGTACGTGGGCGCGATGAAGGGGGCTACGCTGGCACCATGACCTGTTCACGTCGCATGTTCCTGCTCGGCACCGCCACTACGTTCGCCGGCGCCTTCCTCGCCGCGTGCGGGGAGGAGGCGCCCGAAGACATCGCCAAGACCGACGTCCCCGTCGGCTCGGCAGTCATCCTCGACCGCTTCATCATTGCCCAGCCCACCGCGGGCAACTACGTCGCCTACTCGAGCGTCTGCCCCCACCAGCAGAAGAAGATCACGAAGGTGGAGGGGGACAAGGTGAAGTGCACCGCCCACGGCTCCACCTTCGACATCGCCACAGGCGACCGCGTCGCCGGCCCGGCGCTGTCCGGCCTGCGCAAGGTTGAGCTCAAGGACAACGGCGACAAGGTTTCCGCGGAGAACCCGGCCGGCTGATGAAGAAGGTCGACCCGCTCCTTGTCGGCATCGTCATCGCGGCGGTGCTCGCCTTCCTCGTCCCCGCGCGCGGCGGCTTCGCGGACGGCTTCGCCGTTGCCGTCAAGCTCGCCATCGCCCTGCTGTTCTTCCTCTACGGCGCCCGCCTGTCCACGCAGGAGGCGATCAAGGGCCTGACCAACTGGCGCCTCCACGCCATGATCCTGGCCTTCACGTTCGTCATCTACCCGGTCGTCGGCCTCCTCGCGCGCCCCACCACGGCGATCATCTCCGAGGACCTCTACCAGGGCCTCCTCTTCATGACCCTCGTCCCCTCCACCGTCCAGTCCTCCGTCGCGCTCACCGGCGTGGCGCGCGGCAACGTTTCCGGCGCGGTGGTGGCGGCGTCGTTGTCGTCGCTTGTCGGCGTCGTCGCCACGCCACTGCTCGTGATGTGGCTCATGGGCGCGGGCGACGGCGTGCACGTCGACGCCTCCGTGTTCGGCGACATTGGCCTCCAGCTGCTCCTGCCGTTCGTCTTCGGGCAACTCGCGCACAACTTCGTGCCGCGGGTGGGGGAGCTCGCGCAGTCGAAGGCCACCAAGATCGTCGACCGCGGCTCCATTTGGATGGTCGTCTACTCCGCGTTTTCCAAGGGCGTCGTCTCCGGCGTGTGGTCGAACGTGTCCCTGTGGGAGATCCTCTTCCTCGTCGTCTTCGCCTGCGCCCTCGTCGGCGCCATGCTGTGGCTCACCAACGCGCTGCCTGCCGCCCTCGGCTTCCCTCGCGAGGATCGCATCGCCGTCCAAATGTGCGGCACACAGAAGTCGCTGGCCACCGGCCTGCCCATGGCCACCGTCATCTTTGGCGGCGCGTCGCTCGGCGTCATGATCATCCCGCTGATGATCTACCACATGTCCCAGCTCATCATCTGCTCCGCGTACGTCTCGCGCGTCTCGCAGCACGATGCCCAGTAGGAGTTTCACGTGAAACATTTCGTCCGCACCCACTACCGCGTCCCCGACCTCGGCGGCGAGCTCATCAACATCGCCGAGCTCGAGGAACTCTCACCCCGCGAATGCGCCATGCTCCGCATGATCGAACTCGACCCCGCCGAGACCATCACCGGCATCTACGTCGACGGCCGCGTCATCGGCCAGGCCAACCAGCCGATGGACACCGTCCCGCACCCCGACACCTACGCCGCCCTCGACGGCATCACCGCAACCCGCCTCAGCGAGGAGGAGTTCGAGGCGCTCTGGGCCGAGGCCGCCGCCAAGTTCCCGCATTAGCCCCCGCGTATCGACGCACCTCCGGCCGCCCCCACCAACTGGAGCGTAGTCGTTATGCAGTGCGGGTTCTGTGAGGTCGGCAGTGAGTTGGTCGCGCGCCACCTGTCCGCAATGCGGAGTGTGGGGGTGCGACTCCATCGACGGTTGGTCAATACCCTCGAGTCCGCAATGCGGGGTTCCGGATCAGTTCCTCACAGGTAAGGCCAGGCCGCAGCGGGTTAGTTGGTGGCGCCCAACTTGTCCGCAATGTGGAGGCAATGCGGAGTTGCGGGCGTGCGACGGTTGGTCAATACCCACGAGTCCGCAATGCGGGGTTCCGGATCAGTTCCTCACAGGTAAGGCCAGGCCACAGCAAGTTGGTTGGTCGCGCCCCACTTGTCCGCAATGCGGAGTGGGGTAGCGACTGATCTACTGGCACACCACCAACTTGTCCGCAACGCTGAGTTGCGGGCGTGCGACGGTTGGTCAATACCCACGAGTCCGCAATGTGGAGTGTTCACGTCGGATCAGCCCAGCACCCGCCATAGTTACTTGGTCGCACCCCACGAGTCCGCAATGCGGAGTTCCGGATCAGTTCCTCAAGTATGGCCAGGCCACAGCAAGTTGGTTGGTCGCGCCCCACTTGTCCGCAATGCGGAGTGGGGTAGCGACTGATCTACTGGCACACCACCAACTTGTCCGCAACGCTGAGTTGCGGGCGTGCGACGGTTGGTCAATACCCACGAGTCCGCAATGTGGAGTGTTCACGTCGGATCAGCCCAGCACCCGCCATAGTTACTTGGTCGCACCCAACGATTCCGCAATGCGGAGTTCCGGATCAGTTCTTCACAGGTAAGGCCAGGCCGCAGCGGGTTAGTTGGTGGCGCCCAACTTGTCCGCAATGCGGAGTTCGGGCTCGAAACACACACGCATCTGAAGGCGGGGGCGTGGAGGGCCGAAGGAACGTCGATAAGCAAGTGCGAAAACAGGCCTCAAAACAGCGGTTTATAGTGCAAGTTATAAACCTCGTTTTCCCAGCTCAGAGCTAATATCGGCAGCACTTTTATAATGTTCCACATCGAACTTTTAATCGACTAAGAAAGGGCCATCATGACCGAGACGAACACGCCCGCTGCGGAGAACATTGCTACGTCGTTGACCCGGGAAATTGAGGCTGCGCACACCGCGATGACGCGGAGCAAAGCTGATCTGCTTGAGGCGATCCGACTGTTTGACTGTCTCGAACTCGCTCACGAATGCGGCGCGACGACGACCGCTCAGTTTCTGGTGCGCAGGCTCGCAATCTCCTCGTCGACGGCGTACGAATATGTGCACGTCGCGCATCGGATCGGCAGGTTTCAGCACCTCGCGCGGCACTTCCGCGAGGGCGAGCTCAGCTATTCGACCGTGAGGCTGCTGCTGAAGTACCTCAACGAGGAAAACGAGGAGGAGCTGGTGAGCCTCGCGCTCAAGCTCGGCTACCACGAGCTGGAACGGGCGCTTGCCGGGCGCGAACCCGAGGGGGAAGGGGAGGAGGACCCGCCGGAGTACTACCTGCGCCTACACGCGCGCGACAACGGCGACATTTCGTTCCACGGCAATCTCAACCCGGCGGACGGGGCGGCGTTTATGGCCGCGCTGAAGCTCGGCGAGATCGCCTACTACGACCTCGACGAGGTGCTCGAGGGGGGCGATCCGGAAGAGGAGGACGCGGTCGACGAGGCGCGGGACGCGGTGATGGACATCGAGGAGACCGTGCAGGCGCGCCAGACCGCGTCCGGGTACGGCCTGCCGATCGGGCGCATCCTGGTCAACGCGCTGATGGGTATGGTGCACATGATCCGCACGAACCCGCGGAACTCGCTGACCACGCCCGCGGCGCACGTGAACATCACCGCGACCATGGACGGGCGCGCCTACATGCCGAACAACCTCGGGGCGCCGAGCATGGCCATCGCGAACATCCTCGCCAACGCCAACATGCGCGTGTCCACGGTGGACGAGACGGGGCTGATCCTTAACACCGGCCGGCAGTTCCGGCTGGTCAATCCCGCGCAGGTCAACGCGCTGCTCACCATGTGGGGCGGGCAATGCGCGGCGCCGGGGTGCACGCACACCAGGTTCATCGAGATGCACCACATCCTGGACTGGGCGAACGGCGGCCACACCGACTTGGAGAACCTCCTCCCGCTGTGCTCCGCGTGCCACTCGCTGGTTACGGAGGGATACCTCCAAACCGTCAAAGAGGACGCGGACATCCACTTCATCTACGGCGACGGCACCAGGTTCGTCTCCCGGAACTACTCCATGGCGCAGCGGTGCGACAACGCGATGACGATGGACGAGTACAACGCCCTCATGGACGAGGAGGTCGCCTTCGCCGACGCGTAACCCCAGCTACAGCACCAAGTTCACCAGCACCATGTACAGCGCGGTGCCGCCGAGAATCGACAGGTCAGCGCGCCGTTTCCACCAGTGCAGCACCAGCGTCACCGCGAGCGCGGCAAGGGCGGCCCACAGTCGGGCCGGGTCTCCGGCGAAGCCGCTGAGGGTGTAGACGACGAGGACCGTCATCACGCCGACGGGCATGAGCAGGGCGAGGAACTCGATGAAGGGGCTGCCTTTGAGCACGCGGAGCAGTGAAAACGGCAGCGCTCGAAGCAACAGCGTAACGACGCCTGCCGGTATCAGCACCGCCGCCACCATGCCGAGCGTGACGCCGTCGGGGAGGCCGTAGTTGGTCATGGCAGCCGCCAGGTGAGGGTGTCGTCGATACGCGGTGCCCAAAAACGCACGACGAGGACGAGAAAGTAGGAGAGGAGGCCGACGATGACCACCTGCCCCGGGACAATCAGCGCGGCGAGGACCGCGAGGGCCGCGGCGATGAGCGGCGCGGAGACGTCGCGGCTGGCCTGGAACGCCTCGAACGCGAGGACCGCGAACAGTGCGGTGAGGGCGAAGTCGAAGCCCTCGAGGTTCGGCGGGATGACCGCGCCGGCGAGGGCGCCGACGATGCCCGCGCCGACCCAGGCGAGCTGGCAGACGATGGTGATGGTAAGCAGCCGCGCGCCGGTGGCCGGGCCTCGCAGGGTGGAGGTGATGGCGTAGACCTCGTCGGTGAGCGCGTAGGTGGCGTACGCGGACGGCAGGCCGCGGCGGATCACGTGGCGCGGGTAGGTGAGGCCGTAGAAGATGTGGCGGAAGTTCACCATGAACGCGGTGATCGCGCTGGAGACCGGGCCGAGGCCGGTGAGCACCATGTCGATGGCGAGGAACTCCATCGAGCCGGCGTAGACGACGGTGGAGAAGATCGGCGTCCACCACCACGCGAAGCCGGACTGGATCATGAGCACGCCGAACGCGAGGCCGAGCGGGATGAGCCCGAGGGCGACGAGCCAGGTGTCGCGCAGGCCGAGGCGGACCTGCTCCGATGTTTCACGTGAAACGGCCACTAGTTGTCTTCGAGGTTCGCGGGGAAGGTCGAGAACAGCGGCAGGGGCATCGCTTGCCGACGCATCACGTCGCCCCACAGATCCGTCCCCGCAGAAGCGACCGCGTCAGAGGGCAGGGCGGGCGCGACGAACCAGTCGCCGCGGAGGATCTCGTCGTCGAGCTGGCCCGGCGCCCACTCGGAGTAGCCGGCGAAGATGCGAATGCCGTCGACCTCGTCGGCGAGGTCCTCGGGCGCCGCGTTGAGGTTGAGCAGGACGAGGCGGTTGGCCAAGCGGGTGAAGTGCTGGCTCGCGTCGATGTCCACGCCGACGCGGGTGACGCCGACGCCGACGGCGGACTCGGGGCTTACGGGCCCGCCGATGTGCACGGCCTGGGGCTTCGCGGCCAGCTCGGCCCAGCCGGGCATGACGTTGGCGACGGCGACGTCGCTGCGGCGGTTGAGCATGACGCCGAGGGTGTGGTCCTCGTCGTGCTCCACGATGAGCACGACCGTGCGCGCGAAGAGGTCCGAGAACATCCCCGGCGCGGGGACGAGGAGCATCCCGGGCTCGGGCTCGTTGCGCTCGAGTGCGTTGAACAGCCGGTCAGCGTAAAAGTACTCAGGCACGTTCCTTCTCCCACCAGGCTTTGAGTTCGGCGACGGCGTCGTCGTGGTCGAGTTCCCCGCGCTCGAGGCGCAGCTCCTTGAGATACTTCCACGCCTTGCCCACTTCCGGGCCGGGTTTGAGGTCGAGGATTTCCATGATCTCGTTGCCGTCGAGGTCCGGGCGCACGCGGGCGAGATCCTCCTTCGCGGCGATCTCGGCGATGCGGTCCTCGAGCTCGTCGTAGGTGCGCTGGAGGCGCGCGGCCTTCTTCGCGTTGCGGGTGGTGCAGTCGGCGCGGACAAGTTTGTGCAGGCGGGGGAGCAGGTCGCCGGCGTCGGTGGCGTAGCGGCGCACGGCGGAGTCGGTCCACTGGCCCTCCCCGAAGCCGTGGAAGCGCATGTGGAGGAACACAAGCTGGCCCACGTCCTCGATGACGTGCTTCGGGTACTTCAGGGCCTTGAGTCGCTTGCGGGCCAGCTTCGCGCCGACGACCTCGTGGTGATGGAACGTCACGCCGCCGCCCTCCTTGGGCGCGCGGGTGGCGGGCTTGCCGATGTCGTGGAGGAGCGCGGCCCAGCGCAGCTCGAGGTCGGGGCCGTCCTCCTCGAGCTCGGTGGCCTGGCGCAGGACGGTGAGGGAGTGGCGGTAGACGTCCTTGTGCTGCATGTGCTCGTCGGTCTCGAGCTGGAGGGCGGGCACCTCGGGGAGGATGCGGTCGGCCAAGCCGGTGGCCACGAGCAGGTCGATGCCCTCCCAGGGGCGCGCGCCGCACATGAGCTTGTCCAGCTCGGCCTGCACGCGCTCGGCGGTGATGCGCTCGATTTCGCCGGCCATGTCGCGCATGGCGTCGAACACGCGGTCCGCGACGGTGAAGCCGAGCTGGGAGACGAAGCGGGCGGCGCGCAGCATACGCAGGGGGTCGTCGCGGAAGGAGACCTCGGGCGCTTGCGGGGTGTCCAGGACCTGCGCAACGAGGTCCGAAAGCCCGTCGACGGGGTCGTGGAAGGTGGGGGAGAGCCGGAGGTCGTCGTCAAGCGAAAGCTCGATGGCCATGGCGTTGCAGGCGAAGTCGCGGCGCACGAGGTCGCCCTCGAGGGTGTCGCCGAAGGTGACCTCGGGGTTGCGGGTGACGCCGTCGTAGAGGTCGGAGCGGAAGGTGGTGATCTCAACGGTCTCGCCGCGGCGGATGGCGGAGACGGTGCCGAACTCGATGCCGGTGTCCCACACCTTCTCGCCCCACTCGCCGAGGATCTCCTGGATCACGGCCGGGCGCGCGGAGGTGGTGAAGTCGAGGTCGTGCACCCCGCGGCCGAGCATGGCGTCGCGCACGGAGCCGCCGACCATATATAAGGTCTCGCCGCGCTCGTGGAAGGCGCGCGCGAGGGGCTCGAGCAGAGCAGCATGCTTCTCGACGACCCCTTCGGCCCGCGCCATCAAGGCCGGGGCAGCCAGCGGATCGGTCGGGTCGGGCACATCAAACAGCTTCTCTGGCGTTGTCACCTTGGACACGATACCCGCCGCCCCCGCGCGGGAAGTACCACAACCGGGGCCACGGCGGATAGCATGACACGAATGAGTGACAACACGAACGCGGAGCACGGCGGCGCATCGGGTGGCAAGCGCCGCCCGCGCCGCCGCCGCGGCAAAGCGTCGTCACAAAAGCAGGGCCAGCAAAAGCAAGGCAACGCCGAGCAGCCGAAGCGCAAGCGCCGGGGCGGGAACCCGAACAACCGGCGGGGGAAGAACCAGCGCGGCCGCGGGGGCGGTAACCGCCGGCAACACCAGTACGCGGACCGGCACGATTCCTCGATAGAGACCCGCGACGAGACGTCCGCCGGCGGGCTCGTCGTCTCCGGGATGGCGGAGGCCGTCGGCCCGGACGGCAAGGTGGACATGAGCCGGATCTACGTCGCGCTCATCGGCCGCTTAGACCGGCGCGGGCGGCTGCTGTGGTCGATGCCGAAGGGCCACGTCGAGCCGGGCGAGCACCAGTGGAAAACCGCGGAGCGCGAGGTGTGGGAGGAGACCGGCATCGTCGGCGAGGCCTTTGACACGCTCGGCGTGATCGACTACTGGTTCGTCTCGGACGGCGTGCGCATCCACAAGACGGTCCACCACAACCTCCTGCGCTACGTCGACGGCGTGTTCAACGACGAGGACCCCGAGGTCACGGAGGTGGCGTGGGTGCCCATGAGCGACCTCATGGAGCACCTCGCGTACGCCGACGAGCGCAAGCTGGCCCGCATCGCCTGCGACCGGATGCCGGAGCTCGCGCGCAAGGAGGCCGACGCGGGAAGGGCCACGCCGCGATGAGGCGGACCGCGGTAGTGCTCGCGGTCGCGGGCCTGTCCGCCTACGCCGTGCCCCCGGTTCCGATGAGCCCCGACAACGCGGAGGTGGCGGAGGAATGGTCCAACCCCGCCGTCCGCGCGGGGGAGGGGGAGCGCGCGACGGTCGAGGTGCTCGAGGCGCCCGCCGCCGTCTCGGCGCACGACCCGTTTCACGTGAAACTTCGCGTCACCAACCGCACGGACGAGGCGCTCGACGGCCTCGCCGTGCTCGCGCGCCGGGCCGCGCCGGTCGCGTCGCTCGGGGAGCAGCGCGTCGCCGCCGTCGCGGGCGTGGGGGAGTACGGCGTGGTGGGGGGCCGAAAGGACGTCGATACGCGGCTGCTTCCGGGCGAATCCACGGAGCTCGAGATGGACCTCGGGCTCGACCTCGCGGCGGTGGGGACGTACCCCGTCGCGCTCCAGCTTCTCGACGACGCAAGCGCCACCCTCGACACCGACCGCTTCCACGTCGCGGTGCGCGGGGTGCGCGACAACGTGCGCGCCGGCGGGATGACGGCGCTCTACCCGATCTCCGCCCCGGTAGACATCGTGCCCGGCGAGACCGGCGAGGCGCCGGAGAACCCGCCGCTCGTGCTGGCCAGCGAGACGCTCGCCGGCGAGCTCGCGCCGGACGGGCGGCTGAGCAGGCTCGTCGACGAATACCTCGACGCGGCCGCGGCGTCCCAGGTCGGCTACGCCACGTGCGTCGCGCTCGACCCGGCGCTCGTGGACACCGTCGACCGGATGGCCGGGGGCTACACCGTCGACGACGAGCGCCCCACCGTGGTGGAGGAGCCGAAGCGCCTGCGCGACTCGTGGGGCGGCGCCCGCGACACGCACGGCGAGCCCGGCGCGGGGGCGGACGACGCGAAGGTGTGGCTGGACAAGGTGCGCCGCATCGCCGCCACCGGCTGCACCGTCGCGCTGCCGTGGGCGAACGCGGACCTCGGCGCCGTGGCGCGCACCGGCGACCCGTGGCTCATGCGCGAGGCGGTCGAGCGTGGCCCGTTCGTGCTCGAGCGCGTGCTCGGCACCGCCGGGACGCTCAACACCGTCGTGCCGGGCACCGGCTACGTCGAGGCCGGCACGGCGCCCGCACTCGGCTGGGCGGACCACCTGCGCTCGACCATCATGGACGAGGGCATGCAGGGCGCCTGGGAGCGCGCCCACGCCGCGGACGAGGACACGCCCGAGGGCGCCGGGACGTCCGAGAGCGCGCTCGACCGCGCGGAGCTCGCGGACCTCGCCGGGGCCGCCGCCCCTGCGCCGACGCACCCCGTGCAGGTGCTCGCGGCGGGCGAGCCGCACAGTTTCGGCTGGCTCGCGCCGGGCGTGATGCAGGTGGGCTACCAGGACTCGCTGGCCACCATCCTCGCCGCGACGGGGCAGGCCCCGGAGACGACGGGCACCTCGAACACCGACCTGCGCTTCGACTACAGCGAGGACTCGAAGGCGGCGCGCGACGTGAGCGCGGCGGCGGCGGTGCGCCTCGCCGCGCAGTCCGCGTGGGCGCCGGCCGACGCGCCGGAGACCGAGGCCGAGCCAGAGCCAGAGCCGGCGCCAGTGTTCGTCGCCCCACCCGCGACGTGGGACGCGGACACCGCCGCCGTGGTGCTCGGCGCGGTCGCGGACCTGCTCGCCTCCGGCGCCTCGCGCGCGGTCTCGCTCGGGGACTACCTGCGCGCGCCCGCCGACGTGCAGCCCGCCGAGCCGGCGGACGTCGTCGACCCGGCGGCGTACACCGACGCGGAGATCCTGCAGGTCACGCAGCAGGCCGCGTTCATCAACGACCTCACCGCGCTCATGGTCCCGGACCCCGCCATCGCGCTCACCCGCTACGGCTTCACGCTCCCGCTGCGCCGGGACCTCCTCACCGCGCTCACGGTGGGTACCCGCCGCGCGCGCTTGCGTTACGACGACAACGTGTCCGCCACCAGCGCCCGCCTCGCCGGCAGCCGCGCCGCGCTCAACGAGCTGCGCTCGGCGGTCACGCTCATCCCGCCCGGCAACGTCTACACCCGCACCTCCGCGTCGAGCCCGCTGCTCATCGTGGCCCGCAACGGGCTGCCACTGCCGGTGGAGACGCGGATCGGCTACTCCGGCCCGCAGGGCGCGCGCCTCAACGTGCCCGGCATGCTCAAGGTCCCGGCGCGCGGCTCCGTGACGGTGCAGATGACGGCGGACCTGCCGGAGACGGGCCGCGGCTCGCAGCTGCAGCTCTACCTCACCAGCGCGTCCGGGCAGCCGATCTCGCAGCCCGTGGAGATCGCGGTGCGCACCTCGGGTGTCACGGCGGGCGGCTGGCTCGTCGCGGGCGCGGCGGTGCTCGCGGCGCTCGCCGTCCTCGCGCTCGTGCGGGGAAGGCGGGGCCCGCCGCGGGAGCAGCGGCAAGAAGCAACCCAACAACGTGAACGGAGAAGGACGTGACCCAGGAGGGCCTGCGGCGACGCATCGTCGCCCCCGCACCGCCGGCGCCGGTGCCCCAGCCGCGCGCGCAGAAGGCGCCGCGGCACGCTGACGACGGCGCGCCCGACAAGTCGCTGCTCACCACCAGCCCGAAGGGCGAGACCATCGCCCCGCCGCCGGTGGCGGACACCGTCGCGGCGGGGCAGGCGCCCGTCGTGGAGGAGGTGGAGCAGGCGGAGCAGACGGACAACGTCGTGCGCGCCACCGGCTCGATGGCGATCGCGACGCTCATCTCGCGCATCACCGGCTTCATCCGCACCGTGCTCATCGGCGCGGCGCTCGGTGGCGCGGTCGCCTCGGCGTTCAACACCGCGAACACGCTGCCGAACCTCATCACGGAGATCGTGCTCGGCTCGGTGCTCACCGCGCTCGTGGTGCCAGTGCTCGTGCGCGCGGAAAAAGAGGACGCGGACCACGGCGCCGCGTTCATCCGCCGCCTGTTCACGCTCACGCTCACGCTCATGACGGTGGTCACGGTCGCCGCGGTCGCCGCCGCGCCGTGGCTCGCGGAGATGATGGTGGACGAGGACTCGAAGGTGAACCTCGTGCAGACCACGTCGTTCGCCTACCTGCTGCTGCCCCAGATCTTCTTCTACGGCATGTTCTCGCTGTTTATGGCGGTGCTCAACACGAAGGAGCACTTCCGGCCGGGCGCGTGGGCGCCGGTGGCGAACAACCTCGTCTCCATCGGCGTGCTCGTCGCGTACATGGCGATGCCGGGGCAGTTGAACCCGGCGGCTCCCGCGTCGATAAGCAACCCGCACATCCTGCTGCTCGGCCTGGGCACGACGCTCGGCGTCGTGGTGCAGTGCCTCATCATGCTGCCCGCGCTGCGCAAGCTGGGCATCGACCTGCGGCCGCTGTGGGGCATCGACGAGCGCCTCAAGCAGTTCGGCGGCATGGCACTTGCGATCATCACGTACGTGGCCATTAGCCAGCTCGGCTACATCATCACCACCCGCATCGCGGCGAACGCGGACGCGGACGCGCCGATCATCTACCAGCAGCACTGGATGCTGCTGCAGATGCCGTACGGCATCGTAGGCGTCACGCTGCTCACCGCGATCATGCCGCGGCTGTCGCGCAACGCCGCCGACGGCGACGACAAGGCCGTGGTCGACGACCTCACGATGGGCACGAAGCTCACGTTCATCGCGCTCATCCCGATCATCGTGTTCATGGCGGCGTTCGGCCCGGACATCGGCCGCGCGCTGTTCGCGTACGGCGCGTTCAGCCCGGAGGCGGCGTACACCCTCGGCCTCACGGTGAGCGCGGCGGCGTTCACGCTCATCCCGTACGCGCTCGTCATGCTCCACCTGCGCGTCTTCTACGCGCGCGAGGAGGCGTGGACGCCGACGTTCATCATCGCCGGCATCACCATCACGAAGGTGGCGCTGTCGCTGCTCGCCCCGCACATCGCGCGCGCCCCGCAGCACGTCGTCGTGCTCCTCGGCGCCGCGAACGGCTTCGGCTTCGTCGCCGGCGCGATCATCGGCGCGCTGCTGCTGCGCCGCAAGCTGGGCACGCTGCAGGCCCGCGAGGTGCTGCGCACCTGCGTGTGGGCGGCGGGCGCGTCGCTCATCGGCGTCGCAGCGGTGCTCGCCGTGCGCTGGCTGCTTCGCGACGCCGCCGGCCTGCGCCTGCCCGAAGCCTTCGGCCGCCTCATCGGCGCGCCCAGCCTGGGCAGCCTCATCGAGGTGGCGGCGCTCGGCATCCTCTTCCTCATCGTCACCGGCCTCGTGCTCGCGCGCTCCGGCCTGCCCGAGGTGCAAAACCTCGGCCACGCCATGCAGCGCATCCCGGGCATGAGCCGGATCATCCGCCCGGACGCCGACGCGGCGCTCCAGATCGGCGAGGTGGACCCGCGCGACGTCTCCGCCCAGTTCCTCAGCGCCGACACCTTCAACGCCTCCCCGGTGCCGCCGCCGATGTCCGCGGGCGTCGTGCGCGGGCCGCGGCTCGTGCCGGGCGCGAGCGTGTCGGACGGGCGCTTCCGCCTCATCCGAGACCACGGCGCGGCCGCCAGCGCCCGCTTCTGGCAGGCGCGCGAAACCGCGACGGGGCGCGACGTAGCGCTCACGTTCGTGGACACGACCGGCTCCGCGCCCATGGCCCCGGCCACCCCGCGCGAGGCCGCCGTGCAGGCCGCCGGCGTGGCGCGGCGTACCCGGAAGCTGGCCAACCTCCACCTGCCCGCCGCGGCGGAGCACATCGAGATCCTCTCGTACCGCTCCGGCGTCCTCGTCGTGGCGGACTGGATCGAGGGCTCCTCCGTGAAGGCGGTCGCCGAGTCCGGGCAGACGCTGCACACCGAGGCCGTGGCCAACGCGCTCGCCCCGCTCGCCGGGGCGATGGCGACGGCGCACGCGGCGAACGTGCCGCTCGGTCTGACCAACCGCCAGCAGCTGCGCATCGACACCGACGGCCACGTGCGCCTCGCGTTCCCCGTCGTCCTGCCGGAGGCGACCCCGCACGCCGACGCCGAATCCTTCGCCTCCGCGCTCACGCTGCTCACGAGCAACGTCAACTCCACCGAGCTCGAGGACATCACGGCGCGCACCCGGGCGCTCGTCGAGGCAGACGCCGTGGACCAGGACGCCTTCCGCGAGATCCAGCGCGCGCTGCACGAGGCGGCGAACCTACCCGTGCCAAACGAGGACGCGCCGACGGACGAAATCCCCGTCGTCGTCGCCCCGGAGCTCGAGCCGGTGGAGGAGCAGGTCGACGACCCGGACGAGCTGCGCGGCGGCTTCGGCTCGCGCCGCCTCGGCCCGGCCGGCGTCACGCTGCTCACCCTCGTTGCCGTGCTCGCGGCGGTCCTCGTGGGCCTGCTCACCACCTACCTCGTCGACGTCGTCTCCGGCGACTCGCACGAGCCGCCCGCCGCGCCCGAGGCGGCGGTCATCGCCCCGCTCGACGCCACCGCCGGCACCGACCCGCGCGCCCGGGACGCCGCGGACGGCGACACCTCCACCGCGTGGACGGCCCCCGACGGCGCGACCCTCGAGCTCGCCCCCGCGGACGGCGCCACCTTCACCCTCCAGCAGGTGCTTATCGACGCCTCCGGCACCGGCAACTACACCGTCACCGGCGTCCCAGCCGACGGCGGGCGCGACGAGCTGCTGGCGGACGGGGCGATTCGCGCCGGGCAGGTGAGCGCGGACGTCGAGACGCAGACGCCCCTGGCGAAGGTCGAGGTGACGTTCGACGGCGGGGTGGACGTCAAGGAGATCTCGCTCGTCGGCGTTGTCCACTGAAGTGTGCAGCCGGGCCCTGGCGCGGGGGCCGGGGCCCGGGCATCATAAGGGCTGACACACACGGGGGGACACATGGATTACCGCAACGACCGGCAGCTCGTCGCCGACCACCTGGCGGGCGACCCGCACGCCTTCAAGCTCATCGTGCACCGGCACCGCCAGCGCATGTACTACGTGGCGCGAAACTACGCGCGCAACGAGCACGACGCACAGGACATCGTGCAGGAGGCGCTGTTCAAGGCCGCGCGCAGCATGCACACCTACCGCGGGGACGCGAAGCTGTCCACGTGGCTGCACCGCATGACCGTCAACGCCGCCATCGACCACCAGCGCCGCTTCGTGCGCCCGGGCACCCAGTGCAGTCTTGACGACGACGCTTCCGCCGTCGACCTCGAAGCCAACAAGTACCTCGCCTACAACCCCATGGAGGCGACGGAGCGCACCATCGCCATGCGCCAGGCGCTCGGCGCGCTGCCGACCGCGCAGCGCAAGGCGCTCTGGCTCATCGACGTCGCGGGCATGAGCGTCGGCGACGCCGCCGCGGAGCTCGGGGTGCAGCCGGGGACGGTGAAGTCGCGCCGTTACCGGGCCCGCGAGGCCGTCGCCGCGGCAATGGGGGAGTGCACGCCCGCGCGGTAGGATCTGCTGCTATGACTACCCCCGGCTTCAACTTTGTCACCCCGAACACGGAGACCGCCGCCGCGGCGCAGACCGCCGGCTCGGACACCGTGCACGACCTCATCATCGTCGGCTCCGGCCCGTCCGGCTACACCGCCGCGCTCTACGCTGCGCGCGCCGAGCTGAAACCGCTCGTCTTCGAGGGCTACGAGTACGGCGGCGAGCTCATGAACACCACGGAGGTAGAGAACTACCCCGGTTTCGAGGACGGCATCATGGGCCCGGAGCTCATGGGGAACATGCGCGCGCAGGCCGAGAAGTTCGGCGCGGACTTGCGCGCGGAGCTCGTGGACTCGGTTGACTTCTCCGGCGACGTGAAGAAGGTCGTCGTCGACGGCGTGGAGTTCCGGGCGAAGGCCGTCATCCTCGCCACCGGGGCCGCGCCGCGCCACCTCGGTATCCCGGGCGAGGCGGAGCTGACCGGCCGCGGCGTGTCCACGTGCGCGACCTGCGACGGCTTCTTCTTCAAGGACCAGCACATCGCCGTCGTCGGCGGCGGGGACTCGGCGATGGAGGAGGCCACCTTCCTCACCAAGTTCGGGTCGAAGGTCACGCTCATCCACCGCTCGGAGAACTTCCGCGCCTCGCGCATCATGCTCGAGCGGGCGAAGGAGAACGAGAAGATCGAGTTCCTCACTGACACCGTCGTCGAGTCCGTGGTGGACGAGGGTGGCAAGGTCGCCGGGCTGAACGTGCTCAATGTGGCCACCGGCGAGCAGTCGGTGCTCGACGCGACGGCGCTCTTCGTCGCCATCGGGCACGACCCGCGCTCCGGGTTCCTCGAGGGGCAGGTCGCCGTGGACGAGGCCGGCTACGTGGAGGTGGCGGAGCCGTCGACACGCACGAGCGTCGAGGGCGTCTTCGCCTGCGGCGACCTCGTGGACAAGACGTACCGCCAGGCCATTACGGCGGCCGGGTCGGGCTGCCGCGCGGCGCTCGACGCGCAGCATTATTTGGCTGACCTGTAAACGCTGTAGCATGGGCGCATGAACGCACCTATTGATGTGACGCAAGCTACGTTTAAATCCGAGGTCGTCGACTCCGATATCCCGGTGGTCGTGGACTTCTGGGCGGAGTGGTGTGGCCCGTGCCAGCAGCTCTCGCCGATCATCGACGAGATTGCGGAGGAGATGGACGGCCAGATCAAGGTGGCCAAGGTGAACTTGGACGAGGAGCGCGAGCTCGGCGCCCTGTTCCAGGTCTTGTCCATCCCGACCGTCCTGCTGTTCAACGGCGGCCAGAAGGTCGACGAGTTCGTGGGCCTGCGTCCGAAGCCCGAGATCGCGTCGCGGATCCAGGCGCAGCTCGGCGCGTAAACTGTCCCCTGTCCGTTCCCGAGAGAAAGGCCACTTGTGCGAGACTCGCTGCACGTTGGCGACTCATCAGCGCGGGTCGCTGAGGTCCGGATGTCGCTCGCCCGCCTGGGCCTCATCGACGGCTACGAAGGGCAGATCGACCCGCACCGCCAGTTCACCCGGGACGAGATGCGTTACGACGACATCCTGTGCGAGGCCGTCAAAGCCTTCCAGCAGTCGCGCGGCATCGTCCCCACCGGCTCCATCGACGACGCCACACTGCGCGAGCTGCGCGAGGCCTCGTACACGCTCGGCGCGCGCGTGCTGAGCTACCAGCCCGGCCAGGAGATTGTGGGCGACGACGTGGCGCAACTGCAGTCCCAGCTTCACGAGCTCGGCTTCTACCCGCACCGTGTGGACGGCCGATTCGGCCCCCGCACCCACGAGTCGCTGATGAACTACCAGCTCAACAGCGGTTTAGAGGATGACGGCGTGTGCGGCCCCGACACGCTGCACGCGCTGTCGCTGCTCGGCCGGCGCATCACCGGCGGGTCCGCGCAGGCGATCCGCGAGCGCGAGACCGTGCGCCAGGCCGGGCCGAACCTGGCCGGCAAGCGCGTGGTCATCGACCCGGACCTCGGCGGCGCGGATCGCGGCCGCGTGGTGCACGGGCCGTACGGGCCGATCACGGAGGAGGAGATCCTCTGGGACCTCGCCCAGCGCATCGAGGGCCGCATGGTCGCCGCCGGGATGGAGACGATCCTCTCGCGCCCGCGCGGGGACAACCCCTCGAACAAGCAGCGCGCGGACCTAGCGAACAGCTTCAACGCGGATCTGCTCATCTCCCTGCGCCTGGACTCGTACCCGAACGAGAAGGCCAACGGCGTGGCCACGTTCTACTTCGGCTCGGAGCACGGCAGCTCCTCGCTCACCGGGGAGACGCTGTCCGGCTACATCCAGCGCGAGGTGGCCGCGCGCACGGACCTGCAGAACTGCCGCAACCACGCCCGCACCTGGGAGATGCTGCGCATGACCCGGATGCCGTCGGTGGAGCTCGTGGCGGGCTACCTCACCAACCCGGGCGACCTCGCAGTGCTCACCGACCCCGCGCAGCGCGACGCCATCGCCGAGGCGGTCGTGGTGGCCGTGAAGCGCCTCTACCTGCTCGACCACGACACGCGCCCGACGGGCACGTACTCCTTCGTCGAGCTCCTGCGCGAGGAGCTCGCCTAGCTAGTCGGTGCCCTGGATGAGCGCCATGATGCGCTCGAAGTCGTCCTTGTCCCCGAACTCGACGACAATCTTGCCCTTGCGCTTGCCCATGGTCACCGACACCTTCGTGTCCCACGCGTCCGCGAGCGAGTCCGCGGCGCGCGAGAGGTACTCCGGCTGCGGCACCGGCTCGCGCTTCGGCTTCTCCGGCGCCTTCCCGTTCGCGTTGATGAGCGCGACGGCCTCCTCGGTCGCGCGCACGGACAGGCCCTCCGCGACGATGCGGTCGGCGAGCTGCTCCTGGGCCGCGGCGGTGTCCTCGCCGAGCTTGACGCCGAGGATGGCGCGCGCGTGGCCGGCGGAGAGCACGCCCGCGGCGACGCGCCGCTGCACGCCGACGGGCAGGTTGAGCAGGCGGATCGCGTTCGTGATCACGGGGCGCGAGCGGCCGAGTTTGTCGGCGAGTTGCTCCTGGGTGACGCCGAACTCGTCGAGCAGCTGCTGGTAGGCGGCGGCCTCCTCGAGCGGGTTGAGCTGCACGCGGTGAATGTTCTCCAGCAGCGCGTCGCGCAGCATGTCCTCGTCGGAGGTCTCGCGCACGATCGCCGGGATGTGCTTCAGACCCGCCTTCGACGCGGCGCGCCAGCGGCGCTCGCCCATGATGAGCTCGAATCCCTCCGGCGTGTCGCGCACGACGATGGGCTGGAGCAGGCCGAACTCGCGGATGGAGTGGACCAGCTCGGCGAGCTCGTCTTCGTCGAAGACCTGGCGCGGCTGCTTCGGGTTCGGGATGATCTGGCCGAGCGGGATCTCCTGGTAGCGCGCGCCCACCGGCACGGGCTGCATGACGTTGTCGCGCTTCGGGGTGACGGTCGGGGCGCCCTTGACGGTGCGGGGGGTGGCCTTCGGGGCGTCGTCACGCTGCTGCTGCTTGCCGAAGATGACGTCGGACGCGCCGCCGCCGATGCCCGGGGTCTTGCCCTCCTTGTCGATGTCCGCGGGCGCCGACGGGATGAGCGCCGCGAGTCCGCGGCCGAGGCCGCCTTTGCGTTCTGCCATGGTGTTACTCCTCTTCATCCAGTTGGGCGTAGACTTCGGGGCTCACGCCGATCGGGCCGGTGGTGGGGTGCGGCTGGTAGTCGCCGCGCTTGGCCAGCTCTTTCGCCGCGTCGAAGTAGGCGAGCGCGCCACGCGAGCCGGGGTCGTAGTCGATGACGGTCTGGCCGTAGCCGGGCGCTTCCGAGACCTTCACGGAGCGAGGGATGACGTTGTTCAGCACCACCTGGCCGAACTGCCCGCGCACCTCCTCGGCGACCTCGGAGGCGAGCTTCGTGCGCGCGTCGTACATCGTGAGCAGGATGCCCGAGATGTGCAGGTTGTCGTTGAGGTGCTCGCGGATCATGCCGATGTTGCCCAGCAGCTGGCCCACGCCCTCGAGCGCGTAGTACTCGCACTGGATGGGGATGAGCACCTCGTCCACCGCAGTCATCGCGTTGATGGTGAGCAGGCCGAGTGAGGGCGGGCAGTCGATGAACACGTAGTCGAACCCGTGCTCGTCGAGGAAGCCGCGGCGGATCTGGTCGTGGAGGCGGTACTCGCGGCGCACCATGGAGACGAGCTCGATCTCCGCGCCCGCGAGGTCGATGGTGGCGGGGATGCAGAAGAGGTTCTCGTTGTCCGGGTTCTGCTGCACAGCGTCCGCCGCGGCCGCCTCGCCGATGAGCACCTCGTAGCTCGACGTCGTGCCGGAGGTGTGCTCCGCGCCGAGCGCCGTCGAGGCGTTGCCCTGGGGGTCGAGGTCGATGACCAGTACCTTCAGCCCGAGCCGGGACAGGCTCGCGGCGAGGTTCACACTCGTCGTGGTCTTGCCCACGCCGCCCTTCTGGTTCGCCACCGTGATCACGCGCGGCGAGTCCGGCTTCGGGAGCGTTTCGCTTCTCGACGACACACGCGCCGCCCGCATCGCCGCCTCCATCACCGGAGTCTCGTCCCAGTTCTCCATCTACGCCCCCTTCTTCCTGCGCACGATTCGGATCAACGTGGTCGGCTGCGCCAGCACGTCCCCGCCGACGGTGAGGATCTCCGCGTCCGCGCCGCCGGCCCGCTCGATCTCGCGGCGGTCGCGCTCGAGCTCCTCGGCCACGGACTCGCCCTTCATCGCGACCATCGCGCCACCGCCCTTCACAAGCGGCAGCGACCACCCGGCGAGCTTACCCAGCGGCGCGACGGCGCGGGAGGTCACCGCGTCGAAGGCGCCCTTCTGCTGGTCCTCGGCGCGCCCGCGGACGACCGTGACGTTGTCCAGCCCGAGCTCGGCTGCCACCTCGCCGAGGTACGTCGAGCGCTTGAGCAGCGGCTCGATGAGCGTGACGGCGAGGTCCGGGCGCGCGATGGCGAGTGGGATGCCGGGCAGGCCCGCCCCGGAGCCGATGTCGGCGACCTTGAGGCCCGGCCCGAACGCCTCCGCGATGACGGCGCAGTTGAGGATGTGGCGCTCCCAGAGGCGCTCCACCTCCTTCGGGCCGATGAACCCGCGCTCGGCCGCCGTCGTGGCCAGGGACTCGTGGTAGGCCTCGGCGAGGGCGAGGCGGTCGCCGAAGACGCCGGCCACGGCTGCAGGGGTGGTGTCGGACATGCCAGCAACTCTAGTCGGCCCCCAGACGCGAAACGGCCCCGGTACGTGACCGGGGCCGTGAGGTGCGTCGATACGCAGCCGCTACTTGCCTTGCTTGCGCTGCTTCTTGGTGCGGCGGTCGACCTTGCGGGCGCCGGGGGCGGGCGCGGTGGTGCGCTTGAGTTCCACCTTGCGGGCCTCCTCGGCGGCCTCTTCCTTGTCCATCTTGTTGTTGAGGAGGATCGTCTGGAAGAACGTCCACACGTTGTTGGTGAGCATGTAGAACAGCAGGCCGACGTGCCAGATGATGCCGGTGGCCAGGATCATGATCGGCATGAACCAGAGCATCATCTTGTTCATCATGCCCATCTGGGCTTCCATCATCGCGGCGTTCTCGCCGGTCGGCGCGGCGACCTTGCCGGACGCGCGGCGCTCCTGCTGGCGGTTGACCATGAGGCGCGCGTTGAAGTGCGTGAACACCGCGCACAGGAGGAGCAGCGGGAGGCAGACCGCGACGATCTTCGCGCGCGTGAGGTCCTCCGCGCCGGTGAACGCGGCGTAGGCCTCCTCCGGCATGGACATGTACGCCGAGATGGGCACGCCGAAGAAGTTCGCGTCGAGGAAGGACTGCACGTCCGACGCCGGGAAGGCGTAGTTGGCGGTCTGGCGGTTCTCCTCGATGGACATGCCCAGTCCGCCGCCGGATGTGCCGGTGCGGTTAAACGAGCGCAGCACGTGGAGCAGGCCGATGAAGATCGGCATCTGCACGAGCGGGACGATGCAGGACGCGAGCGGGTTGGTGCCCATCTCGCGGTAGAGCTTCTGCGTCTCTTCCGCCATCTTCTGCTGGTCGTTCTTGTACTTCTCGCGGATCTCCTGCATCCGCGGCTGCATTTCCTGCATCTTGCGGGTGGACCGCATCTGGTTCACCATCGGCTTGAGCAGGAACAGGCGCACGGTGCACGTCAGCAGCACGATCGCGAGGATCCACGCGACGCCCGTGTCCTTGGGGATGACGTAGCCGATGACCTCGTGCCAAAACCTCAGCACCCAGGAAATCGGCCAATAGATAAAGTTCAGCACGTTCCGGTGTTACTCCTCACTCACTTCGATGCTGCCCGAGATGCTTCCCGGCACCGGGTCGTAGCCCCCGGGGTGCCAGGGGCCGCACTTGCACAGCCTGGCGGTGGCCATGAGCCCGCCGCGGACCGCGCCGTGCCGCGACACGGCCTCCAGCGCATACGCACTGCATACTGGCAGAAAACGACAGGTCCCGCCCATCTTAAGGGGTGAGACATACTTTTGGTAACCGCGGATGAGCCCGACCAGCGCTTTCGCGGCCGGCCCCTTCGCCTCGGGGATCTCGCCGCCGGCGAAGTTGACGTAGGCCATCAGCGCGTTCCCTGCGCCTTACCCAGCGCTTTGCGCAGGTCGCGGGCGAGCTCGTCGCTCGTCGCTCCCGCCGCGGGGGGTAGCGCACGGATAACGCAGTCCACGTTGCGCGGCAGCGTTGCCGCGACCCCCCGCTGGAGCACCACGTTGCGCAGCTTGCGCGACACGGCATGCCGCGTCACCGCGTTGCCCACCTGCTTGGATACCACGAGGCCGAAGCGCGGCCCGCCCTCGACGGCCACGTCCGGGCGGGTTCGCACATGGACCATTAACGTACGAGACCCCGCGCGCACACCCTCCTTCATCGCCGCTTTGAAGTCGGCGGACGAGGTGAGTTTGTGCGGGCGGGGGAGCACGTCGGTTACGCGACTATGCGGTGAGCTTCGCGCGGCCCTTCTTGCGGCGCGCGGACACGATGGCGCGGCCGGCGCGGGTCTGCATACGCGCGCGGAAGCCGTGCTTACGGGCGCGGCGGCGGTTGTTCGGCTGGTAAGTCCGCTTGGACACGGTGGACTCCTTGAGGGGTCGAAGAACGGGCCTCCCGGGGGCCGTTCCAAAGATGAACGTTTCAGGTGAGATGCGGTTCGGCTCCTGCGGAGCGCGGTTCGCGTGCAGCGCCTTCGCCAGCTCGCCGCGAGGCGGCCCGGGGCCCGGCGGGGGCGGTGCTCTCTGAAGTACGCCAGCCAGGCTGACGTAAAGACGAGCTTCAGACTACGCGAATTCCGCCCGCCGGGCCAAATCCGAGCGTTGCTTTGCGACGCCTGTCGGACGGGTACCCCCGGAATTACACGACTGTGTTTTTGCGCAGGTGGCGCCGCGAAACGCCGACGTTTCCTGCGAAACTGCTGGGAGAACCTGGACGCGTGTTCGAAGCGCCGAGTTATCCACAGCCCCGGGCGCCGCCGAAATTTAGACAGGCCGTGCACGGAGCGGGTAACAATGATGCAATCACCACAATCTCACACTCTCGGCCCGCACAGGCCTGTGGATAACTGTGAAGTTTCGGTTGAGACTTTCCCGCGAGTCGGCGTATTTCCGCTGGCAGGGGAGTTATCTACCGCGGCGCATAGTTTTCCACAGCCGGTGTGCAGCCTGTGGACAACGCCGCCCCGCGACCTGTCCACACCTGTGGATAACATTGTGGAACAGCAGGTAGTGCCCCGCCCCCGACTCCCCAGCGAGTGTGGAACGGGCGGAAGAAGCGAAAAGGAGCGGGCG